>JADZAI010000055.1 GCA_020852655.1 Alphaproteobacteria bacterium
AGCAAAACCCGGAAGGAGGACGGCCATGACCATCGCGCATCGATCCACCTTGGTCGTTCACGGCCGTCTCGCCATGCGGGAGAGCCGCCTTGCGGCGGGGCGCGCCGGCCGGCACGGCCTCCAGATCATGTCCTTCGAGCAGGCCGCCGTCCGGCTGGCCGGCGGTTTTGTCCGTCCGATCGATGACGAGAGTCTGCGCTCGGCCATCCAGACGGCCCTGTCGGACACGCCAATGGGCGAACTGGAGAGCATCAAAACGCTGCCCGGCATGATCGATGCAGCGGCTGACACGCTGCACAAAGCCTGGCGCGCAGGCATCGACCTTGCCGCACATGCGGCCGATGACCATCCACGCCTCGCCGCCATCGCGCGACTGGAGGCGGCCGTCCTCGACCAGCTTCCGTCCGGTATGCTGCGGCCACTCGACATCGCCGCCGCCGCGATTGAGCGCCTCGCCCATGCGCCAGCGGTCCTTGGTCCGATGGAGATCGTCGGGCTCACCGAACTCTCGCCGTGCTGGCGGCCGCTGCTCCAGGCGCTCACCGCCCATATCCCCGTGCAGTGGACGGCCGGCCCGAGGAGCGTTCCCGCATGGCTGGACGATACTGGCGTTACGATCTCACGCGCACCGGCGCAAGCGCCGGGGATCAACGCCGTCAGCGCGGCGACGGCCTATCACGAGGCCATTGAGGCGATGCGCTGGGCGCGAGGCCTGCTCGCTTCGGGCGTTGCCCCCTCGGAGATCGCCATCGCGACCGCCTCGCCAGCCGACTATGACGATCATTTCCTGGCTTTGCGTGCTGACGCCAATATCGACCTGCACTTCGTCCACGGCGTCCGCACCGTCAGCACCCGCGATGGTCAGGCTGCGGCGGCGCTGGCCGACATCGTGGTCCGCGGTCTGTCGCAGTCGCGGTTGCGGCGGCTCGCGGCGCTCTGCCGGGACAGCGGACCTTTCGCATCGCTGCCCGAAGGCTGGCTGCGTGTCCTGCCAAGCGATGCACCGCTCTCGACGCCCAGCGCCTGGAACCGCCTGCTAGGCCGGTTGGCGACAGAGGACTGGCCCGATGGCGCCGACCATACCCCGGCTTTGCGCCTGGCGGTCGAGACGCTGGCGAAAGGACCAGAGGCCGCTGGCGAGATCGGAGAAGCCTTCCTCAAGGGCCGAGCCCTCGCGATCTGGCGCAAGGCGCTGCTCGCCGGCCCCGCCGCCTCGGTCGATGCGACGCTCGAGACCCTGAAACAGGACGACGGACTGGAAGCCTGCGTCTGCATCGCCTGGATGCCGGCCAGTGCGCTTGCGGCGTCGCCCCGCCGCTTCGTGCGGCTGCTTGGCCTCAATTCGTCCCGCTGGCCGCGCGGGATCGCCGAAGACCGGCTGATCCCCGACCATATCATCGCGACGCCGGTGCTCGATCCGCTGCCGGTCAATCTCGCCGACCGACGCGATTTCGAGACGATCCTTGCCACAGCAGGCGGCATCGTCGTCCTCTCGCGCGCACGGCGCGACAGCGACGGGCGCCTCCTGGGTCGCAGCCCTTTGCTCGCCGGACATGACGAAGAGACCTATCTGCGCCGCAACGCGACGCCAGCACACGCCTTCAGCGAGACTGACCGCCTGATGGCCCGGCCCGAGGAATTCTCCGCCGATCCGCAAGCCGTCAGCGCGCGAGGCTGCTGGCGCGACTGGCGGCAGGTGGAGATCACGTCCCACGATGGCCTCGTGCGGGCGGACCATCCGCTCGTCCTCGCCATCCTCGGCCGGACCCAGTCCGCCAGCTCGCTGCGCCGACTGTTGCGCAATCCGCTCAGCTTCGTGTGGATCTATGCGTTTGGATGGCGTGAACCCCAGAGCAGCGCCGAACCGCTCGTGCTCGACGCGCTCGGGATCGGCGATCTTGTCCACCTGGTTCTCGACCAAGCACTGAGCGACCTCGAAACCGGAGGCGGCCTTGCCGCCGCCGACGCACAGACCATCGAAGCCGCAGTGGCGCGTGCCGCGCAAGCCGTCGCCGCCGACTGGGAGAGCGAGCGCCCGGTTCCGCCGGCGGTCATCTGGAGGCGGACCCTCGACGACGCCCGCGTGCTGGCCAGCCGCGCCCTATCCTATGGCGACGATCGTCTGCCAGGCGCGCGTTCCTACGGCGAGGTTCCCTTCGGCGGCTCGCAGCCGAAATCCGACGCGCAGACGCCTTGGGATACGAACACGCCAGTCACGATCCCCGACACTGGCTTCAACATCGCCGGCTATATCGACCGGCTCGACATCGCGGGCGACGGCAAACGCGCCCTCGTGCGCGACTATAAGACCGGCCGCCCGCCGCGCAGTGACATCCGACTGAACGGCGGACGCGAGCTTCAGCGCTGCCTCTATGCGTTCGCGGTCAAGGCGCTGCTCGGCGATGACGTCGCGATCAGCGCCTCTCTGCTCTATCCACGCGATCCCGTCGATCTTCAACTCGACGATCCCGAGGCGGTGCTCGTGGAGATCACCGGCTATCTGCGCGCGGCACGGGCGAGTCTCGCCAGCGGCGCGGCCCTGCCTGGACCGGATACCGGCGGCGATTACGACGACCTCGCCTTCGCCCTGCCGGCCAACGCCAGCGCCACCTACTGCAAGCGCAAGATGCCGGCCGCCACGGAGCGGCTCGGCGAAGTCACTCAGGTCTGGGAGGCGGAATGATGAGCAACGTGTCCAAAGTGCTGAATGACGATGGCGCGCGCCGCCATGCGATCAGCCTTCATGATCGCTCCATCCTGGTCGAGGCGGGCGCGGGTTCGGGCAAGACCGCCGTCATGGCTGGGCGCATCGCCGCCATGCTCGCCGAAGGCGTTTCCCCGCGCGCCATCGCCGCCGTCACCTTCACCGAACTCGCCGCGAGCGAATTGCTGTCGCGTGTCCGCGAGTTCGTCGCGGACCTCTCAGCCGGCGTGATCGCAACCGAACTGCGCGTGGCGCTGCCCGATGGCCTGTCGGAGACCCATCGTCGCAATCTCGCCGCCGCCAGTGCCGCGATCGACGAAATCACCTGCTCGACCATCCACGGGTTTTGCCAGCGGCTGATCAAGCCCTATCCGGCGGAGGCCGACATCGACCCCGGCGCCGGCGTGATGGATCGCAACCAGGCCGATCTCAC
>JADZAI010000056.1 GCA_020852655.1 Alphaproteobacteria bacterium
CCAAGACCTTGCGCGACGCGACCGTGGCGCTGAAGGGCTCGGCGATGCTGCGCAAGGCCTTCGGCGACGACGTGATCGACCATTATGTCCGCGCCGCCGAATGGGAGCAGGAGGAATACGACCGCCGGATCACCGATTGGGAAGTGAGGCGCGGCTTCGAGCGCGCCTGATCCCCCTCTTCAACCAGACGGACGATGACGATGACGATGATCCGATGCGTGTCGCCGGTGGATGGCGCGGTCTATGCCGAGCGGCCGGCTTTGAGCCTCGACGCGGCGAAGGCGGTGGTCGCCCGCGCGCGAAAAGCCCGGACGGCCTGGGCGCGGCGCCCGCTCGACGAGCGGATCGCGCTGGTTTTGAAGGGCGTCGCGCGGCTCAACGCGATGGGCGATGAGGTCGTCGCCGAGCTCGCCTGGCAGATGGGCCGGCCGGTGAAATACGGCGGCGAGTTCAGGGGCTTCAACGAGCGCTCGAACTACATGGCCTCGATCGCGGCTGCGGCGCTGGCGCCGCTCGTCATCGAGGACAGCGCCGCCTTCGAGCGGCGGATCGCGCGCGAGCCGCATGGCGTCGTCTTCGTCATCGCGCCGTGGAACTACCCTTATATGACCGCGATCAATGCGGTCGCGCCGGCGCTGATCGCCGGCAACGCGGTCGTGCTCAAGCAGGCCAGCCAGACGCTGCTGACGGGCGAGCGGCTGGCGCGGGCCTTCCACGAGGCGGGCGTGCCGGAGGAGGTGTTCGCCAACGTCTTCCTCGACCATGAGACGGCCTCGCGCCTGATCGCCGAGAAGCAGTTCGACTTCGTCAACTTCACCGGCTCGGTCGAAGCCGGGCGGGCGATCGAGCGCGCCGCGGCCGGCACCTGCCCCGGGATCGGGCTCGAGCTCGGCGGCAAGGACCCGGGCTATGTCATGGAGGATGCCGATCTCGACAAGGCGGTCGATACGCTGATGGACGGCGCGACCTTCAACTCGGGGCAGTGCTGCTGCGGCATCGAGCGCATCTATGTGCATGAGAGCCTCTACGACGCCTTCGTCGAGAAATCGGTCGCCTGGGTCTCGAACTACCGGCTCGGCAACCCGCTCGATCCTGAGACCTCGCTCGGGCCGATGGCGCACAGGCGCTTCGCGCAGGTGGTGCGCGAGCAGATCGCCGAGGCGGTCGCGAAGGGGGCGCGGGCGCTGGTCGATCCGAAGCTCTTCCCGCAGGACGATGGCGGCGCCTATCTCGCGCCGCAGATCCTGGTCGATGTCGACCATGCGATGAGCTTCATGCGCGAGGAGACCTTCGGCCCGGCCGTCGGCATCATGAAGGTGCGCAGCGATGCCGAGGCGCTGGCGCTGATGAACGATTCCAGATACGGCCTCACCGTCTCGCTGTGGACCGGCGATGCCGGGCGCGCCGCCCGGCTGGGCGAGGCGCTCGAAACCGGCACCGTCTTCATGAACCGTGCCGATTATCTCGACCCGGCCCTGTGCTGGACCGGCGTCAAGGAGACCGGGCGCGGCGGCTCGCTCTCGGTCATCGGCTTCCACACCCTCACCCGTCCGAAATCCTACCATCTCAGGAAGGCAGGCTGATGCCGATCACCGCGAACTGGAGCTATCCGACCGCCGTCAAGCTGGGCGCCGGGCGGATCGCCGAACTGGCCGATCACTGCAGGGCGCTCGGCATGAAGCGGCCGCTGCTCGTCACCGACCGGGGGCTGGCGGGGATGGCGATCACCGCCAAGGCGCTCGACATCCTCGAAGCCGGCGGGCTCGGCCGGGCGATCTTCGCCGATGTCGATCCCAACCCGAACGAGCGCAATCTCGATGCCGGTGTGCGGGCCTTCAAGGCGGGCGGGCATGACGGCGTCGTCGCCTTCGGCGGCGGCTCGGGGCTCGATCTCGGCAAATGCGTCGCCTTCATGGCCGGGCAGACCCGGCCGGTCTGGGATTTCGAGGATGTCGGCGACTGGTGGACGCGCGCCGCGCTCGAGGGCATCGCGCCGATCGTCGCCGTGCCGACCACGGCGGGAACCGGCTCCGAGGTCGGGCGCGCCTCGGTCATCACCAACTCGCGGACGCAGACCAAGAAGATCATCTTCCACCCGAAGTTCCTGCCGGGCGTGACGATCTGCGACCCCGAGCTCACCGTCGGCCTGCCGAAGGCGATCACCGCCGGCACCGGCATGGATGCCTTCGCGCATTGCCTGGAAGCCTATTCCTCGCCCTTCTTCCACCCGATGAGCCAGGGCATCGCGCTCGAAGGCATGCGGCTGGTCAAGAGCTTCCTGCCGCGCGCCTATGCCGATGGCGGCGATATCGAGGCGCGCACCCAGATGATGGCTGCCGCCGCGATGGGCGCCGTCGCCTTCCAGAAGGGGCTGGGCGCGATCCACTCGCTCTCCCACCCGATCGGCGCGGTCTACCACACCCATCACGGCACCACGAACGCCGTGGTGATGCCGCCGGTGCTGCGCTTCAACCGCCCGGCGATCGAGGAGAAGATCGCCGCGGCGGCCGCCTATCTCGGCATTCCCGGCGGCTTCGACGGCTTCCACGACTTCGTGCTGGGCTTGCGCGCCGAACTCGGCATCCCCGACAAGCTCGCCGCGCTCGGCGTCGGCACCGACCGCATCGACGAACTCGCCGAAGCAGCCCTCGCAGACCCCTCAACCGCAGGAAACCCAGTCAAGCTGACCCAAGACGCCGCAAAAAAACTCCTCCAGGAATGCATATAGAGCCTCAGGGCGGAACGCGCCGAGCCCCGCCCCCGACAGCGCTATCGCCGGTGCAGCCTCGGCCGGCGCCCAGTTCGCCCGAAAATGCCCCAAAGCGAAAGACGACGGCGTCGACGCCAGCCGATTACGGCGTGACCGTGGCCCTGACCGAGGCCTTGCCATCCTTCACCTCGCGGATCACGAAGGAATGGAAGATCTGGTGAGCGACGCCGTATTCCTTCAGCCCGGTCCAGACGACGGGCCCGAACATCGGGGCCTTGTAGTCGCTCAGCTTTTCCATCTCGTCGCGGATCCGGGTGCTGTCCAGCGACTGGGCCCGCCGGATCGCCTCGGCGAGCATGTAGGCCATGTTGTACCAGGCCGGCGACGGGCCGTTGAACTCGGCATATTTCGACTTGTAAGTGTCGACGAACTTCTTCACCTCGGGGCGGGTCTCGTCGATCATTTCGTAGCGCATCAGCCCTTCCGCGAAGGGGCCGGCAATGTTGACGATCTCCTCCACCCCGGCGCCGCCGGTCTGCATGATCTCGCCCCTGAAGCCGGCCTGGCGGCTCTGCTTCACCAGCAGCCCCGAGTCGCCGGGCGTGTTGCTGTTGAGCTCGAGCATATCGACCTTCTGACTCAGCATCCGCAGGATCAGCGGCGTGAACTCCTTTGTCCCGCGCTCGAAATACTCGATCCACACCTCGATGCCCTGCCGCTTGTAGGCCTCGGTCAGGACCGGAACGACCGACTGGCCGACAGCGTCGTTGGGGGCCAACATCCCGACCTTCTTGACCTTGGACAGGTTCTGGACGACCCATTTCGTCATGGCGTCCGAGAATTCCCGGTTGCTGTTCGTGACCTTGAAGACGTAGGCGCCCTTCCACTCGTTGTTGAGGATGGTCGAGACGTAGCCATCGACGAATTGCAGCACCTTCGCCGGCTGCGTGACGGGAAGCGAGCCCAGGGCCCCCGGCGAACCGGAGGGGCCGAAGATGATGTTGACCTTGTCCTGGTTGATCAGCCGTTCGGCGGCGAGCTTGGCCTGGCCCGGATTCATCTGGTCGTCATAGGTCGTCGTCGTGATCTTGAGCGGCTTGCCGCCCACGACCAGCCCGCCGCTAGCGTTGATCTCGTCGAACGCGATCTGGGCGCCCCTCTGGACGGCGAGCCCGGAGCTCGCCCCCGGCCCCGACAGCGTTGCGATGATGCCGATCTTGAGCGTGTCCTGTGCGCTGGCGACGGGCGCGCCGAGCAGGCCTGCGGCCGCGCAGGCGA
>JADZAI010000057.1 GCA_020852655.1 Alphaproteobacteria bacterium
CCGGCGCATGGCGCAAAACATCCTGCGCCTCCACCCCTCGACAAAGTCCATCTCCCGCAAAATGCGCCAGGCCATGTGGAGCAAAGAGTTCTTCTTCAGCCTCTTCACTCATATGCGATAACCCTGCCCGTAAACGGGGGAGGAAACCGGCCGGCGTTGTGAGAGGGCAATGAGCGAGGGCAGGAACCCCGCCAGGGTCTTGCCGCCGCCGGTCGGGGCGGTCAGCAGCACATGCTCGCCCTTCGCGGCCGCGTCGATCATTGCGAGCTGATGCGCCCGCGGCGCCCAGCCCCGCCGGGCGAACCACTCGGCGAAGACCGGCGGCAGGACCGTCGCGTCAGGAAGAGCGGCCGGAGGCGCCTGTTTCATTCGCGGCACTCTAGCGGAATCGACGCCAAGGAACATATCGTGAATAACAGGAGGCGGCGGACCGCAGCCCGATCGCTTCGGCGGACGTTTGGATGACGCGATGACCAAGGCCGAGACTCTTCTGCGCACGACACCGGCGGGGCTTTATTGTCCGGCGGGCGATTTTCATGTCGATCCGGTGCGCCCGGTGGCCCGCGCCGTCATCACCCACGGCCACAGCGACCACGCCCGGGCCGGGCACGGCGCGGTGCTGGCGACGAAGGAGACCCTCGCCATCATGGGCGCGCGCTACGGCGAGGCATTCACGGAGAATCCCCAGGCCGTCGCCTATGGCGATGCGGTCACCGTGAATGGCGTGACGGTGCGGCTCGTGCCGGCCGGCCATGTGCTGGGCAGCGCGCAGGCGGTGGTGGAGCAAAGCGGGGCGCGTGTCGTCGTCTCCGGGGACTACAAGCGCCGCCGCGACCCGACCTGTGCGTCGTTCGAGCCGGTGCCCTGCGACGTCTTCATCACCGAGGCGACCTTCGGGCTGCCGGTCTTCCGCCACCCGCCCGACCGCGACGAGATCGGCAAGCTGCTGCACTCGCTGAAGACCTTCCCCGAACGCTGCCACCTCGTCGGCGCCTATGCCTTGGGGAAGGCGCAGCGCGTGATCGCGCTGCTGCGCGAGGCGGGCTATGCCGAGCCGATCTATCTCCACGGCGCGATGCAGCGGCTTTGCGATCTCTATGTCGCGCACGGCGTCGATCTCGGCGACCTCCGTCCTGCTGCGGACCACATGAAGACGCCGCTGCTGCGCAAGGTCTTCGAAGGCGCGATCGTGATGGCCCCGCCCTCGGCGCTGAACGATCTCTGGTCGCGCCGCCTCGGCGATGTCGTCACCTGCTTCGCGAGCGGCTGGATGCGCGTGCGCGCCCGCGCACGGCAGCGCCTCGTAGAACTGCCGCTCATCGTCTCCGACCACGCCGACTGGGACGAACTCACCGCCACCGCGCAGGAACTCTCGCCGCGCCAGCTCTGGGTCACCCACGGCGAAGAGGAAGCGCTGGTGCATTGGGCCAACACCAACGGCCTCCACGCCCAGGCGCTGCACCTCGTCGGCTATGACGAGGAAGGCGAGGGCGAACCCGCCGCGCCGCCGCCGGTCGAGGCGGGGGCGTGAAGGCGGTTGAAACCGTGTGCGTGGTTCGAGGCCCGTCGCTGCGCGCCGGGCACCTCACCATGGCAGATGGAATTAGGCCCGCATTCTTCCTTGCCATGGTGAGGTGCCCGTCTGCGAAGCAGGCGAGCCTCGAACCACGCACTGGGGCGGCCACCCCATGAAAGCCTTCGCCCAGCTCCTCGACAGCCTCGTCTACCAGCCCCAGCGCAACGGCAAGCTGCGGCTCATCACGGCCTATATGCGCGAAACGGGCGATCCCGACCGCGGCATCGCGCTGGCCGCGCTCACCGGCAATCTCTCCTTCAAGCATGCCAAGGCCGGCCTCATCCGCGGGCTCGCCGAGGCACGCGTCGACCCGCATCTCTTCCGCCTCTCCTACGACTATGTCGGCGACCTCGCCGAGACCGTCGCACTCATCTGGCCGGCCAGGCACGGCGCCAACCGCGCGCCTGAACTCGCCGAAGTCGTTGCCGGCCTCGAAGCCGCGTCGAAGACCGAACAGCCGCGTCTCATCGAAGGCTGGCTCGACGCGCTCGATGCCGACGGCCGCTGGGCGCTCATCAAGCTGATGACCGGGGCGCTTCGCATCGGCGTCTCCGCCCGTCTTGCCAAGACCGCCGTCGCCGCGATAGGCGGCGTCGAGCCCGACGAGATCGAACTCGTCTGGCCCGGCCTCAGCCCTCCGTACACGGAGCTGTTCGCCTGGCTCGAAGGCAAAGGCGAGAAGCCCTCCGGCATCGCCCGCGCCCAGTTCCGTCCGGTGATGCTGGCGCACGCGATCGAGGACTGCGACCTCGAAACGCTCCAGCCTGCCGACTATGCGGCGGAATGGAAGTGGGACGGCATCCGCGTCCAGGCGATCTCCGATCACGGCGAGATGCGGCTCTATTCGCGCACCGGCGAGGACATCTCGGGCGCCTTCCCCGACGTCGTCGATTTCCTCCCCGCCGAAACCGCAATCGACGGCGAGCTTCTCGTCTTCCGCGAGGGCGAGCCGACGACCTTCAACGAGTTGCAGCAGCGGCTGAACCGCAAGACCGTCACCGCCAGGATGCTGCGCGACTATCCAGCCGGCATCCGCGCCTACGACCTGCTTCAGCAGGGCGAGGACGACCTCCGCCCGCTCCCCTTCCGCGAACGCCGCGCCCGGCTGGAGGCGCTGCTCGCCACGCCCCGCGAGCGCTTCGATCTCTCGCCGCTCGTCCCCGTCACCACCTGGCACGACATGCAGAAGCTGCGCGGCGCGCCGCCTTCGCCGGCGGTTGAAGGGCTGATGCTGAAGCGCTGGGATTCGTCCTATCTGCCGGGCCGCGTGAAGGGCGAGTGGTTCAAGTGGAAGCGCGATCCGCATCTCGTCGACGCCGTGCTGATGTATGCCCAGCGCGGCCACGGCAAGCGCTCGTCCTTCTATTCCGATTACACCTTCGGCGTCTGGAAGGGCGACGAGCTGGTGCCGGTCGGCAAGGCCTATTTCGGCTTCACCGACGAGGAGCTGAAACAGATCGACCGCTTCGTGCGCAACCACACCGAGGCGAAGTTCGGCCCGGTCCGCGAAGTCACCCACACCGGCGAGACCGGCCTCGTGCTGGAGGTCGCCTTCGAAGGCCTCCAGCGCTCCCCCCGCCACAAGAGCGGCGTCGCCATGCGCTTTCCCCGCATCAACCGCCTGCGCTGGGACAAGCCGCCGCGCGACGCGGACAGGATCGAGACGCTGGAAGCCATGCTCGCCTGATCCTCGCCCCGGCGGCGACGGAGGCCCTAACGCGGAAAGCCCGCCGCCATGCCGGCCGCCGAGGCCAGCAGGCCGGCGGCGAGGGCGCTTGCGAACATCACGACGAATACGGCCCAGGGCGAGCGCGCGAGATGGCGCAGGAAGCCGAGCGCCGCGAACATCAGCATCTGCGAGGCGAGCGCGACGAGAAATTCCGGAGCCGCACCGCCCCAGCGCACGAACTGGAACAGCGCGCCGAGCGGGTTGGCGAGCAGGACGGCGCATAATCCGATGGTCCACCACGGCGGCGCATGCGGCCGCTCGTCCTCGTCGACCGCGCGCCGGAGCTGCGGCCAGGTCAGGCCGTAGACGATCAGTGCCGGGTAGAACTCTGGCGACACCGGCAGCATCGCGGCATGCGTTGCGGTCGTCCACGCCGCGAAGGCCGCCGTCGCCGCGCCGATCGCCGGCCAGGCATGGGCTTCGGGCAGGCGGAAGAGCTGCGCCTCACGCCGCAGCGATTGGGAAATCGAGCTGTAGACGATCGCCGTGACCGCCAGCAGCACCAGCATGTCGAACGGCGCCAGCAGGACCGGTCCGAGCGAGAGCGAGACCATTCCGCCGCCAAGAAGCCGGTGCACCGGCAGGCCGAGCCAGCGATAGGCCGCGCTGATCAGCACATTCGTCGCGAACGGGATGGCCACCGCGCCCAGCAGCTCGCGATGGCTGTGGCCGCGCTGCTGGGCGGCATGGCGCTGCGCCAGGAGATAGACGAGCAACGGCCCGCCGGCTGTGGTGAGCAGCCATGTAACGACGTCCAATGCGTCCTCGCCCGGAAATGCGCCCGTCTCTTACGGCGGCCGGAGCGCCACTACAAAGGGGAAGAACGGTGCCGGCTCAGAACAACCCGCCCGCCACGACCGCCGCGAAGTGTCCGCCGAAGGCCACGAGCAGGACCGCGAGCACCGATTTCGCCCGGGCGCGGACGACACCCAGCAGCACCAGCAGGGCGAATTGCGAGACGAGCCAGGCGATCATGCCCTTGGAGAGCGTCTCGCCGCCGCTGCGCAGCGCATCCCAGAGGTCGGGCAGCGGATTGAGCGCGACGGCCGCCGCCAGCGTAATCGTCTGCCACGGCAGCTTCGCCGACGGTTCATCCTCTTCCAGCGCATGGGCGAGCATCGGCCAGTAGAAGCCGAAGACGAAGAGGCTGAGCGCCGCATAGGTCGAGAGCGAGACCGGCGGCTCGGTCCGCCCGGCGAGCCAGAGGCCGGTCGCCGCCGCCAGCAGCGCCCCGGCGACAAAGGGCAGCGCATCGTCCTCCGGCAGCGCGACGATGCGCGAATCCTCGCGTATGCCGCGCGGCATCAACCCCCAGGCGATATGCGCGACGATCCCGATCGAGGCGAGATAGAGCGGCGACACGAACACCAGCCCGTCGGCGCCGAACGACAGGAGCGGATCGTCGAGCGCCGCCGCCGACACCGCGAAGAGAATGGTTCGGATCACGTCGAGCGCGATGTTCACCGCCAGCGCCATGCCGGCCGCAACGACGAGCGATTGCAGGCGCTGGCCGCCCGTGCGCGCGGCGCGCGGATAGCCGAACGCGAGAATGATCAGCGGGCCGCCGGCGACGGCCAGCATCCAGGAAAGTCCGTCCACGAATCCCCTCCCGCAACGGCATAGTGACTCCGCCGCGGCGTCTGTCTTACGGTCGCGTCAATCGCATCACAAAGGGAGAGACGGCAATGGCGCTCGGGACGATGTTCAAGGACGGGCTGCTGAAGGGGAAGCGCTTCCTCATCACGGGCGGCGGCACCGGCCTCGGCAAGGAGATGGCCGAAGGCTACGCGGCGCTCGGCGCGACGGTCTATATCTGCGGGCGCCGCTTCGGCGTGCTGGAGGAGACGGCGAACGAACTGAATGCCAGGGTGAAGGCCAAGGGCGGCCTGGTGAAGCCGATCGCCTGCGACATCCGCGTCGCCCAGGCGGTGGAAGACGTCGTCGCCCAGATCTGGGCCGACGGCGGCGCGCTCGACGGCCTCATCAACAACGCCGCCGGCAACTTCATCTCGCGCACCAAGGACCTCTCGCCGCGCGGCTTCGACGCCATCGCGTCGATCGTCTTCCACGGCTCGTTCTACATGACGCTCGCCTGCGGCAAGCGCTGGATCGAGGAGAAGAAGAAGGGCTCGGTCATCTCGATCCTGACGACCTGGGTGTGGAACGGCGGCCCGTTCACCGTGCCGAGCGCCATGTCGAAGACGGGCCTCTGGGCGATGACCCAGTCGCTGGCCGTCGAATGGGGTCCGCACGGCATCCGCCTCAACGCCATTGCGCCGGGGCCTTTCCCGACCAAGGGCGCCTGGGAACGGCTCAGCCCCAGCGCCGCCAACCGCGGCAGCACCGACACGCGCAATCCGATGGGCCGCAACGGCGAGATGGAAGAACTCGTCAACCTCGCGGTCTTCATGGTCGCCGACGGCTGCGAATACATGACCGGCCAGTGTGTCGCCATCGACGGCGCCATGTATCAGGCCGGCTCCGGCAATTTCTCCGCACTCTCCAAGCTCACCGACGAAGACTGGGCCGCGGTGCGCGACCAGGTGAAGAGCGCCAACGAAAAGGACAAGGCGCAGCGAACGGTCTGACGCCGCAAAATGGACAGGGCGGACCCGCATCCCGGCAGACTGCCGCTGCTGCGTGTCCGCCCCCCCCCCCGGAATTGACGCTAGGAATACGTTGACGGAGGACCGCCCGCCGGGCGATGGGGTACGGGTCAGAGCATCACGGGTCCGCCATGAACGCGTTCGTCTTCGACCAGCTTCGCCACGACTGGACGCGCGAGGAGATTCTGGCGCTCCATGAGATGCCCTTCCTCGACCTGCTGTTCGAAGCCCAGCGCGTCCACCGCCGCTACCACGCCGCCAACACGGTGCAGCTCTCGCAGCTCCTGTCGATCAAGACCGGCGGCTGTCCCGAGGATTGCGGCTACTGCCCGCAGTCCCAGAAATTCGCCGCCGATACCGGCCTCAAGGCCTCCAAGCTGATGGACATCGAGGCGGTGCTCACCGCCGCCCGCGCCGCCAGGGACGCCGGCGCGACCCGCTTCTGCATGGGCGCCGCCTGGACCCGCCCGAAGGACAAGGACCTCGAAACCGTCGCCGAGATGGTCGAAGGCGTCCGCGCCCTCGGGCTCGAGACCTGCGTCACGCTCGGCATGCTGGAAGAGCGCCAGGCCCAGCGCCTCGCCGAGGCGGGGCTCGACTACTACAACCACAACATCGACACCTCGCCCGAATACTACAAGGACATCATCACCACCCGCACCTTCGACGAGCGGCTTGAGACGCTGGAACATGTCCGCGCCGCCGGCATCAATGTGTGCTGCGGCGGCATCGTCGGCATGGGCGAAACGCGCGAAGACCGGGCCGGCATGATCGCCGCGCTGGCCGCGCTGCCGGAGCATCCCCAGTCCGTGCCGATAAACCGCCTCGTCCGCGTGAAGGGCACGCCGCTGTCTGACACCGCGCCCGAGATCGAAGGCCTCGAATTCGTCCGCACGATCGCCATCGCGCGGCTGACCATGCCGAAATCGATGGTCCGCCTGTCGGCCGGCCGCGAGACCATGAGCGACGAACTCCAGGCCCTCTGCTTCATGGCCGGCGCGAGCTCGATCTTCTACGGCGAGAAGCTCCTCACCACCCCGAACCCCCGCGAAAACCGCGACGTGGCCCTATTCAAGAGCCTCGGCCTGACCGCGGCTTGAGAGCGCTCAGCGGCATTCGACGAGGCGAATGCCGCCGGCAAGGCGTTCCTGGATGAGAGGCCAGGCCCGTTCAACGGCTGCAAGAGTTTGGCTATTGGGCGCGTTGCCGGTCCTCAGCCACTTGCGGCCCGCTCTGGCGCGCCAGAGTGATGAAGTCGCGATCTTTCGTGATTATGCAGGCGCCACTGCTCGTGGCGTAACGCCAGAGGACGATATCCGGCATCTGTGCCAATCCGAGGTCGAGCACGTGTTCTGCCTCATGCCCCTTGCCAGCAACGAAGCGGCAGAGAGCGCGCGGAAGATTCGTGTCTACGAGGAAGCGCATGCCGCTATTCGGCGGCAGTTTCGATGGCGAGTTCTATAACCGGGTGATCGACGGCGGCCGCAGCGTAGGCAAGGCAAGCGCGGATGTCTTCAGGCTCCAGCCATTCATAGTCGGCGAGGATTTCCGCTTCGGTCATACCTCCGGCCAACAGTCCGAGGACGTCCGTAACGCGCATGCGATAACCCCGGATGCACGGCTTGCCGCCGCATTTTCCGGGTTCGACGGTGATACGTGAGAGGTCGGGTTGCACGCTCTTAATATGCGCCTTTGCGCGCAACCCGACAAGGCGCGCGGCGCCTACGCCGCGGCCTCGTCCAGCGTCGCCCAGTCGGTGTAGCCGCGGGCGCCGCCGCCGTAATAGCTGCGCGGGTTGGCCTCGACGATCGGCGCGTCGCGCTTCAGCCGCTCGACAAGATCCGGATTGCCGATGAAGGCGCGGCCGAAGCAGATCATGTCGGCCTCGCCCGCCGCGCGCGTCGTCAGCGCCAGTTCGCGCGTGTAGAGATTGTTGACGATCACGACGTTTCTGAAGAGCCGCCGCAGCTTGCCGAGATCGAAGCTCGGCTCGGCGTCGCGCGCAGTGCCGGTGTCGCCCTCGACGAGGTCGAGCCAGCCGATATCCATCTCGTTCAGGCGCTCGACGATATGGGTGAAGAGCGGCTCGGGGTTGCTGTCCCACGCCTGGTAGGCATGCCCGATCGGGCAGAGGCGGATGGCGACGCGCTCCGGTCCCCACACGTCGACCAGTTCGGCCATGATCTCCATCATGAAGCGCGCCCGGTTTTCGATCGAGCCGCCATAGCGGTCGGTGCGCGTGTTGGTCATGTCGCGCACGAAGGCGTCGACCAGATAGGAGTGCGCGCCGTGCAGCTCGACGCCGTCGAACCCGGCGGCCTTGGCGCGCTCGGCCGCCTTGCGGAAGGTCTTCACCATGGCGGCGATCTCCTCAAGACTCATCGCCTTCGCCTCCTCATAGGGCTTGAGCCCTTCGGTGGTGAAGATCTGGCCCGGCTGTGTCATCGCCGAAGGCGCAAGCGGCGCTTCGCCGTTGGCCGCGAGCGAGGAATGGCTGAGCCGCCCGGCATGCCAGAGCTGGCTGAAGATGACGCCGCCCTTCGCATGCACCGCGTCGGTCACGAGCTTCCACGCCGCGATGTGCCGGTCGTCCCAGAGGCCCGGGATGTTCGGCCCGCCGCGTCCGCCCGGCGTCACCGCGGTCGCCTCGGTGAAGATCAGCCCGGCGCTCGCCCGCTGCGCGTAGTAAGTCGCCTGGAGCGGCCCGGCATTGCCCTCCGCATCGGCGCGCGAGCGAGTGACCGGCGAGAAGGCGATGCGGTTCTGGAGGCGGACGCCCTTATACGCCCACGGGTCGAAGAGATCGGTCATGGAGAAGCCTTGAGATGCTGGAAGACTGAAAGCGTTTAGGGAAAGGTGTCGTCCTCGGTCTCGATCTCGAGATAGAGCGAGCTTTCCAGATATTTGTCGCGGGCGAAGCGCACGAGCACCGCGATGATGGCGGCAAGCGGCGCAGCGAGCAGCAGCCCGACGAAGCCGAAGAGGAAACCGAAGGCGAAGAGCGCGAACATCAGCCAGACCGGATGCACGCCGGTCGCCTCGCCGACGATCTTCGGCGCGATCACATAGCCCTCGACGAACTGCCCGAAGACGAAGACGCCGAGCGTCAGGGCGATCATCCACCACTCCGGCCAGAACTGGACCGTGGCAACCATGCCCGAGATGATGAAGCCGGTCACCGCGCCGACCAGCGGCACGAAGCTGAGCAGGCCCGCCGTCGCGCCGATCAATGCGCCATAGTTGAGGCCGATCAGTTCCAGCGAGACGATGTAGAAGGTCGCCAGCATCACGACCACGATCGTCTGCCCCCGCAGGAAGCCGGCGATCGAATGATCCATCTCGCGCCAGAGCCGGCGGATCGTGTCGTCGTGACGACGCGGCAGCCAGGCATCGATCGTCTGGGTGAAGCGCGGCCAGTCGAGCAGCATGTAGAAGGCGATGATCGGCGTCACGATGATCAGCATGAAGGCGTTCATCACCGCCTCGCCGCCCGACCAGATATAGGCGAGCACGTCGCCCGCGAGGCTGCCGGCGGAGCGCACCATCTCACCGATCGCGCGCTGCACCTCCATGACGGCATCGGGCCCGCCGACGCGCTGGATGATCGGCGCGCCGCGCTCGGCGGCGAAGGCCTGAAGATTGCGCACGATTTCAGGAAGGCTCGCGATCAGGTTCGTCAGCTCGCTCGCGACGAAGGGCGCGACCAGGGCCAGTGCGATCACCAGCACCAGCACGATGAAGCCTGAGATCACCAGCGCGCCCACGGTCCGGCGCACATGCATCCGCTCCAGGCGCACCACCAGCGGATTGAGCAGATAGGCGAGGATGATGCCCAGCACGAAGGGCAGCAATATGTCGCTGAGCAGCCAGAGCGTCAGGAAGACGAAGACGAGCGCGCCGACCCAGAACCAGGCCTGCTGCCTGAACGTCATGCCGCGATCGTCCCGCGCCTCGCTCACATCGTCACCACGACCTTGCCGATTACCTTGCGCGTCTGGAGCATGCGCATGGCGTCTACGGCCCGGTCCAGCGGGAATGTCTGGCAGACATAGGGCCGGATCACGCCCTCCGCCGCCAGCCGGTCGATCGCGGCCATGTTCTCCCTGCCGCGCTCGGGAAACTGGCGGCCGTATTCGCCGGCGCGCACGCCGACGACCGAGTAGCCCTTGATGAGCGGCATATTGACGCTGATCGTCGGGATGCGCCCGGAGGTGAAGCCGATGATGAGGAGGCGGCCGTCGAAGGCGATGCAGCGTGCGGATTCGTCGAATACGTCGCCGCCGACGGGATCATAGATGACGTCGGCGCCCCTGCCGCCGGTGAATTCCTTGACCGCTTCGCGAAACCCGCTGGACGGCAGCACGAGGTGGCAACCGCGCTGGTTGAGGAAGTTGCGCTTCTCGTCGCTGGAGGCGGTCGCGATCACCCTGGCGCCGAGATGCAGCGCCAGGTCGACGGCGGCGACGCCGACGCCGCCGGCCGCGCCGTGGATCAGCACCGTCTCGCCCTTCTGGAGCGCCCCGCGGCGATAGAAGGCGACATAGGCGGTCAGATAGGCGGCGGGGAAGGCGGCGGCGGCGATGTAGTCCATGCCCTGGGGAATGGGCCGCATGCCGTTCTCGCCGGCGACGACTTCCGTCGCGAAGGCGTCGGTCTTGGCGCCGCCGACGACACGGTCGCCGACCTTCAGTTTCGTGACGCCGTCGCCGATTTCGATCACGTCGCCGGCACCTTCCATGCCGGGCGTGAAGGGGAGGGGCGGCTTGTGCTGGTATTTGCCCTGAATGGTCAGGATGTCGGGAAAATTTACTGAAGCCGCGCGCATCGCAACGCGCACTTCGCCCGCCTTCAACGGCGGCGACGGCAGCTCTTCCAGCCGGACCGTGCCGATATCTTCGGCGATCTCGCGACAGACTATAGCCTTCATGCCGCGAACCTCGCCTTCACGTCGGTACAGATTTCCGCCAGCGCCTTGCGCGCCGCGGGCACCAGGCCCGACATCGCCGTGAACGAGTGCGAGAGATGGTCATAGCAGCGATAGGTCACGGAGACGCCCGCCTTGGCGAGCTTCGCCGCATAGTCCGCGCCTTGGCTCATCAGCGGATCGAAGCCGGCGACATAGATGAGGGCCGGCGCGAGACCGCCCTGGTCCTCGATGAGGCCGGGTGAAGCGCGCCAGTCGGTCTTTTCCGCCGCGCTGTTGAAGTAGACGTCGGCGAACCACTGCATCGTCGCTGTCGTCAGCGGGTAGGCATTCGCCATCGTCACCATCGATCCGCCCTCGGCGGTCCAGTCGGGGCAGGGATAGATGATGACCTGGAGCTTCGGCTGCGGCTTTCCCCTGCGCTTCATCGCATGACAGACGACGGTGCTGAGATAGCCGCCGGCGGAGTCGCCGCCGACCCCGACGCGGACGGGATCGGCGCCGAGGTCCTTCGCGTGCGCGACCGCCCATTCATAGGCCGCGATCGCGTCCTCGGCCGCGGCGGGGAATTTGTGCTCGGGCGCGTGGCGGTAATCGACGTTCAGCACGACCGCCCCGGCATCCTCCGCCAGGATCGAGCACCAGCTGTCGCAGGTCCACAGGCCGCCGAGGACGCAGCCGCCCTGATGGAAATAGACCAGCAGCGGCTCGCCGCCGCGTGCTTTGGGGGGGTAATAGAGCCGCGCCTGCAATTCCGCGCCTTCCGCGCCGGGAACCGTAACGTCCTTGACGGCAACGGAAGGGCGGCGCGGCGCATCCGTGATGGCAAAGCCGGCCTTCATTCCCTCGCGCACCGCCGCGATCGGGAGTTCCGAAATCGGCGGCGCGCCGGCGGCAGCCGCCGTGGCCTGCTTTGCGATCAACGCGATGCGGGGATCCAGCGTCTTGCCGTCGACGGCGGTCCTTGGACCGGCCATCATCTGGACGATGCCCGACGGCAAGGCGAAGACGATGCGCGTCATGATCGATTGGAATGACAAGGCGCCCCCGGGGTCGTGTTTCTTCGTGTCGTCCGAACTGTGCTAGCCTCGCTGCCGCACGCCATCAAGACAAGAGCGGGAACCGACCATGAGCGCCTATGACCTGATCATCCGCAACGGCACCATCGTCGACGGTACCGGCGCAAAGCCTTTCGAGGGTGACGTTGCCGTCTCCAAGGGCCGCATCGCCGAGGTCGGCGGCAGGATTTCGGCCAGGGGCGTGGAGGAGATCGACGCCCGGGGCCTGATCGTGACCCCGGGCTTCGTCGACATCCACACCCATTATGACGGCCAGGCGACCTGGGACAATCGCCTCAGCCCCTCGTCGATCCACGGCGTCACGACGGCGGTGTTCGGCAATTGCGGCATCGGTTTCGCGCCGTGCCGTCCGGACGACCACGACCGCCTCATCAGCCTGATGGAGGGCGTCGAAGACATCCCGCATCCCGTTCTCCAGGAAGGCCTGAAGTGGAACTGGGAAAGTTTCGGCGACTTCCTGAATGCGCTGGAGGAAATCCCGCACGACATCGATTTCGGCGCCCAGCTGCCGCACGGCGCGCTGCGCGTCTATGTCATGGGCGACCGCGGCGCGAAGCAGGAGCCGGCGACCGATCAGGACATCTTCAAGATGGCGGCGCTCGCCCGTGAAGCGATGCGCGACGGCGCGCTCGGCTTCTCGACCTCGCGCACGCTGAACCACAAGACCGCCGATGGCAACAACACGCCGTCCTATGGCGCCGCCGAAAAGGAACTCGTCGGTATCGCGATGGGTCTGAAGCAGGCCGGCCTCGGCGTGCTTCAGGTCGTCTCGGACTTTCCTGGCGGCGAACGCGAGTTCGGCGTGCTGCGCCGCATGGTCGAAGCCTCCGGCCGCCCGCTCTCGGTCAGCGTCGGCCAGGCCCATGTCGCGCCGGAGTCCTACAAGAACATCCTCGGCTGGCTGAAGCGGGCCAATGAGGACGGTCTCACCATGCGCGCCCAGGTCTGCGGCCGACCGGTCGGCATCCTGCTCGGCCTCGAACTGACGCTGAACCCGTTCTCGGGCCACCCGGTCTACAAGGAGATCGCCGACCGTCCGTTCACGGAGCGCCTGAACGCTCTGCGCGACCCCGCCTTCCAGACGCGCCTGCTGGCCTCCGAGCCGAACGCCGACCATCCCTTCGTGAAGTCGGTGCTGCGCGGCTTCGACTATATGTACATCCTCACCGATCCGCCGAATTACGAGCCGGATCCCTCGACCTCGATCGGCGCGCAGGCCCGGGCCAAGGGCATCGCGCCCGAACGCATCCTGCTCGACATCATCACGGGCGGAGACGGCAAGGCGCAGATCTATTTCTGCTTCGTCAACTACGCCAACGGCTCGCTCGACCCCAGCTACATCATGATCAACGACCCGAACTGCGTGATGGGTCTGTCGGACGGCGGCGCGCATGTCGGCACGATCTGCGACGGCTCGTTCCCGACCTCCAACCTCACGCACTGGACCCGCGACCGCACCCGCGGCCCCAAGGTCCCGCTGGAGAAGATGATCGCCAAGCAGACGCGCGAGACGGCGCTGACCGTCGGGCTCGGCGATCGCGGCCTGCTGAAGCGCGGCTACAAGGCCGACATCAACGTCATCGACTATGACCGCCTGACGCTGCATCTGCCGAAGGTGCAGTACGACCTGCCGTCGGGCGGCCGCCGCCTGATGCAATACGCCGACGGCTATGTCGCGACGATCGTCAACGGCCAGCCGGTCTATCGGGGCGGCCAGGCGACCGGGGCGCTGCCCGGCCGCCTCGTCCGCGGCGCCCGCGACGTCGAAGCCTGATGAGTCGCGCGGTGAGTCTCGCGGGCGCGCTGCTCTTCGCAGCCGGCCTCACGCCTCCCGCGCTATCTCCATCGCCAGGTCGCGCACGTCTGCCGGCCATGCCGCTAGCCGCGCCGTGAATCCTGCCGCGTCGCCTGCGAACAGGGCCCGCGACGCCTCTTCGAATCCCGGCAGGTCGCCCGCCATGGCCGCGATGAAGCGATAGGCGGCATCGCGTGCCTCGCGCCGGCGCATGTCCGGCGACCGCCGCGCCGCATCGACCAGGCGCCGGAGCATCGCCGATGCCCCGCCGGGCTGGCGGTTGAGCCACGCCCAATGCTGCGGCAGCAGCGTCACTTCGCGGGGAACGACGCCGAGCTTCGGCCGTCCGCGCGCCGGGCCCGGCGTCACGCGCCCGGCGACCTCCTCCGGGCTGCCCCTGAGATCGAGGTCGACGACCTGCCCGGTCGTACAGTCGAAGACCAGCAGCGGACCGGCCGCGCCGGTCCCCATGGCCGCGCGCACCGCCACCGCGGCATCGGCCAACGTCCCGCGCGCGATGCAGCGAGGTCCATCGAAGGCGGCATAGGTCGGCAGGTCTTCTGACACAGCTCTTTTTATCCGGGTAAAAATAGCCTATCAAGCCGTCATGAAGTCCATCGACCGCAAAGCCGCCATCGCCGCCTACAAGGAGCGGAAGCCCGTTCCCGCCATTTATGTCGTGCGCTGCCTGGCGACCGGCGAGGAGTGGATCGGCGAGAGCCGCAACATCGACACTCAGCAGAACGGCATCTGGTTTGCGTTGCGTCAGGGTGCCCACTTGAACCGCGACGCCCAGGCGGCCTGGAATAAATACGGCCCCGACGGATTCGCCTTCGAGGTCGTCGAGCGCCTTCCGGAAGAGGAGAATCCCCAATTTCTGCGGGCGGAACTCAAGGCGCGCGCGGCATTTTGGCTCAAGGAGCGGTCCGCGCGGAAACTCTGACGCAGTCTCCGCGTCTTGATTTGGCAGTTCCAGGCGTCAGGCTGGGCCGGCAAGATAAGACGAGCCGCTCTGGCTCGCGGGAGGACTCCATGGCCGGTGCCCACGACCTTCTCGTCAGCCGCAAGGCGTTGGCTGAGACGCGCCTGTCCGAGGGCGAAATTCCCGCTCTCGACGACGGCGAAGCGCTTCTTCGCGTCGACGCCTTCGCGCTGACCGCCAACAACGTCACCTACGGCGCCTTCGGCGACGCCATGCGCTACTGGAACTTCTTTCCCGCCGAAGCGGGATGGGGCCGCGTCCCGGTGTGGGGCTTCGCGACCGTGCTCGGCAGCAAGGCCGAGGGCGTCTCGCCCGGGAAGCGCGTCTACGGCTATCTGCCGATGTCGACGCATCTCAAGGTGAAGCCCGAGCGCGTCAGCGCCGCCGGCTTCAACGACGGGGCAGATCACCGCCGCGACCTTCCCGCCGCCTACCAGCGCTACACCTTCTGCGACACCGACCCGCTCTACACGCCGGAGAGCGAGGCGCTTCAGATGATCTACCGGCCGCTGTTCACGACGTCCTTCCTGCTCGACGACCTGCTCGTCGACAACGCGCTCTACGGCGCCAAGCAGGTGCTGGTGTCGAGCGCGTCGTCCAAGACGGCGTTCGGTATGGCGCAGTTGCTGCACCATCGCGGCGTCGACGTCATTGGCCTCACCGCGCCGCGCAACGCCCGCTTCGCCGCTTTGCTCGACGTCTACAAGCGCGTCGTCACCTATCCCGACATCGCCACGCTGGACGGCCATGTCGCGACGGCGTTTGTGGACATCGCCGGCAACGCCGACGTCCGCGCCCGCGTCCACCGCCACTACGGCGATGCGCTGAAGCTGAGCCTACAGGTCGGCGCGACGCACTGGGAGCAGGGCGCGGGAGCGGACTCATTGCCGGGGCCGAAGCCGGAGTTCTTCTTCGCGCCCGACCGCATCACCAAGCGCATCGCCGACTGGGGCGCCGACGGCTTCGCGGCCCGCAGCGCCGACGCCTTCGCGAATTTCCTGCCGTCGGCGGCGGCATCGACCAAGATCGTCGTCGACCGCGGACTGGAAGCGGCCGGCCGCGTCTTCGCCGCCCATGCCACGGGCGCCGCCTTCCCGCGCGACGGACACATCATCGATCTGCGTTAGCGGTGCAGGCTGCACGCCGCGCAGACGGCCTCGTGCTCGACCTGGATCGTCGTATGGCCGAT
Source organism: Alphaproteobacteria bacterium (assembly GCA_020852655.1). Taxonomy (GTDB): domain Bacteria; phylum Pseudomonadota; class Alphaproteobacteria; order Micropepsales; family Micropepsaceae; genus JADZAI01. Next base: position 15,881 of record JADZAI010000057.1, read on the forward strand.
CGCGAAGCGGGCACGCAGGTCGTCGGCAATGGAGGCGAGAAACGTATCGTCCAGGGTGGCGCCGGGGCGCACGACATGCGCCGTCAGCGCCGTGTCCGTCGTGCTCAAAGCCCAGATATGCAGGTCGTGCACCGCAGAAACGCCCGGCAGTGACGCCAGATAGGTGCGGACGGCGCTGTGGTCGACGCCGCGCGGCACGCCGTCGAGCGCGAGCTGCGTCGACTCAGTCAACAGGCTCCATGTCCCCCAGGCGATGACGACGGCAATCAGGATCGACACCGCGCCGTCGAGCCACAGCCAGCCCGTCGCCGCGATCGCCAGCGCGGCAATGACGACACCGAGCGACACGGCAGCATCGGCGAGCATGTGCAGATAGGCGCCGCGGATGTTCAGGTCGTCCTTGGCGCCGCCGAAGAAGAGCATGGCCGTCGCGGCGTTGATGACAATCCCGGCGCCGGCGACACCGGCGACGGTCCAGGTGTCGATCGCCTGCGGCGCCATGAAACGATGCACGGCTTCCCACAGGATCGCACCGACCGCGAGCAGCAGCAGCATCGCATTGGCGAGCGAGGCGAGGATGGTGGAGCGGCCGAAGCCGTAGGTGCGGCGCTCCGTCGCCGCCATCCGGGTCATCGCCACTGCGGCCCAGGCGAGCAGCAGTCCGGCGACGTCGGAGAGGTTATGTCCCGCATCGGCGAGCAAGGCGAGGGAGCCGGTGAACCAGCCGGCCACCCCTTCGAGCGCGACGAAGCCGGCATTCAGCCCGACGCCGATCGCAAAGGCGCGGCCGAAATCCCTGGGCGCGTGGCTGTGGCCGGCATGGCCGTGGCCTGTGCCATGCGCATGGGGCTCGTGGTCGTGATGGTCGTGGTCGTGGTGGTCGTGGTCGTGGTGGGACACGCGATTTCCGCGGAACTTGATAGGACGCTGCTTGAACCCTAATTCCTCCAGTCACTGGAGGTTCAAGTCCCATGCCGGAGACGTTTCGCTTCTCCATCGGCGACCTCGCGGCCGAGAGCGCCACGACGGTCCAGACGATCCGCTATTACGAGCAGTCCGGCCTGATGCCGGCACCGCCACGTACGGCGGGGCGGCAGCGGCGCTATGCGCAGAGCCATCTCGACCGGCTGAAATTCATCCGCCACGCCCGCGAGCTGGGCTTTCCGGTCGAAGGCATCCGCGAGCTTCTGCGTCTGTCGGCGCATCCGGACTCGCCCTGCGACGCGGCAGACCGGATCGCCGCCGAGCAGCTCGCCGAGGTCGAGCGCAAGATCGAACGGCTTCAGGCGCTGCGGCTGGAGCTGAAGCGCATGGTCGGCGGCAGGCACGGCAGCCTGCGCGATTGCCGCATCATCGAAACGCTCGCCGACCACAGCCTCTGCGCGTCGGCGCACTGAGGCGGCCGGCGCTTTATCGTTGCTCACCCGATCCGCGCATTGCACCAGGCGACGCCGTGCGCCACCGCGTCTCGGCCTTCCGAGAGCATCGCGCCGAACATCTGGAAGACATGCGGCATGTTCGGCCAGGTCTCCAGCGTCACGGTGACGTTGGCCTCGGCGGCCTTCGCCGCCAGCGCGAGCGAATCCCCCAGCAGGACCTCCGCCGTCCCGACCTGGATGAAGAGCGGCGGCAGCCCCTTCAGCGAGGCGTTCAGCACCGTCGCCTTCGGATTAAGCGCGTCGCTGCCGATATAGGCGGCGGCGAATTCGCGGATCGACTCCGCCGACAGCATCAGGTCCTCCTCGGCCTTCGCGGTCATGGTGCCGCTCGTTGCCGTCATATCGGTCCACGGCGAGAGGCACCAGCCGCCGGCGGGCGCGGGCAGGCCGGTGTCGCGGATCGCCTGGAGCGTTGCGACGGTGAGGCCGCCGCCGGCGGAGTCGCCGGCGATCGCGATGCGCGCCGGCTTGATCCCCTGGTCCAGCAGGAAGCGATAGCCGGCGACGGCGTCGTCGATGGCGGCGGGGCAGGGGTGCTCGGGCGCGAGGCGGTAGTCGAGCGAAAGAACGCGCCCGGCGAGCCCCTTGGCGATCGCCGTCGTCATCGGGCGGTGCGTGGCGATCGAGCCGATCGCGTAGCCGCCGCCATGCACATACATCAGCGCGGCGTCCGAAGGCGCATCGGCGCGCCACTGCCATTCGGCCTTCACGCCGTTCGCATCGACGCCCTTCAGCTCGATCGAGGGATCGGCGGGGAAGGCGCCGATGCCGGCCTCCATGTTCTTGCGCCGCTCGGGCCACCCGCCCTCCGGCGTCCCCGCGAGCTGCGACCGCATCTGCCGCAGCATGCCGTTGATCACGTTCAGCTCTTCGGCGCTCATGGATGGTCTCCCTGATATCTGGAGCCATCGTGATCCATTCGCCGCGCCGACACTAGCGCCAAGGTCGACGCGAGTCGCCGCAGGGCGGCTCAGGCGGTGTCGGGGATGACCGTCCTAAGCGTTGGCGGGCTCGCGCGAAATGGTCGCCGTCGGCAGGGCCTTGAGGCCGCCGAGGAAAAGGGCGGTCGCGAAATCTGCGGCGGCGCTGGGGTCGATCGGGTCGCGGGCGAGCATGTATTCCGCGATCTCGAAGGCCACCCCGACCATCGAGGCCATCAGATAGTCCGCATCGACGGGCGGGAAGAGGCCCGCGTCGATGGCAGTCAGCAGATCGGCCCGGAGTTCGTCAAAGCCGGCGATGATCTCCGGCGTATCCATGCGCACGCGCATCGTATCGGCGTTGCGGCGGATCACGGCGAAGGTGCGCCGGTCGTCGGCGGCGTAGTCGAAGAAGGTGCGGAAGGTGCCGGAAATGAACTCCTCGACCGTCCGGGCGCGGATTCGTTCGGCCCTCAGGCGCGGGCGGACGCGGATGGCGTTCTCGTCGGAGATGGCCTGGAATACCTCCTCCTTCGATTTGAAATAGTTGTAGAAGGTGCCGCTCGCGAGGTCGGTCGCGCGGATGATGTCCCGCACCGTGGTCGCGCCGTAACCGAGCTTCACGAACACGTCCCGCGCCGCGTCCAGGATCGCCTGCTTGTTGGCCTGCTTCGTCTGTTCGCGCTTGCCGCTCATGCGGGGTGGATGGCAGTTACGTGACACTCCGTCAACTTCTTCGACGTGCCGTAATAAAATTATCGAGCAGGAGCTCAAGGCGGAACATCGTTCCGCTCTCCTTTCCGTCAAGGTCATGTTGACCTTTCGGGTAGCCCAGAATAGCTGACCCGCAGAAGCTCGCTCCGTGGCCATAAGACAATTGCCAAGCCATGGGAAGGATGTCGCGCATGACGGACTGTTTCATCTACGACGCCGTCCGCACGCCGCGCGGCAAGGGCCGCAAGGACGGCAAGCTGCATGAGGTGACGTCCTTGTCGCTGGCGACGCAGATGCTCCAGGCGCTGCGCGACCGGAACCGCCTCGACACCGCCAAGGTCGACGACGTGGTCATGGGATGCGTCGCCCCCGTCGGCGAACAGGGCTCCGACATCGCCCGGATTGCCGTGTTGAATGCCGACTACGCCGAAACGGTCGCGGGCGTGCAGATCAACCGCTTCTGCGCCTCGGGCCTCGAAGCCTGTAACATGGCAGCGGCCAAGGTCATGACCGGCGAGGCCGACATGGCGATCGGCGGCGGCGTCGAATCGATGTCGCGCGTGCCGATGGGCTCGGACGGCGGCGCCTGGGCGTCGGACCCCGAGATCGCGATCAAATCGTATTTCGCGCCGCAGGGCATCGGTGCCGACCTCATCGCGACGCTCGGCGGCTTCAGCCGCGACGACGTCGACGCCTTTGCCGTCGAGAGCCAGAAGCGCGCGGCGCGGGCTTGGGCCGAGGGGCGCTTCAAGCCATCCATCGTGCCGGTGAAGGATCAGCTCGGGCTGACCCTGCTCGACCACGACGAACACATGCGGCCCGAGACGACGATGCAGTCGCTCGCCGCGCTCCAGCCCTCCTTCGCGACGCCGGGCGAGTATGCCTTCGATGCCGTCGTGCAGCAGCGCTACCCGCAGGTCGAGCGGCTCAACCACGTCCATCACGCCGGCAATTCGTCGGGCGTCGTCGACGGCTCGGCCGGCGTGCTCTTCGGGACGCGCGAGATGGGCGCGGCGATGGGCCTGAAGCCGCGGGCGCGCGTGAAGGGCTTCGCCTCGATCGGCTCCGAGCCGTCGATCATGCTGACCGGCCCGTCCTTCGTGACGGAGAAGCTGCTGAAGAAGCTCGGCATGTCGGTCGAGGACATCGACCTCTACGAACTCAACGAAGCCTTCGCCTCGGTCGTCCTGCGCTACATGCAGGTGCTGAACATCCCGCACGAAAAGGTCAACGTGAACGGCGGCGCCATCGCGATGGGCCATCCGCTCGGCGCGACCGGTGCGATGCTGCTGGGCACGGTGCTGGACGAACTGGAACGGACCGGCAAGCAGACCGGCCTCGTGACGCTTTGCGTCGGCGCCGGCATGGGCACGGCGACGGTCATCGAGCGCCTCTGATGACGCCGTCCGCGAGGCGCAACGACAAGAACGACACGGGGAGCAGGCGCGATGGCATTTGAGACATTCCGGTTCGATGTCGATGCCGACGGTATCGCCGTCGCCGTCTTCGACGTACCCGGCCGGTCGATGAACACGCTCACCGCCGAGGCATTGCGCGACATCGCGGCCATCGCCGCCCGCATCCGCACCGACAACGCCATCCGCGGCGCCATCCTCACCTCGGGCAAGCCCTCCGGCTTCTGCGCCGGTGCCGATCTCGGCGAGATGGGCGACAGCGCCGGCGGCGACGCAAGCCTGAGCGAAGAAGAGCGCCTGCGCCGCGCCTTCGAGAATGGCTACGGCTTCAACAGGGTGCTGCGCGAGCTGGAGACCTGCGGCAAGCCGGTCGTCGCGGCGATCAACGGCCTCGCGCTGGGCGGCGGCCTCGAGGTCTGTCTCGCGACGCATTACCGCATCGTGACGGACAACCCGCGCATCCAGCTCGGCCTGCCGGAATCGAAGATCGGCCTGCTGCCCGGCGGCGGCGGCACGCAGCGCTTGCCCCGCCTCATCGGCGCCCAGAAGGCGCTGGAGCTGATCCAGACGGGCAATCCGGTCTCGCCGCAGGAAGCGTTGAAGCTCGGGATCGTCAACGCCATCGCGGCGCCGGGCACCGAGCTGCTGAAGGCCAAGGACTGGATCCGGACCAAGGGCGATCCGGTGCAGCCGTGGGACAAGAGGGACTACAAGGTGCCCGGCGGCGCGCCGCAGAGCCCTGGCGGGTCGGGCGTCTTCACGATGGGCAACGCGCTGCTGCGCAAGACGACCTACAACAATTTCCCGGCGCAGAAATTCATCATGTCCTGCGTCTATGAGGGGCTTCAGGTTCCCATCGATGCCGGCCTGCGCATCGAGTCGCGCTATTTCGCGAGGCTGCTGATGCATCCGGTGGCGAAGAACATGATCCGCTCGATGTTCCTGTCGATGCAGGAGCTCGGCAAGGGCGCGCGCCGCCCGAGGGGCGAACCGCCGACCGACGTGAAGAAGGTCGCGGTGATCGGTGCCGGCATGATGGGCGCCGGCATCGCCTATGTGCAGGCGCTCGCGGGCATCGAGACGATACTGCTCGATACCACCATCGAAGCCGCGCAGAAGGGCAAGGTCTATACGCAGGGGCTGCTCGGCCAGCAGGTCGAGCGTGGCCGCCTCGCGCAGGACAAGGCCGATGCGACCCTGGCGCTGATCAAGCCGACCACGGACTATGCCGACGTGAAAGGCGCCGATCTCGTCGTCGAAGCGGTGTACGAGAATCGGGAGATCAAGGCGTCGGTGACGAAGCTCGCGGAGGCCCAGCTCGGCCCCCGCGCGGTCTTCGGCTCGAACACCTCGACGCTGCCGATCACCGGGCTCGCCGAGGCGAGCGTGCGGCCGGAGAATTTCATCGGCATCCACTTCTTCTCGCCCGTCGACCGCATGGGCCTCGTCGAGCTGATCCTTGGCAAGGCGACGGGCGACCACGCACTCGCCGTCGCCATCGACTATGTGAAGAAGATCCGCAAGACGCCGATCGTCGTGAACGATGCCCGCGGCTTCTACACGTCGCGCTGCTTCGGCACCTACCTCGCGGAGGGGCAGGAGATGCTGGCCGAGGGGATTGCGCCGGCCATCATCGACAATGTCGGCCGCATGACCGGCATGCCGCGCGGTCCGCTGGAACTGGCGGACGATGTCGCGCTCGACCTCGCCTACAAGGTGCGCGAGCAGACCCGGAAGGACATGGGCGACCGCTACGAGGCGGGACCGTCCGACGCGCTGATCGAGGCGATGGTTGTCAAGTATGGCCGTTTCGGACGCAAGAACGGCAAGGGCTTCTACGATTACCCCGCAGACGGGAAGAAGCGCCTGTGGCCGGGTCTCACCGACCTCGTCGCGGTCCGGACACGCGAGGCCGATCCGGCGGCCGTGGAGGTGCTGAAGAAGCGTTTCCTCTATCGCCAGGCGGTCGAAGCGGCGCGCTGCTTCGGCGAGGGCGTCATCACCGACCCGCGCGATGGCGATGTCGGCGCCATCCTGGGCTGGGGCTTCGCGCCCTGGACCGGCGGGCCGATCAGCCTGATCGACACGGCCGGCCTCGCGACCTTCGTGACGGAATGCGACCGCATGGCCCAGGCCTACGGCCCCCGCTTCGCACCGCCGCAGATCCTCCGCGACATGGCCGCGAAGGGCGAGACCTTCTACGGCAACGCGGCCCGCAAGGCCGCCTGACGGCGTCCTCAGTCGAGCGTCTGCCGGAAGCGCCGCAGGGCGACGGCGGTCAGCAGCGCGAGGATCGCGAGCAGCGGCCAGAGGTCGTCGCCGATCGCCGCGAAGCCGCCGCCTTTCAGAATCGTCTCGCGGACGATGCGCAGGAAATGCGTCAGCGGCAGCGCCTCGCCGATTCCCTGCGCCCACCAGGGCATCGCGGCGAAGGGGAACATGAAGCCCGAGAGCAGGATCGACGGCAGGAAGATGAAGAACGTCATCTGCATCGCCTGCATCTGCGTCCTGGCGACCGTCGAGATGAGATAGCCGAGCATCAGATTGGCGATCACGAAGACGGTGACGCCGGTCAGCAGGGCCGGCACGCTGCCGGTGAAGGGGATGTGGAAGAGAAAGATCGCGACAGCGAGCACGATCCCCACCTGCACCGCGCCGACGAGGAGATAGGGCGTCGTCTTGCCGAGCATCACTTCGGTCGGCCGCACCGGCGTCGCGAGCAGCGATTCCATCGTCCCGCGCTCCAGTTCGCGGGTGAGCGCGATCGAGGTGATCATGACCATGGTCATCGTCAGGATCACGCCGAGCAGCGCCGGCACGATGTTGAAGGCCGTGACGCCGGCCGGGTTGTAGCAGCGATGCACGACGATGTCGTAGGGCGCGGCGCTTGCCTGGCGCATATGCAGCGGGCCTTCGAGATCGGGCGCGAAGGCGGTCTGCGCGATCTGCTGGAGCGCCCCGGTCGCGCCGCCCGCCGCGATGGGATCGCTGGCATCGGCCGCGAACAGGATTTCCGGACGCTCGCCGCGCACGAGGCGCTCCTCGAACTTCTCCGGGATCACGACGAGGAAGGTCGCTTCGCCCGCCTCCAGCATGCGGTCGCCCTCGCCCTCCCGGTGCGATAGCGCGACGAGATCGAAATAGGTCGACTGCCGCATCGATGCGAGGAAGGCGCGCGTCAGCGGGCCGTCGTCGCGTGCTTCGACGACCGTGGGCATGTGGCGCGGGTCGGTGTTGATCGCATAGCCGAAAAGCAGGAGCTGGATGATCGGCATGCCCAGCATGATCGCGAAGGTCACGCGATCGCGCCGCATCTGCACGAGTTCCTTGAGGAACACGGCCATGACCCGTGCGAACGAGAAATGCGTCCGCGCCTGCGCGCTCATTGCATATTGTCCGTGCTCTCAGTCATCAGATGGATGAACGCTTCCTCAAGTCCCGCCTCGACCGGCGTCGCGGCGAAGCCGGGCATACCGTCGAGCGAGCCGACTGCGGCGCGAAGCTTCGCCGCATCGACGCCCGCCACATGCAGCTCTGTGCCGAAGCGCGCGACGAGGTCGACGCCCGGCATCCCGCGCAGCTTCGCCGCCGCGCCCTCGAGATCGTCGGCAACGACACGTAGGGTCGTGAGCCCGACCTTTCCCGGTATCTCACGCGTCGGCGCGTCGATCAGCTTCCTGCCGTAGGCGATGAAGGCGATGAAGTCGCACTGCACCGCTTCGTCCATGTAGTGCGTGGAGACCAGCGTCGTGACGCCGCGCGCCGCATAGCGCCGGATCTGGTCCCAGAAATCGCGCCGCGCCTTGGGATCGACACCGGCCGTCGGCTCGTCGAGCAGCAAGAGGTCGGGGTCGTGGATCATGCAGGCGGCGAGGGCGAGGCGCTGCTTCCAGCCGCCCGAGAGCGTGCCGGCGAGCTGCCTGCCGCGTGTCGCGAGGCCGAGATCCTCCAGCGCCGTATCCACCCGATGGGCGCGATCCGGCACGTCGTAGAGGCGCGCGACGAAGTCGAGATTCTCGCGGATCGAGAGGTCCTCGTAGAGCGAGAATTTCTGCGTCATGTAGCCGATACGCGCCTTGATGAGTGCGCTCTCGCGCAGCACATCGTGACCAAGCACGGTCCCTTCGCCATGATCGGGCCGCAGCAGGCCGCAGACCAGCCGGATCGTCGTCGTCTTGCCGGAGCCGTTGGGGCCGAGGAAGCCGTAGATCGCACCGCGCGGCACCCGCAACGACACGTCGTCGACCACGGTCTTGCCGCCGAAGCGCTTGGTCAGCCCGCGGACGTCGATGACGGGCGCGCCGTTCATGGCAGCGCGACGTCGACCGGCAGACCCGGCCGCACGGCCTCCGGGGTGCTGAGGCGTGCCTCCACCAGGAACACCAGCTTGGCGCGCTCCTCCAGGCTGTAGATCACCGGCGGCGTATACTGCGCCTGGCCGGCGATGAAGCTGATCGTTCCGGTCAGTCCGGCCGGACAGCCGTCGCAGGTGACCGTCACCTGGCCGCCGGGCTTGACCGATGCGAGCCGCGCCTCGGGCACGAAGAAGCGGACTTTCCGGTTGGCCGGCGGCAGCAGCGCGAGGATCGGCGTCCCCGCGGCGACGACTTCGCCGGCGCGGTAGTAGACGCGCTCGATCGCGCCGGCTTCCGGCGCGGCAAGCGTAAGGTCGGCGAGGCGGCGCCTGGCGAGCCCCTCTTCGGCCTCCGCGGTACCGAGATTGCGCAGGGCCGTGTCGCGTTCGGCGATCGCTGCCGCGAGCGCCGCCTGCGCTGCCTTCAGCGCGGCACGATCTTCGTCGAGCCTTGCGCGCGAGGTTGTGCCGTTGGCAACCAGCGCCTCGGTGCGCTTCAGGTTGCGCGCGGCGAGGTCGGCATTCGCCTGTGCCTGCCGCACGGATTCGGCCAGGGCGCCGCCGTCGGCGACACGGCTGCGCGCGGCATCCGCGGCGGCATGTGCGGAGTCGTAGGTGAATTGCAGGCGATCGGGGTCGAGCCGGACCAGCGCCTGGCCTGCCGCGACCGTGTCGCCCTCCTTGACCTCCAGCGTCTTGATCACGCCGCCGTCCTGCGCGGCGATGTAGACATATTCGGCCTCGCCATAACCCTGGAGCGTCGTCGTTTCCTGCGGCGAACAGGCGCAGAGGACAGCGGCAAGCGCGGGCGCGGTCAGCCTGCGGATCATGGCGTGCTCCGCCGCAAGCCGTTGAGGATGACGTCGATCAGCTTCTGCGCGGTGCCGCCCGGGTCGGTGTCGGGCTCGCCGTTCAGCACATGGTGCCAGATGGCGGTAAACATCATCGGACCGATGATCGAGCGCAGTGCGAGGTCGGGATCGACAGGGCGGAAGACGCCCTTCGCGATACCGGCGTCGATCAGCCCGCGCAGCGCGCCCATCCCGTGCGCGATGACCTCTGTCCGGTAATACTCTGCGATCTCGGGAAAGCGGTTCGAGATCGCGAACATCAGGCGCGGGATCGCGAAAACCCGCGGCTGCAACATGACGCCCAGAATGGTGCGGACGATTTGCCGCAGCGCGGCCTCGGGATCGGCGCGCCCGGCCTCCGCCAGTACGGCCGCCCGCTCCGTCACCGGCGCCACTTCCCGCCGGATCAGCGCCTTCAGCAGCGCCACCTTGCCGTCGAAATAGAGATAGATGCCGGCCTTCGAGATGCCGGCCCGCGCGCCGATGTCCTCCATCCGCGCCGCGTCGAAACCCTGCTCGATGAACACATCGAGCGCCGCATCGAGGATTTCGTCCGGCCGGTCGGCCGACCGGCGTCGCCATTTGCCTGCGGGGAGCGCATTCGGACGGCTTGGCATGTCGCATATATAACTGAATGGTCAGTTATATACAAGCGACGCTCATCACAGCCTTTGCGGGCGTGTGGTTTCACTGGCCCGCGGTTTCTCGTATGAAAGGGCTTCATGGGGCCTAGGGGGCCTTAACACCGGGGTTTGCACACCGATGCGTCTAAAGCTGTCCGCTCTCCTTCTCTCCACCGCGCTTGCCACCGGACTGGGTGCAACGGCGGCCGTCGTCCTCCTGCCGGCCGCGCCGGTCGCTCTGGCGCAGACGGCGGGTGAGGTCGATGTCGATGCGTTGCTGAAACTGCTGCCGGCCGATGCGGTCGGTACCTATGAATCCAAGTCCTACGACGCCGTCAGCGGCGTCACGACGGTCAGGAAGCTGAAGATCGCCGACAAGACCGCGCCTGACCAGAACTTCGTTGCGGTCGACGAAATCGGCCTGCGCGGCCTCGATCTCGATGCCATCGCCTATGTCACCGATTTCTCGAAATACGGCGCGACGCCGGACGAGACGCTGAAGCAGCTCTTCGGCGACGTGACGATCAAGAACGGTTCGGTCACCGAGAGCGGCAAGCTCGTCGCCTCGCTTGAGTCGCTCAGCTTCGGCGGCGTCCAGATGAAGCAAATGTCCGCCAGCCCGCCGGGCTATGCGGGCACGCCGGACGACGAGGCGGCCGGCATCAAGTTCGCCGGCGCCCTCCTGGACAGCATCGTGTCCGGGCCCTTCGAGATCGTGAACTTCACGGTCGACGAGGCGGGCCAGAAGACCTCGATCGGCAAGATCACGATGGGCGGCTACACCCGCGGCCAGCTCGGTCCGTCGTCGCTGGAGAACATGGAAGCCTCCGGTGCCGGGATCACCACGAAGATGGCGTCGGCCGAGAATGCCGGCGCGGACATCACCAAGATCATCCCGTGGATGCTGAAGGCCGAGATGCCGCCGGTCGGTCCGGAACCGCTGCTCTATCTCGGCGGTGGCTCGGCCAAGGGCATCGACTACGACATCATGGGCTCGAAGCTGACCATCGCCGAGTATTCGCTCGACGCCGTCAATTTCTACTGGCTCGTGCCGTCGTCGCTGAAGCTCGCCATCACCGATATGGTGTACACGCCCAAGCAGGGGCCGGACGACATGCTGACGGGCGGCGAGCTCGGCGAGCTCGGCCTCTCGAAGCTCGACCTCGACTTCGGCCTGGACTGGGCGTTCGACGGCGATGCCAAGACGGCACAGTTGAAGCAGCTCTCGATCAACGAATCGCAGCTCTTCGACAGCGAACTGAAGCTCGACCTCAACGGCATCGACCTGACCCAGCTCGTCAACGAGCAGACGATGCAGATGGCCGCCATGCAGGTCGGCATCACCTTCGGCCAGCTCTATCTGAAGAATAACGGCGGCTTCCAGAAGGTGCTGGAGCTGACGGCGCGCGAACAGCAATCGACGCCGGACGCGATCAAGCAGATGCTGGTTCAGCAGCTCGACGCCATGAACGGCGGCGTTCCCATGCCGGACGGCACGGTCAAGCCGCCGACCGAACGCGTCAAGGGCCTCATCGCGGCGCTGAAGGCGTTCGTCGAATCGCCGGGCACGCTCACCGTCAAGATGGAGCCGGCGTCTCCGGTGAATGCCGGCGTCGCCATGGGCGGCATGATGGATCCGATGGGCGCCGCCGACACGCTTGGTCTCAGCGCCGAAGCGACCGGCCAGTAACAGGCGCACTGCCGCGGACTTGTGAACGGCGCTCCCTAGCGGAGCGCCGTTTGCTTTGGGCAGGGGTCGGGCGCGTCGATCGTCTCGATCGCCTGGCGGAGCGGGCGGTTGCTGAGCACCGCATAGCGCCCGGCCTCGATCAGGGCTTCGACCTCGGCGGGATCGAGGCTGAGGCCGGTCGGGATGTTCTTCAGCGAGTCCGCATTGGGCAGGTCGACGAGCGAGATATGCATCATGTCGCCGCGGGCGCCGGGGCCGCGACCGGCGGCGCACCGCGAGCGGGTGAGATTCTCTGCCAGATTGCGGGCCGCGGTGCGCGCAAGGCGCAGCGTCTCGAAATTATAGGCGTCGATCGTATTGGAGCTGACCGCATTCACGATGCGCAGGATGTCGCCGACCACCGGGGTCGTGCTGATCTCCTTGTCCTTGCCGGCCTGCCCGTCGATCGACAGGAACAGCACGCGCCGAATCCGCATCGTGGCGCTGGTGTCGGCTTCCTTCGCCGCGTGCTCCGGATTGTCGTAGCGGGCCATGTAGTCGAGGATACCGCGCATCGCCATGTTGTCGCCGACACCGCCGTCGACGAGGTGGACATAGCGGGCCGCGTCGTCGCGCAGGTAGCGCCGTGCCAGGACGGCCTGCTGGCGCTGGCGCGATAGCGGATCGGGGTCGGCCAGGGCGTGGGCGACCCAGGCCGGATCGGCATGCGGGCAATTCGCTGTGTAGTTCTTCAGCGTGATCGGGGTGAACAGGATCGGAAAGCCGTTCGACGCGGCGACCGCCCGGGCGATCGGATAGGACGACAGGTCCGAGCAGATGAGATCGAACTGGTTCTGCACGAAGGGAAAGGCCGCGCCGTTCGCAAGGTCGGTCGCCTGGATCATCGCGAAGGGCGGCCCCCGCTTCACGAGATCCCCGAATGTCGCGCCATGGAACATCAGGCGGTCGTAGATCTCCGCCATCTCGTCATTCGTTCCCCACTGGCCGCTGAACATCCAGTCCCAGTGCCAGGGCAGCAGATAGATTCCGGCGATGTCGTCGTTGAAATCCTCGTCCAGGAAATCGCGATGAAAATCTTGGAAGATCGTGTCGCCGTGCAGCGCGTAGTAGGCGGCGGGGAAGCTGCCGCCGGAGACGCCGGACAGCACGTCGATTTCGTGCAGCAGACTGCGCTCGCGCCCGCCATAGACGAACTTCATGTCGCGCAGCGCCGTCATGGCGCCATAGGCGAAGGCGGCTGAACGTTTGCCGCCGCCCGTGAAGGCGACGACGACCAGCAATTCGTCGGCCGATCGGGCGGTGGAGAGATTGTCGAGGCGGTAGCCGCCGCCTTCGCCCGCGGCCGTGTCCAGCCTTGTGTTCTCCTGGGCCTTGAGCGAGGCGCAGGCCGCCAGTGCGGTCAGTCCCAGCAACAGAAGAAGCGCGCGGAACATGCGGACAATCCCCCTCGCGGCCCGGCCGGCGCTACTTAACCTGACCGCCATCGACGACCATCACATGGCCGGCGACGAAGGCGGCCTTGTCGCTGGCCAGGAAAAGGGCCGCGTTGGCGATCTCCTCGGGCGTGCCGAAGCGCCGCAGCGCGACCTCGCGCTTGACCCAGCGATTCCAGTCGTCCGGCCGGGCCGTGGTGTTCTTCTCCCACGTGCCGCCGGGGAAGATGATGTTGCCCGGGGCGATCACATTGATGCGGATGCCGTGGCGTCCGCTGAGCTTGGCGAGTTCCTTGGCAAGATGATTCGTCGCCGCCTTCATGGCGCCGTAGGTGAGCGCCGTGCCCAGCGAGTCGACCCCTGCGATCGAGGAGATCAGGATCATGTTGGCGCCGGCGCGCTCCTCGGCCGGGCGTGCCATCGTCCGCTTCAGCCACTCGCGCGCGAGGCGCGCGCCCGACAGGAAATTCTGATCGATGCCGCTTTCCCAGTGATCGTCCGGCACGTCATAGCCGAAGGGCGAATTGTCGATGCCGACATTGGCGATCGCGACATCGGCCGGTCCGAACGCTGATTCCGCAGCGTCAAGCGCGGCCGCGATGTCGGCGGTCCGCGTCATGTCGCCGGCCTTGGCCCATACCCGGTCCTTGCCGAAGCTCGCGGCGAAGCGGGCGCGCGTCTCTTCGAGCGGTCCCGGCGTGCGCGCCGTCAGCGCGACGCGGGCCCCTTCGGCCAGGAAGCCGCGCGCGATCCCTTCGCCGATGCCGCGGCTGGCGCCGCCGATGAAGACATGCTTGTCCTTGAGATTGAGGTCCATGTGGCGTCTCCCGATATTGTGCGGCGGCACTGTGCGGCAAAGCCGGGCCTTGCGCCACGGATTGTGATCGCTGCGGCATGCGACGTTGTGGCGGCGCCGACAGGGCTCGCATTCCGGCCGTGCAGCGGCGATGATGCGCCGGCGACCCGCCACATCAGGCCCCAGGACCAGGAACACCGATGCGCCGCCGCCTAGCCCCTCTTCTGATCGCCGCCACCGCGACCCTTGCCGCCCAGGCCAACGTGGCGCCACCGCCGGAGCCCGAAGCGCCCTCGCCGCTGGCGCCACCGCCGGAGCCGGTCCCGCCCCTGGCGCCGCCCCCTGCCGCCACGGCCTCCACGCTGCTGAAGTCGCTCCCCGGCGTCGTCGTCACTTATGACAGCGAGACGGTCGATGGCAGCGGCCTCACCACCGTCACCGGAGTGACGATCGCGCTGAAGAAGCCGGACGGCAGCGCCGACCCCGACAACAAGCTCACCATCGCGCATGCCGAAGCGCTCAATCTCGACGCGGATGCCATCGACCGCATCTTCAACGCAGACCGCTATGCCGGCACGCCGGATGAAGCCTTCCGCAAGCTGGCCGACCGGCTGACGGTGAGCGGTGTCAGCGTCGTCGCTTATGGACAGACTGTGCTGACGATCGCCGAGTCGGTCACGAACGGATGGGAGATGAAGCCGTTCGGCTTCACGCCGGGCGGCCCCAATTTCTTTGCCCAGTTCCGCTCCCCCGAACTCGCCTTCCTCCAGATCTACGGCCACCTGCTCGATTCGACGCGCATCGCCTCTGGGTCGACCAAGGGGATGCATGCCGAGGTCGATGTGGGTGCGCTGATGCGCGCAGCAGCGCCGCAAATGCCGGGCGCTGCGACGATGCCGCCGGGCATTTTCGTCTACGACATCGGCGAGATCGAGCAAGGCGCCGTCGACCGCGGGCGCTTCGGGAAGGTCGTCTTCCGCGACTTGCGGAGCAAGAGCCCGCAGCCGCCGCTCGGCGAAGTGAACTTGAGCATGCGCGAGGGCTGGATCGAAGGCGGAGATTTTTCGAAAATCCTGCCGGCCATGATGGCCGCCGAATGGCCGGCCATCACGCGCGAGCCGCTCATCAGCGTCGGCGCGAGCTGCAATTACGACTATGTCTACGCGCTCAGCGGCGTAGGCAGCTTCGCAGTGCCGGAGGCGTGCATGGACGCCATCCCGTTCACATGGATCCTGCCGACGCATTTCCTCGTCCCCATCAAGGGAACCTTCACGCCGGCACCCGCGGGCGAATCGATCCTCCCGCCCTATGCGGCAGCGTATTTCACGCATCCGCTGGCCTTCGAGATCCAGATGGAGGCGACCTACGACCCGGAGGGCGGGATTGCCTCCCTGGCGCATTACCGGCTCCAGCTCGCCGAATTCGGCTCCTTCGATATGCATTTGTCGGGCGGCGGCTTGCAGCTCGACGGCCTGCCGCTGCTGCCGGTCAACTACATGCAGACGCTCAGCCTCGTCTCCGGCGAGATCGAAGTGGTCGATGAAGGCGGCGTCGCCAAGATATTGGACATGGCCGCTGCGGCGCAGAACGCCAATGCGGCACCCGGAGCGGCGATCACGCCGGAAGCGCTGAAGATGCAGGCCGCGATGGGCGTCAACATGATGGTCGGCGCCATGGGCAACACGCCCAAGGCGGCGGCGATGGGCGAGGCGATGCGCAATTTCCTCGACAAGGGCGGCCGTCTGGTCGTCGGCGTGCGGCCCGCCAAGCCCATGGTCAGCGGCGACTTTACGGCCCTCACCGGCAAGCCGCCGGCGGAGATCACCGAGACAGTCGGCCTCTACGCCGAATGGACGGCGCCGAACTGACCGGCGGCCCATCGCCTTTCGCCGTGCGCCGGGCCATCATGCGGGCATAGAAACACACGCATCCGAGGAAACCCCCATGGCCTACCAGCAGATCAAGGCGGAGCAGCGCGGCGAAGTCCTGCTGCTCACGCTCAACCGTCCGGACAAGCTGAACGCCTGGACGCCGCAGATGATGGTCGAGCTCGTCGACGCCATCGAAGGCGCCAACGCCAACAAGGCGATCGGCGCCATCGTGGTGACCGGCGAGGGCCGCGGCTTCTGCGCGGGCGCCGACATCGAAGCGGTGTTCAAGTCGCGCATCCAGGGCAACGATCCGGGTGCCAATACGGCGGGCGGGCAGGGCGGCCTGCCGTCGGGGCTCGACTGGATCGGCCTCTGCCGCTCGTCGAAGCCGCTCGTCGCCGCGGTGAACGGCCATGCAGTCGGCATCGGCACGACGATGATCCTGCCGTTCGACTTCATCGTCGCCTCGGATGCCGCCAAGTTCGCGCTGCCCTTTGTGAAGATGGGCATCGTGCCGGAACTCGCCTCGTCCTATTTCCTCCAGGCCCGCATCGGCTTCGGCCGGGCCAGCGACCTCATGCTCTCGGGCCGCTCGATCTCGGGCCAGGAGGCCTTCGATCTCGGCCTCGCCAACGCGGTTGTCCCGGCCGAGGGGCTGATGGACAAGGCGCTGGGCGTGGCCCGCGCCGTCGCGGCCAATCCGGACCCGATGCTGCGCATGACCAAGGAATTGCTCAGCCAGAACGCCCTGGAGCGCGACATGAACGTCGTGCAGGAGCGCGAGTCCGAGAAACTGCGCATCTGCTGGGCGACGCCCGAGCACAAGGAAGCGGTCGCCGCCTTCATGGAGAAGCGGCCCGCCCGCTTCCGCTAGCCGTGCCGAGGGGCGGTTTTCCGCCCCGGACGCACATCTCCGGCATGTCAAACGACGGCTTTCCTTCCGTCGCGGTCTGTGCTGATTTCCCCGTCCGCGGGATACCTGGGAGTCAAGAAATCCAATGAAACTGTACGTCGCCGCCCTCGCGGGCGCTCTGGCCGCCTTCATGCCGGCTCTCGCCGAAACGACCGAGCCTGCGGCGGCTGCGCCTGCCGCACCCGAGGCGGCTCCCGCCGAGGAAGCGCCGGCCGAGGCGGCGGTCCCGTCGAAGCCGGCCAAGCCGGTCAGCTATTTCTATGGCATCTTCCAGGGCGATACGAAGGTCCAGGAAGGCGCCGGAGCGGGCACGGAAGCCGCCGGCCGCCAGTCGCGCGTCGAAATCCGGGCCGAGGGCGCCACCGGCTTCGTCGTCACCTGGTCGACGCTGTATATCGACGAGGAGAACCCGTCGGAACTGAAGATCAAGGACTCGACCGAGATCAAGTTCGCGCCGACCGCGACGCCGAACGCCTTTGGCCAGGCGGAAGCCGGCGGCCTGTGGACGGGCAAGCCCTATTACTGGGCGCGTATCGAAGGCGACACGCTGCATGTCTCGGCCCTCGTGCTCGACGCCGACGGCTCCTATGACGTGACGCACTATGCGCGCACCCTTCAGGGCGACACGATGCGTCTCGAGTTCACGCGCTTCAAGGACGGCCAGCTCCAGCGTTCCGTCACCGGCACGCTGAAGCGCACCGACGAATAAGCACGATCTCATGTCAGAGAGCGCGGCGCGGCCGCAGCGCCGCGCGCTCGAGCTTGCCGATGGCCCGGTGAGCCTGCTCGACTGGGGCGGGGCCGGGCCGTCCGTGCATTTCACGCACGCCAACGGCTTCAATGCCGAAACCTATGCGCCGATCCTTGCGCCGCTGGCGGACGAAGCGCACCTCTTCGCCAGCGACCTACGGGGGCACGGCTTCACCGCGCTGCCGGCCGACCCTGCGACGCACACGACCTGGCTGACCTATCCGGCCGACCTCATCCGCGTGCTCGACGCGATCGGGGTCGGCCCTTACGTGCTCGCCGGCCATTCGATGGGCGGCACGACGAGCCTCCTCGTCGCGGCACAGCGGCCGGACCTGGTGAAGGCGCTGGTGCTGTTCGAACCTGTCGCGCGCGAATTCCCGCCCAATATCGACATCGAGAATTCGCCTTACGTGCAGAGCGCGGTGCGCCGCCGCGCGGTCTTCGCGGATGAGGCGACGGCCCGGCGCGCCTATACGGGCCGCGGCGCCTTCCGCACCTGGCCGGACGAGACGCTCGACGCCTATCTGCGCGGCGGGCTGAAGCCGGATGCGGAGGGGGTGCGGCTCGCCTGCGATCCCAAATGGGAGGCGCAGAACTTCCGCCTCGGCCCGTCCGGCGTGCGCGCCGCGATCGCGAAGCTGCAATGTCCGATCACCGTGTTCGCCGGGACCGAGAACTCGACCACGGGTACGGAGATATTGGCGCTGATCCGCGAGCAGCATCCGACCGCCCGGATCGAAGTCATCGAAGGCGCGACGCATTTCCTGCCGATGGAACACCCAGACCTGGTGCGCGGCGCGATCCGCGCGGCGATCAGCCGATAAGCTTCCGCGCTGCGGTCGCGACACGCTCCGGCAGCGCGATCGGGCGCCGGTCGGCGCGGTCGAGGAAGAGCGCGGCGCCGGCGGCGGCGGCCACCATCTCGTCCGTCTCCGCGTCGAACAGCCAGTGGCGGAAGCGTATGGTCTTGCTCGACGCGGCGACGACCCGCGTGAGCAGCCGCACCAGCGAACCTGCGGGCGGCTTCGCGCCGTAGCGGATGCGGTATTCCAGCGTCGCGGTCGCCAGATTGGCTTCGCGCTGCCAGGCGCGCGGCGCATCCAGCATCGCCCAGAGATGACCCTGCGCTTCCGAAAACCGCGCCATCACGCCGCGCGGCGCGAGGCGGCCGTCGGGATCGCAATGCACCTGCTGCACCGCGTTGCGGATCGTCTCGCGAAAACCGCTTGTGGCACTGAGCGCACCGTCGCCTTCCGCACCGGGCTCGAGGCCGCCGGTGCCCGGATCGCCGTCGAACAATTCGGGCGAGGTGACAGCCGCGTGATGCACCGTCGCGTCCACGCGCGCGCAGACGGCGCCCAGCCCGTTGCGCACTTCGAGATAGGCGTCGAGCGTCGTTCCTGTGAAATGCGTCGTGCCGCCGGCAATCTCGACGAGATCGCTGACATGCATCTCCTTCACGAAGCGCACGCGGTGCTGCGCGACCCGCGCCTGCTGGCGCTGGGCCCGGTCGAGACCGAGCCGGGCCAGCAATCCCTCCAGCGCCTCCGACGCCTTGGCGACGTAGAACTGGACGTTCATGTGGCCCATCTCGTCGCAGTCCCAGGCGTTGACGTAGCCGCGATAGACGACAGGAAGTTCGCTCATCCCCGGGTGTTAGCCGACCGACCCCGGCTGCCTCAACGAGGATGTGAGGCTCAGACGCGCCCGAACGGCTTCGAAGCGTCGGGCGCAATCGGTTCGCCGCCGTCGCGCGCCTTCACCGCCGCCTTGAAGCCTTCCGCTTCGGCCAGTCGCTTGAACCAGGTGCCTTCCGGCGAATGGCGCGCGATGCCGTCGAACAGCGCGCTCATGACCTGGCTCTGGTGCAGGCCCTGCGCCTCGACACTCTGGTTGACGACGATCTTCGACATCATGAGCTGGTTCTTGGGAACCGCTGCGATGCGCTGCGCCAGCGCCGCGACACGGGCATCGAGGTCGGCCTCGGGCACCGCCTCCAGCGCAAGGCCGATCGCCGCCGCCTCGCGGCCTTCGATCAGGTCGCCGGTGAAGAGCAGGCGCTTCGCCTGCTGGATGCCCACGCGGTGCGCCCACCAGCCGGTCGAGGGAATGCCCCAGACGCGCGCGGGCGGATACCCGATCTTGGCGTCCTCGGCCATCACGAGCAGGTCGCAGGAGAGCGCGATGTCGCTGCCGCCGGCGACTGCATAGCCGCGCACCTTGGCGATCGTCGGCTTGTGGCAGGTGAAGAGCGCCGCGAAGTCCTGGCTGTTGCGGTACATCATCGCGAAATCGACCATCGGGTCCCACGGCCCTTCGGTCACGTCCTGGCCGCCGGCCGCCTTGTCGGGACTCGCTGCGGCCAGTTCGAGGTCGTAGCCGGCGCAGAAGGCCCGGCCGGCGCCGGTGACGACGATGACATGCACGTCGTTGTCGCGGCTTGCGCGTTCCACGGCCTCGCGGATTTCCCGCGGCATGGGGCCGGAGATCGCATTCAGGCGCTCGGGCCGATTAAGCGTGATGGTCGCGACGCGGCCGCTGGTCGCATAGGCGATGGTGGAGAATGCCGTCATGGCCGCTCAGCGTACTCCCTGGTGCTGCGCTCAGCCAAGGTGGATGGGACGCGCGCGGAGGCGGCTTTCTTCCGCGCGCGTTGCCGCAGCCGTCAGCCTGCCGACTTCTTGCCGGGGATCAGCCCGCCCAGGATGCCGCCGCCGATGCCGCCGCCGATGAGGCCGCTGAGCAGGGACATGATGTCGAAATGGCCGCCCGTGAGGATCGGCAGCAAGGCGCCGATGCCGCTGGACAACCCGCCGGAGATGACGCCGCCGATCGCCTTGGTCATCGCTTCGCCGGTGCTGGTGGCTCCGGTGACGGCGCCGGCGACGGCCCCTGAGCCGACATTGGCCACGCCAAGTCCAAGCCCGCCGAGATTGATCCCGAGTCCGGCAAGCGCCGAACCGATGC
This sequence comes from Alphaproteobacteria bacterium, assembly GCA_020852655.1. Classification (GTDB taxonomy): domain Bacteria; phylum Pseudomonadota; class Alphaproteobacteria; order Micropepsales; family Micropepsaceae; genus JADZAI01. The sequence continues at coordinate 36,617 of JADZAI010000057.1, forward strand.
CGGGAATGAAGTTCAGCACCGCCTGAATGACGACGCCGACAATGGTGCCCAATCCTACGCCTTTGGTGTCGATACCCATGGTTGTTTACTCCCCCTAGAGCCCGGAGCTGGCTGCCCTGGCGCAGGGAAGCCTGTCACAGGGAACCACGGGAACCGACGCGGCGATCCGCCGCACGCCAGCCCCTCCATGCGCCGGCTGACTCAATGCACACGGAGGGGCTGACGCCGCGCGGCGCGCCGCGCCGACCTCAGAGCCGTCTATTCGGTTCCGGTGTTCATCGTCAGCGGCGGCAGTCCGGACGCACTCTGCGCGAGGCGCACCATATTCAGGAATTCCGCCCGGTAGCCGAACGAGTCGGCGCCCTTTCCAGCCTGGCCGAGCGCGAGCACGTCCTTGTACCCGAACGACTTGAGATAGGGATCGCCGCGCAGGATCTGGCCGAAACCGGCGACGGCGGCGGCGAACTTCATGTCGCCCGGGATGACGTCGACGGTCATGCGTACGTCGCTCTGGGTGACCGGCCGTTCGATCAGCTTGGAGGCCGTTTCGCCGGGCAGCTTGTAGCGCATCTTCAGATAGGCGATCTCGTTGCAGTTCGCGGCGGCCGGGGCGGGTGACGGCGCGTAGCGCAGTGGGCCGGTCAGGCGTGCGTTGCTGCCGACCGGCGTGATCTCGTACAGCGCCGTCACGCGATGGCCGGCGCCGATGTCGCCCGCGTCGACCTTGTCGTTGTTGAAGTCGGCGGTCTCGAGCATGCGCGTCTCGTAGCCGATGAGGCGATACTCGGCGACGCAGGACGGATTGAACTCGACCTGGAACTTGACGTCGCCCGCGATCGTGAAGAGCGTGCCGGCCATCTCGTCGACCAGCACCTTGCGCGCCTCGTTCAGCGTGTCGATGTAGGACGCATTGCCGTTGCCCGCCTGGGCAAGCTTCTGCATCATGACGTCGTTGTAGTTGCCCTGGCCGAAGCCGAGGACGGTCAGCGTGACGCCGGTGTCGCGTTCGCGCGACACGAAATCCTCCAGCGCCTCGGGGTCGGTGATGCCGACGTTGAAGTCGCCGTCGGTCGCCAGGATGACGCGGTTGACGCCGCCCTTGATCATGTTCGCTTCGGCGAGTTCGTAGGCACGCCGGATGCCTTCGCCGCCGGCCGTCGAGCCGCCGGACTGGAGATTGTTGATCGCCTGGATGATCTTCGCGGTGTCGCTGCCCGAAGTCGGCTCCAGCACGACGCCGGCGTTGCCGGCGTAGGCGACGATCGAGATGCGGTCCTGCGCCGTCATCTCCTTCGCCAGCATCGACAGCGCCTTCTGCACCAGCGGCAGCTTGTTCGGTTCACCCATGGAGCCGGAGACGTCGATGAGGAAGACGAGGTTGGAGGGCGGCCGCTCGCCCTGTGGCAGGCCGTAGCCCTGGATGCCGACATGGAGGATCTGCGTGCCGGTGTTCCACGGCGTGGGATAAACCGCCACGGTGGGAGCGAAGGGCTTCTCCTTCGTGTCCGGCACGGCGTAGGCGTAGTCGAAATAATTGACCATTTCCTCGATGCGCACGGCATCCTTCGGCGGCAGCGTGCCGTCGGTCAGGAAGCGCCGCACATTCGCGTAGCTTGCGGTGTCGACATCGGCCGAGAAGGTGGAGACGGGGTCCTCGGCGACGATCTTCACCGGGTTCGGCGTCGCGTCCTCGTAGCGCTCGGTATTGGTGGGCGGGGGCACGTAGGCGTAACCGCCATAGGCATTGGTATCGGCCACCGAAGGCGCCGCCCGCATCTTGACGGCGCGGCCGGCTGAAGCCTCGGCCTTGTCCACGGTTTGCGCGGGCAGGGTGGTCGGTGCCGGTGCGGGCGCGGGTTCAATGGGCGTGCCCACGCGGTCGTCGCCCCGCTTGTTTTCGGCGGTGCTCAGCGGACTACAGGCGGCAAGGGCGGAAACGGACAGCAGCAGGGCCGGCATGAGCCGGTGCAGTGAAGAAACCATGTGGTCTTCCCCAGGCGAGAGACGTCAGCCGATGACGTCACGCTGGGTGGCGAATGAGCCGCCGCTTGGGCCGAGTTGGGGCGGGAATAAGGCGCCGAACGCCTAACGCGACGCGGCGATGCTGACCAACTGGTTGTAGGTGTTGCCGATCGTTTCCTTTTCCTTCTGGTTCGCATTGATGCGGCGCTGGAGCGACGCCTTCTGCGAATCCGTCAGGCCGCCATCCTTGGGCTTGGCGGGGTTGTCGATCAGGTGAAGCAGGCAGGACTGGTAGGCGTCGGAGTCGGCGATGAACGCTTCCACTTCGGCCTTCACGGCGCGGAGGTCGGCCTTCGTCACCGTGGCCGGGTCGGGCAGGACCGGGCCATACGGTTCCTGGCATTCCTCGCCGACGGCGAAGGCAGGTCCCGTCAGGCACAGGGCTGCGGCAATGGCGAAGGCGGCGCGGCGCATGATCGAACTCCCCAGCTTGCGGCGCATAGTAAAGGCCACGCCAATGCGGCGCGATCAAGGCTTGCGCCGTGCGCTTTTGTGGCACGGTCGCTGAACGGAGGTTGAACGCGTGGAACCGTCAATCCCGGCGTTCGAAACTATAGGCCCGCTCCACCCGTGCCACGCGGGTCCGGTAGGCCGCATACCAGCGCTCGCGGCCCAGCGCCTGCGCCGCTGCGTGCTCGGCGACCTGCTTCCAGGCGAGGACCGAGGCCTCGTCGCGCCAGTAGGAGACCGTGATGCCGAGGCCGTCCCGGACGCTCTCGACACCGAGGAAGCCCGGTTGCCTGGCCGCCAGCTCCGTCATCCTCGCGGCCATGGCGGCGTAGCCCTTGTCGCCGTCGGTCCGCAGCGACGTGAAGATCACGGCGTAGTAGGGCGGTTCCGGCGTCTGCGCGATCGCGTCCCCGTCGCTCATGCGGGGCCGAGGTCGAAGCCCTGATATGGCGGGGCGGGGTCGTATTGCATGGCCTTCTGCGTCGCACGTGCGATCTCCGGTGACCAGATCTGGCCGACCAGCCACAACGCCATGTCGATGCCGGCCGAGACGCCGGCGGCGGTGACGACATTGCCGTCGCGCACCCAGCGGGCGTCGGCGCGTACCTCCCTGGCCTCGCCGCGCTGGCGCAGCGCCTCGACGAAGGCCCAGTAGGTGGTGACCGTCCTGCCCTTCGCCGGCCCCGCCGCCGTCAGCAGCATCGATCCAGTGCAGACGCTGGTGACCCAGGTCGCGGTCTCGGCGGCGGTGCGAATCCAGTCCAGCATCGCCGGGTTCTCGACCTCCCGCCGCGTTCCCATGCCGCCGGGGACCAGGAAGACGTCGGCCTTCGGCGCATCGGCGAAGCTGTGGTCGGCGACGACACGCATGCCCTTGGCGGATTTCACTGTGCCGCCCTTCTCCGCGACCGTGAAGACGTGCGGCGCCGCGGCGTCGGACTTCAGATAGGCGAGGGCCGGCTTCACCATGGTGAAGACCTCCCACGGGCCGACGAAATCCAGCTCTTCGGCGTCTTCGAACAGGACGATGGCGATATTCATGGGATGGGCCTCACGATGCGCCTGGTCGACGCGGGATATTTCTCGAGCGCGACCGCGGGGCGGATGGGCCGCAGCTCCAGCTTGCCGGTGCAGTTGGGGCAATGCCCGTTCAGCCTGCCGTCGGCGCACGCCGCACAGAAGGTGCATTCGAACGAGCAGATGCGTGCGTCGGGACTACCGGGCGGCAGGTCACAGTCGCAGGCCTCGCAATTGGGTCTGAGCTCGAGCATGGGGTCTCCTTCACGGGCTGGGGCGCTGCGCGGTGGCGAAGCGGGCGCGGTATTCGGCGGGCGCGACGCCGATCGCGCGCTGGAAGGCGCGGCGCATGGTTTCGGCGCTGGCGAAGCCGCAGGCGGCGGCGACGCGCTCCACAGGTGCCCGCGGCGCGGCGAGGCGGCGGCGTGCCGCGTCGACCCGGGCGCGCTGCACGAACTCGGCCGGCGTCGTGTTGAGTTCCTCGCGGAAGGCGCGGAGCAGCGTGCGCTCCGAAAGGCCGGATGCTTCCGCGAGCGCCGGAACCGACAGGTCCTTCGCGAGATTGGCGGTGATGTAGCGGACCGCCTTGGCCGTGCGTCCTTCGGCCTGCTGGGCGCTCAATTCGGCGCTGAACTGCGATTGGCCGCCCGGCCGCATCATGTAGAGCACGTGACGGCGCGCGATCTGGAGCGCCGCTTCGCGGCCGATGTCATGCTCGACCAGCGCGACGGCGAGGTCCATGCCCGCCGTGATACCTGCCGAGGTCCAGATGTCGCCGTCCCGCACATAGATTGCGTCGGCTTCCACCTGCACCTTGGGGAAGGCCCTCGCCATCGCCGGCGCGGCATTCCAGTGCGTCGCCGCCCGTCGTCCGTCCAGAAGTCCTGCCGCGGCGAGGATCGCAGAGCCCGAGCACACCGAAGCGATGCGTTGCGCCCGGGTGGCGGCGCGCCGAACGAAGGCGATGAGCGCCGGATTGCGCAGGGCGGCGATGGTGCCGTCGCCGCCGGCGACCATGAAGGTATGGACCTTGGCGAGCTCGCCGTCCGTGACGTCCCCGAAGGCCCGGTCGGCGACCAGCCGCAAGCCCGCCGTGGTCGTCAGCGGCCCCGCCTGTTCGGCAACGAGCGTCAGCGCGTAGACCGGCGCCGCGGCGCGGTCGATCTCGTTGGCGGAGGCGAGGATTTCGAGCGGTCCGGTGACATCGAGGATCTGGCACTGGTCGAAGGCCAGCATCATCACGGCGCGGGTGGTTCGGTCTGCCATGGCGCCACGATAACAGGCGCGGCTCTGGCGCAAACGACAACAAGCCCACGAATTACGCCAATCGGCGCGTTGCCCATTGGCGCGACGAGGGCCGCGGCTTTGAATGCCGGCCGCCGAAGGGAGAGACCCATGTCGAAGCGCCTCGCCGTCATCCTGATCGACCGGTTCGCCGACTGGGAGCATGGCTATGCGACCTCGGTGCTCCAGGACTATCTGGGCGGCCAAGTGCGCTTCTACACGCCGGGCGCACGCGAGGTCGCCTCGGAAGCGGGCATGCGGCCGCGGGCCGACGGCGCCCTCGAAACGCTGACGCCGCAGGCCTTCGACGGGCTTGCAGTCATCGGATCGTCGGGTTGGTTTCGCGACGACGCGCCCGACATTGGAAGCTTGCTGCGCGAGTCGGTGGATGCCGGCCGAACGGTCGGGCTGATCTGCGGCGCGACGCTCGCCGCCGCGCGTGCCGGCCTGTTCGACGCGCGACCGCACACCAGCAACGATCTTGCGACCTTGCAGAAGGTGCCCGCTTATCGCGGCGCGGCGCAGTATCGCGACGTGCCGCATGCCGTGCGCGACGGCCATCTCGTCAGTGCGGCCGGCTTTGCCCCGCGGAGCTTTGCGTTCGAACTCCTGACCGACCTGTGCCCCGACAAGGCAACGGAGCTTGGCTTCTTCCGCAAGGAACTGACGGCCGAGCGTTTCGCCTGAGAGGGCTCAGATACGCATGAGCGCCGCCGCCAGGCCGGGTATGGCCTGGCCGGCATTGTAGCGCGGCGTGCAGTGGATCAGCCCGCGGACGTCGTATCCCGACTCGGCAGCGAGCCGCTGGATATAGGATTCGCCATGCGCGTAGCGCCGCGTCTCCTGGAGCATGAAATCGTCGGCGCCGGCGTTGCGCTCGGTCGTGAAGAGGAAAAGCCCGCCGGGGCGCAGGATCCGCCGCACCCCCTGGAAGACGCGTGTGAGGTCGCCGAGATAGACGAAGACGTCGGCGGCAACGACACGGCCGAAGCGCTGCGGCGTGGCGAAGGACCACGCCTCGATATCGTTCACGGTGAGGGCGTCGTAGTGGCCGGCCGCCTCGGCCTGCGCGATCATCTGCGGGCTGAGATCGACGCCCGTCAGGGACGTGGCGAAGGGCCGGAAAGCGGGTGCCGCGAGGCCGGTGCCGCAACCGAGATCGAGGGTCGCCGTCTTGCGCAGCCGTCCGCCGCCGACCATCAGCGCGAGCTCCAGCAGGATTTCCGGCGCCCGGTAACCCAGCCTGCCGCGCATCCGCGCGTCGTAGTCCGTCGAGAACTGGTCGAAGAGATGCCGCACGAAGCCCGCATCGGCGCGCTTCGCCTCGTCCATGGCGGCCAGGCGTGCGGCGACGCCGCGTCCGTCCTTGCCGCCGGCGACGGCGCGTTCGAGATGCGTCTGCGCCTTCTCCACCTCGCCCGCATCGGCCCACGCCTCGGCCAGCGCGAGTTCCGCCCCGGGATGCACAGGCTCCAGGCGCAAGGCGCGGTGCAGTTCGCCGATGCCTGTGGGCAAGGCGCCATGCGCGATCAGGGCGCGGCCGAACGCGACCGCGGCATCGGCCCATTGCGGCGCGAGCTGGGTCAGCTCGCGTGCGGCCGCGACCGCGTCGGTCTGCCGTGCCTCGGCCAGCAGCGCGTCAACAAGCGTCAGCCGCGCCAGGAGGCCGCCGCGACCGGCCTCGATGAGCGAGGACAGTCGTGCGGCGGCTTCTCCGGCGCGGCCGGCCTGGACGAGCTGGCGCGCTTCGTCGACCGGATCGGCAGGCCAGTCATTGAGGCTCATGGAGCGCCGCGACCGTACTGCACGCCGGCTAGGCCGCCAGCGTGCACTTGCCGTTGTTGATCGCCACGACGTCGCGTTCCTTGAGCCGGGCGCGGAACGAGATGACGTTGCCGTCCTTCCACACGTCGAGCAGCACCGTCTCGCCGGGGAAGACGGGCGAGGAGAAGCGCACGTCATAGCCGGTGATCTTCGCAGCGTCGTAGTTCAGCACATTGGTGATGATCGCGCGGCAGGTCGTGCCGTAGGTGCAGAGGCCATGGATGATCGGCGCTGGGAAGCCGGCGGCCTTGGCGATCTTCGGGTCGCGGTGCAGCGGGTTGCGGTCGCCGGAGAGCGCATAGACGAAGGCCTGGTCCTTCAGGATCGAGGCCTCGAACGTCTCGTCGGGCTTGCGCTCGGGGATCGGGTGCGGCTCGGGCGCGCCCGCCGACGGGCCGCCGAAGCCGCCGTCGCCGCGCGCGAAGGTAGAGCTGACGAGCGTCACCAGGGGCTCGTTCGTTCCCTTCAGGCGGATCTTCTTTTCCGAGACGATGACCGCGCCCTTGCCGGCGCCCTTGTCGAAGGCGCCGATGATGCGCTCGTCCGAGATGATGGTGCCCGAGGTCGGCAGCGGCCGGTGCAGCGTGACGCGCTGCTCGCCATGGACGACCATGAGATAGTTGATGCCGCTGCCCTGCATCGCGCCGCCGCCCCATTGCAGCACGGTCGCCATCGTCGGCACTGTCTTGAGGTATTTCGGATCGTTCACGCCCTCGTAGACGAAGCGGAGCTCGTCCTCGTTGAAGGGATCGCGCCCGAAGCCGATGCCGAGCGCATAGAGCATGGTCTCCTTGTCGGTGTACGAGTTCTCGGTGCCCTCGCTCTTCAGCGACATGATGTGTTCGTAGTTGATCGCCATTTGGTCCTCCCTTGTGTCTCCTGCCTGAGGATTGTCGCGAGGCGGGCCGCGCGAGGCAAGGGGCGGCCCGTGCCGGCACGTCAAGCGGCGGGGGTGAAGGGTCAGTGAAGTGGCGCTCAACAGGCATTTGGCCTAGGTGCGGCGCCGGAGCGGTTGCACGGCCGATGCAGGAGGAGTGATGCCCGGGTACAAGCTGTTCGCCGCCAAGGGCGGCGGGTCGATGATCGTCGAGGCGGCCTTCACGCTGGCCGGCGTTCCGCTCGAGGTCGAGTATTTGTCATGGACGACGCTCGGCCTGGAACATGACGATCTCAAGGTCGTCAACCCGCTGATGCAGGTGCCGACCCTCGTCTGCCCCGACGGCCGTATCATGACCGAAAGCGCGGCGATCCTGATGCATCTCGCCGACCTGAAGCCGGAGAGCAGGCTGTTCCCGGCGCCCGACCATCCGCGCCGGCGCGACTTCCTGCGCTTCCTGATGCTGATCAACACGGCGATCTACCCGACCTTCACCTTCGGCGATGCGCCGCAGAAATGGCTCAAGGGCGACGAGAGCGCCGGGAAGGTGCTGCGCGAGACGACCGACGACCATCGCAAGTCGCTGTGGCGCTATGCCGAAAGCTGGGCCGGCGAGCCCTGGTTTCTCGATGACACCTTCTCGGCGATCGACCTCTATCTCTGGCCGATGACGTGGTGGCGGCCGGGGCGCGACTGGTTCAGGACGGAGGCGCCGAAAATCCACGCCATCGGCCTCAAGGTCGAGGCGCTGCCGGCGCTGAAGGCGGTTAAGGAGCGCCAGAGCGAGACCTGAAGGCGGGCCTTGGGCGGCAGCGCGCCCGCGTGCTAAGCCCCGGGCAAATCATCGCCCAGGGGAGGCCCATGTCCGCAGCCGCCAAGTCCGAAGGCTACTCGACCACCTGTTTCGAGGTCGCGTTCGAGGGCCATGTCGCGCATGTGAAGTTCAACCGCCCGCACGCGATGAATGCGATGATCCCCGAATTCTGGCGCGAATTCCCTGAAGTCATCCGCGACATCGACGACAACGCGCGGGCGCGCGCCATCGTCATCTCTTCGACGGGCAAGCATTTCTGCGCCGGCATGGACCTCACCGTATTCTCCGGCGGCACGTCCGGCGCCGCGCAGAAGCAGGAGCGCGGCCGGTCGGCGGCGGCGATGCATCGCCAGGTGCGCGAGATCCAGAAGACCTTCAACATCCTCGAAGAAATCCGCATCCCAGTGATCGCCGCGATCCAGGGCGGCTGCGTCGGCGGCGGCGTCGATCTCTCCAGCGCCTGCGATATCCGCTATTGCAGCGCCGACGCGTTCTTCGTGGTGCAGGAGATCAATATCGGCATGACTGCCGACGTCGGCACCTTCCCGCGCCTCTGCCAGCTCATTCCGCAGGGCTGGGTGCGCGAGCTTTCCTATACCGGCCGCCGCCTTCCCGCCGCGAAGGCCAAAGAGATCGGCCTCGTCAACGAGGTTCTGCCCGATCACGAGGCGCTGGTGGCGCATGCCATGGCGACGGCGAAGGAGATCGCGCTGAAGTCGCCGCTCGCGGTCTACGGCTCGAAGGTGATGATCAACCACGCCCGCGACCACTCGATCGCCGACGGGCTCGACTACATCGCGCTGTGGCAGGCCGGCATGTACAATCCCGAGACCGACATGCGCGAGGCGATGGAAGCCCGCGCCCAGAAGCGCGATCCGAACTTCCAGGACCTGCTCCCCGCCCGCAAAGGCCTCGGCGGCTAGCGGCACAGCTTCGTGGCGGGGGCGGAGCGGCGCGAGATTCGCGCCATCGACGGGCTGCGCGGCGTCGCAGCGCTGGGGATCGTGATCTATCACGGCCGATCCTCGCTCGCCTACGCGCCGGAGCTCGCCTTCGCCGCCGGCGCGTTCGAGAAATACTACCTGCTGCTGGATCTGTTCTTCGTCGTCTCGGGCTACGCGATCGCCTCGGGCTACGGCGGCATGTTCACGGCCCGCGTGACGGCCGCCGACTATGGGCGCTTTCTCTGGGGCCGGATCCCGCGGCTCTACCCGCTCTATCTCTTCGTGCTGCTGCTGCTGGTCGCGCAGGAGTTCTTCTTCCTGTGGTCGCGCGCGAGCGGGTTGTGGGACCCCGGCTATATGCCGTTCGAGCGGCCCTTCGCGAATCCCGGCAATCTCGCGACCTCACTCGTGCTGCTCCAGGCCTGGGGCATCCACGACAAGCTCGTGTGGAACGTGCCCGCCTGGTACGTCAGCGCGCTGATGGGGGCCTATCTCGCCTTCCCGTTCATAGCACGTGCGGCATCGGGCCTGCCCGCGCGCCTGCGCGGCGTCGTGCTGATCGGGCTCGCCGGCACGGCGACCCTGGCGCTGCACGCCGCCTATCAGATCAATGCCTTTCCGCCGCCCTTCGACCTCGCGCCGCTGCGGGCGGTGCTGGAATTCACGATCGGCTACGGCCTCGCGCAGCTCGCGCCGCTGCCGGCATGGCGCCGTCATCTCCAGGTGCCGCTGCTCGCGCTGGCGATGGCCAGCCTGCATCTGGGCTGGCGCGACGAGATGTCGGTGCTGCTGCTGATCGCGTTCTTCTGGTCGCTGCTCGACGATCGCGGTGTCGTTGCGGCGGTTCTCGGCAGCGCCCCGCTGGTCTGGCTGGGCGGCGCCTCCTACGGCATCTTCCTCGTGCACCAGCCGATGCTGAGCCTCTTCGACGGCCTTAACAACACGCCGCTTTCCAGGAGCCTGTGGCTGCTCTGGTCGGAATACTTCACCTGGAATCTGGCGCTGCGCCTCGTGCTGGTCGTGCTGGCTGGCTGGCTGGCCCAACGCCTGATCGCCGATCCGGCCCGCCGTTGGCTGCAACGCCGCACGGCGACCGGCGCAAGGCGGGCATAGCTGCGCGGATGTTTCAGGCCGCGGCCTGGAGCGTCGCCGGCAGGCCTTGCCGCTCCAGCGTTTCCTTCACCGCGCGATAGCCCGCGGCGACCGCGCTGTCGAACTTCTTCCAGTGCGTCAGGCCGATTCCCGGCAGGTCCGGATCGATGACGAGATCGGCCTGGGCGCGCGCCATGCGGCGATGATACTCGTTGCCGACGGTGCCGGCCCGCATCAGGATCGAGGTGAGGCCGGGCGCGCCCCGTCGCATCCGCCGGATGGACGAAAGCCAGCTCTCGTCGCCGTAATTCTCGTCGGAAACGCGCAGGCCCGCATCGCCCACCACGTCGATCGCGACGATCGGCCCGCGCGCCTCCGCCGCCATCACGTCGACCGGCAGATTGTTCATGATGCCGCCGTCGACATGCAGGTGCCCGTCGATCACGACCGGCGGCAGCAGGCCGGGAATGGAGACGCTCGCCTTCAGGGCGCGCCAGACCGGCCCGCTGCGCTGGACCTTGGCATGGCCGTCGGTCAGGTCCGAGGTCATCGCGAAGAAGGGCAGCGCCATGTCTTCGATGCAGATCTCGCCGAAATGCGATTTGAGCTGCGTCTGCACCCGTCCGCCGCGCAGCAGCGCGATCAGCGGCAGGGTGTAGTCGCGCAGCGGACGGGCCTTGACGAAGACGCCGTGCATCCGCTCCAGCAGCTCGCGGTCGTCCCACTCCATCGCGACGCCGGCGGCGATGACGGCGCCCATGGAGGAGCCGCCGACCATGTCGAAGGTAACGCCTGCCTCCCGCAGCGCGCGCACCGCGCCGATATGGGCAAAGCCGCGCGCACCCCCGCCGGCCAGCACGAGCCCCACCGCCCGTCCAGTCATCAGGCGGGCCAGGCGTGCGACGTCGGCATGGCGTGCGAGGCGGATATTATGCCGGTCTTCCGAGGCATTGCGCATGGCGCCGTTTTCGTTCGCCGCGCCGTGCAGCACGACGAGTTCGTAGCGCCGGCCCGCCGCGGCCACCTGTTCGAAGGCCCGGCCGTGGGCGGCTGCGCCTGCACGGGTCAGCAGCATCACCCGGTCGGCCTGCCGGATGCAGTGCTGGCTCCAGGCCGAGCCGGCTTCGTCGCCGACATAGATCACGAGATCGTTGCGCGTCTCGGCGTGATACTGGTTCTCCGTCGGCTCTTCGCGATGCCGCTGGTCGAAGACGGCGACCGCCAGGCCCATGCGGCCCAGTGTCTCGCGGAGCGTCGCCCCGAAGGCGATGGCGTCGATGCCCGGATCGAGCGGCACGAGGGCAAACGTCTTCGGCCGCATCAGCGAGGCGGCGCGCGCCGTCGTGGCGCGCAGCCGCTTGATGATCAGCCGCGTCAGATTGGTCATCACGCGCGGCTCGCGCGCCGTCACGCGCAGAAACGATGCCTTCGATAGTCGCAGCAATTCGGTGTCGCGGGCCGCCGTCAGGATGGCGCTGTGCGCGTCGCCCGCGAGCAGCGACATTTCCCCGACCGTTTCGCCGGCCGGCACATGGGCGACGACATGCAGGGCGCCCTTGTCGTCCGCGACGCTCACCCGCAGGCGGCCGCTGAGCACGAGGAACACCGCCTGGTCGTTTTCGCCGTCGCGATCGAGCTGCATGCCGCCCGGCAGGCCGAACCAGGTCGCCTCGCCGATCAGGCGCTGGAGACATGGCTCGTCGCACTCGCCGAACAGGTCGAAGCCCCGCACGCGCTCGAACAGAGCGGCGGTGTCCATCCCCTCGGTGGTCGAGAACACCCGGCCGATCTGCGAGAAGGCCTGCACGACCGTGCTGGCGGCGCTGGCGATCACCATGCTGTCCATCCGCCGTCGATGCAAAACTCGGCGCCCGTCACGAAGCGCGCCGCGTCGCTCGCCAGGAAGACGATGGCGCCGGCGATCTCTTCCGGCTGGCCGACGCGGCCCAGCATGGTCTTCTCGGCCAGGCGCGCGGCGAATTGCGGCTTCGTCGCCTGGATCGAGCCGGACGGAAAGGGGCCGGGCAGCACCGCGTTCACGCGGATCGCTTCGGGCCCGTAATGCGCAGCCATGTGGCGCGTCAACTGCACGAGGCCGGCCTTGGCCGGCCCGTAGGCCGGTGGCGAGTTGAGGCCGCTTTCGCCGTAGATGCGGGGGTCGGGCGAGACCCGCGCATACATCGTGGCGATGTTGATGACGCTTGCGTGACCGGCGGCGGAGACGGCACGCTTCAGTCCCGGCTCCGCCGCGCGCATCGCCTCGAAGGCGGCGGTCACCGCGGATTTGTAGGCGATCGCAAAGGCTTCGGCCGTCTGGCTGTCGATGCGGCCCGGCTCTACCGTGACCGAGTTGTTCACAAGGATGTCGAGGCGTTCGACGCCTCCGAAAAACCCACGCACCGCCGCGAAATCCATCATGTCGAACGCGGCGATTTCGATGGAAAGGCCTTCGTCCGCCAGCGCCGATTGAAACGCTTCGAGGCGACTTTCGTTGCGGCCGTTCACGATGACCCGCGCGCCGTGCACGGCAAGCGCCCGAACCATGGCCGATCCCAGATGCCCTGCGCCTCCCGAGACGAACGCGGTGCGTCCGTCGAGTCTGAAGAGCGAGGCGGGATCGGATGTGCTCATTCGCTCCGTCTTGGCCACAAGGCCGGGTTCACCAGCGCTTCGGGGAAGCGCGGCAGGCGCGGCTCGAGATCGGCGATCTCGATGCTGCTCAAGGGTTCGCTGTCGAACAGCGCGAGGTTACGGTCGAGCTGTTCTTCCGTCTCCATGCCGATGACGAGGCCGTGGATCCAGTCCTGGCCGCGGACATAGGCAAGGCAGAGATCGGCGATCGACATGCGCTGGAAAAGCTGTGCCAGCGTGTCGAGCATGTAGAGGGTGCCTTCGGCGTCGACACCGTGCACCTTCGGCCAGAAGGCGGAATCTTCCGCCGCCAGGATGCCCTGGAGATAGATGCTGCGGGCATGGATCAGCACGTCGCCGCGGGCCTTGGCGGCCGCGGGGACTCCGGCCTCGCGCCAGCGCTGATCGAGCAGGTTGAAGGGCAACTGGATGTGCGAGACCGTCCGCATCGAAAGCGCGGTGAAGGCTTCGTCCGGCGTCTGCACCGACACGCCGAGCCGGCGGATGACGCCCGCCTTCTGGAGACGCAGCAGCCGCCGCCACACCGCGCCGCCATGCGACGACAGATGCGCCGCGCGATGCAGCAGCAGCGTATCGAGGTTCGCCCGCTTCAAATTCGCGAGGCTTGCATTGACGCTCGCTTCGGCCGCGGCTTCGGCTTCGGCCGCCGTGGCGTTCGGCAGCAGGCCGTTCAGCGCGTCGAGCTTGGTGATCGTCGAGGGACCGTCCGACCCGTTGAACGCGGCGCCGATGCGCTCTTCGGCCTCGCCATAGCCGCGCGCCGTATCGAACGCACGTATGCCGCTGCGATGGGCGCGGCGCAGAAGACGGATGGCGCGTTCGGTCGAAGGCAGGCCGGTCTGATTGGCAGCGCCGTAGGGCGCTCCGATCTGAACGGTACCAAGAACCAGTCGGGACACGTCGTTTCTCATGACCGCGAGCATACGGGCGTCCGTTTGCAGCGCCGTTAATTGGGCCGCAGAAAAAGGGTTTAATAAGGCTGAAGCGCGACCGCTGCCCGACTCAATCTGTTCATGACTCGCCGCGGTTTTGCGCGGAATTTACGAGCGTGCAATCTTCCAGACGGACGAAGCCTGGAACGCGACGTCGTCGCCGACCTGAAAATCGCCGCGCATGAAGATCAGCGACCGTGTCGCGCGGGTCACGATCGGCGTGACCTCCAGCAGCTCTCCCACCTTCACGCCGCGCAGGAAGGTGGAGCTCTGGCTCACCGTGACGCACCACGCGCTGTTGGTCGCGGCGAACGCGGCCATGCCGAGGGCGGAGTCCGCGAACGACATCAGCAGGCCGCCATGGGCCATGCCGCGCGAATTGTCGTGCCGGTCGTCGATCGGCAGGGCGTAGGTGACGGTGCCGTCGGCGTTGGTCCGCCGGAAGGTCTGGAAGATATAGGCCTCGAACGGATCGACCAGCGGCGTCGCGGCCGCGTAGCCGGCGGGCATCGCGATGTCGCCCCGCACCGGGCGCTGCACCTTCAGTCCGTGCGCCTCGGCGGGCAGGGCGGCGAGCCAGTCGAAGCTCATGCGCCAAGCACCTTCCAGATGCCGGTGGCGGTCATCAGCGTCCGCTCGCCCTGGGTCAGTTCGCCGGAGATGAAGATGAGGCTGCGGGTCGCCCGCGTGACATGCGCGGTGCCCCACACGATCTCGCCCGGCTTGCCGGCGGCGAGGAAGTCGGTGTTGAGCGTCACCGTGGCAGCCGCCTTGGCCGCCGTGCCATCCTGCGCGGTGAACCCCAGCACCGTGTCGGCGAGGCTCATCAGCAGGCCGCCGTGAATCGCGCCGCCGCCGTTGAGGTGCTTGGCCTCGGGCAGGAAGCCGAAGCGGCGCGGTGCGCCCGGCGGTTTGGCGGGGTCGAAGTAAATCTGGCCGACATAGGCGTGGTAGCCGCCGTTGCCGCCGAAAGGCTGGAAGCCGGTGAGATCAGGATGGGATGGCATGACGCCGACGTGTCTAGCGTCCGCCGCCGCCGTCGCCAAGCGGCCTATTCCCAGGGCCGCGGACCGAAATAGTCGTCGCTTTCGTTGCGGAACGAGCGGTCCTGGCTGTCGTCGTTGCCGCGCGTCTTGTTGGGCTTGGGCTTCTGGTCCTGGCTCTTCTCATAGCGCTTGATGGCCGCGAGGACCTCGCCGTCCGGGGTCTCCAGGCTGACCGCGACGCCCGGCCCGTCGGGGTTCGGACGGCCCTTCAGCAGCAGGCCGTCGCAGGCGGGCTCGAGTGCCCGGCGCTCCGGCGGCAGCAGGCTGCACGTCGTCCAGGTCCATCCCTGGCCGGGGTTTGCCTGTTCGGCCTGCTCGGTGGCGCGGACGAAGTCTTCCAGCGCCTTCAGATCGACGGTCGACATGCCCGTGATGTGGGTGGGCGAGTCGGGCCGCGCGACAAGGTCAGACGGCGTTTCGAAGACGTGGCGGACCGGCGGGGGCAGGGCGTTCGAGGGATGGTCCGTCGTCACCACGAAATCCGGCTCCGGCGCGCGGACGTGCTGGATCGTGGTCGCCGGCACGACTTCGACCGCCGGAAAGGCATATTGGGTCCGGTCGCTGAGGTGCCATGCGTCGGGCGCCACGGTGATCAGGATCGCGAAGACGATGACGACATGGACGGCGATGGAAATGATCGCGGCGAGCGGCATCTGGCGCCACCCGCCCTGCGCCCGCGCATCCGCCCAGTTCTCGTAGACCCCTGCCGTCACCCGCCGATACCTGATGCCGCTTTATGTCTGGAGTGGGGCCGCATTGCCCTCGAAACAAGGCTGAAAATCACACGAAGGCTTGGGGCAAGGCCAGCCGGTCCTATCTTCGAAGCCCGCGCGGGTATTGTCGCGGGCTCGTCCCGGCCCCGCCAGCAAAACTTCCGCGAACGCCGGACACATCCTCCTACAGACCGGTCATGCTGCATCGCAGCATATCAAAGTTGTGCGAGACGGCCGCACAAAAAATCTCATCGCCTCCAGCCCAGGCGAGAACACCCGCCCGGCCTTGCTTGTCGGTGGGGTTTCGGCAAGAAGGAACCATGCCTTCGAACGCCTCCCTCAGGCGCGCGATTACCCTTTCTGCCATAGGGCTGGCGTTGCTCGCCGCCCTCGTCGCCGTCACGTTCTGGAGCGCGGGACAGCAGGAACGCGCCTTTGACTGGGTGTCGCACACCCTCCAGGCCCGGGATCGAATCCGTTCGGTCTTCTCGCAGGTGCGTGATGCCGAGGCGTCGCACCGCGGCTACCTGCTCACCGGCGACGAGGTTTACCTCGCACGCTATCGCGATGCGGCAAAGGAGATACCGGCGAGCCTGTCTGTTCTTGCCGAGACCGTCCGCGACAACCCGGCGCAGGTCGCATCGCTGGGAAGGCTGCGCGCGGCGGTGGACGAGCGGCTTCAGGTCCTCGAGCGGCTGGCCGCTTTGCGCGGTGCCGGCGACGGCCCCGCCGCACTTCAAGTTTTCATCGAGAGCGGCAAGGAACAGACCCTCACCACTATCCGTGACGAAACGGAGGCTATGCTGTCCGCCGAAGCCGCCCTGCTGGCGACCCGGCGGGACGAGACGTCGAGCCTGACCTCGCGTGTCCGGATCAGCCTGCTCGTGACCTTCGGGCTCATCGCCTTGCTCGGTGTGTCGGCGATGGTTGAGGCGCGGCGGCGGCTCAAGGAGACGGCCAAGGCCCGCGACCTTCTTGCCGAGGCCAATGCCCGCCTGCACGCCGAGGCGGCCAGCCGGGCCGCGGCCGAGGCTCAGTTGCGCCAGTCGCAGAAGATGGAGTCGCTCGGCCAGTTGACCGGCGGCATCGCCCATGACTTCAACAACATGCTGTCGATCGTGATCGGCAGCCTCGATCTGGCGCGCCGCAGGCTGCGCAGCGATCCCGATAAGGCCGAAGCGGCGATCGGCCATGCCCTCGACGGCGCACAGCGCGCCGCGTCGTTGACCTCGCGCCTTCTCGCCTTCTCGCGCCAGCAGCCGCTCGCGCCGACGGTCAGCGACGTCAACAAGCTGGTTTCCGCGATGAGCGAACTGTTGCGGCGGACGCTGGGCGAGCAGGTCGAGATCGAGACCGTGCTCGCCGGCGGCCTCTGGCGCGTCTTCGCCGATGCGCCGCAGATCGAGTCGGCGGTGCTCAATCTCGCGGTGAATGCGCGTGACGCCATGCCCGAGGGCGGCAAGCTCACGATAGAGACCGCCAATGCCTATCTCGACGACAAATACGCTGCCGAGCACGCCGAAGTGAGCGCGGGGCAGTATGTGATGTTGTCGGTCAGCGACACCGGCACCGGCATGTCGGCCCAGACCATCGAGCGCGCCTTCGATCCGTTCTACACGACAAAGGGTGTCGGCAAGGGCACGGGTCTCGGCCTCAGCCAGGTCTTCGGCTTCGTCAAGCAGTCCGGCGGGCATGTGAAGATCTATTCCGAACTGGGGCAGGGCACGACCGTCAAGATCTACCTGCCGCGCTTTGCCGGCGAAGCCGCCGTAGCGGGCGAAACGGCGCCGGCAGCCATTTCGCGCGGCACGGAGTCGATTCTGGTCGTCGAGGACGAAGACAGCGTCCGCCGTGTCACGGTCGATACGCTGCGCGAACTCGGCTACACGGTGGTCCACGCCTCGGGCGGTACGGCGGCGCTGGCCCTTTTCGCGCAGAACAACAAGATCGACCTGCTCTTCACCGACGTCGTCATGCCCGAAATGTCGGGCCGCGCGCTGGCCGACGAGGCGCTCAAGCTGAGGCCGGATCTCAAGGTCCTCTACGCGACCGGCTATACGCGCAACGCAGTGGTCCACAACGGCATGCTGGATGCCGGCGTCGCCTTCATGACCAAGCCCTTCACGATGGAGCAACTGGCCCAGAAGGTGCGGGCGGTGCTGGACGGCGGCGGGATCAACCGCACCTGAGAAAGCCGGCCTCGGCTGCTCACAAAATAGGCATATCGGCTTGACCGTGGGGTTCTCCGGTTCCCAATTAGGGCAGGGGGATTCGAGAGAAAATGCTGTCCCAGAAAGCCCGTTACGCCTTGCGCGCGATGATGGTCCTGGCTGAGGCCGCGCCGGGCACGCCGACCATGACCGGCGAACTGGCCACCCGTGCGGTCGTGCCGAAGAAGTTCCTCGAACAGATCCTGCTGGCGCTCAAGGCGGCGGGCCTGGTGTTTTCCACGCGCGGCCGATCCGGCGGCTATGCGCTGGCGGCGCCGACCGACAAGATCGACTTCGCGGCCATCGTTCGCGCGATCGATGGGCCGCTTGCCCTGGCGCCGTGCGCGAGCCGCACCGCGTATCGTCGTTGCGACGATTGCCTGGATGTTGAGACTTGCGACATCCGCCGTGCCCTGATCGAGGTTCGCGATGCCACCGCGACGATCCTGGAAGGGCGCACGCTGGCCGAAGCCCTCCAGCTGCGCCGCCGAAAGATCAAGGCCGCTTAAGGGACACTTAATCTCTATTGAATTGATAGAGTTGATAGGGTATTCGACGGTCCTCTCAGACAAAGAGAGGGGGCCGTATGTCGTTCCGACTGGCTACACTGGCGCGCGTTCTGATCGCGTCGAGTTCGATGATCGCGCTAGGCGGCGGCGCGTTCGCCGCGAGCAGCGCCTCGCTGGAAGCGGAGGTCCGCGCGCTCCGCGAGGAGTTGGGCGCGGTCAAGCAGCAGCTCCAGTCGCTGAAGCAGCAGTCCGGCGCACAGTTCACCGAAACACTTCGGCGTCAGGACGAGGCGCCCAAGCTGAAGATGGACGGCGGCCGGCCGACCTTCGAATCGGCCGATGGCGCCTTCACCGCTTCCATCCGCGGCCGCCTCCAGTGGGATGCGGCGATCTATGACCAGGATCGCGCCGGTCCGCTGACCGAAGACTTCCGCCGCGCCGGCAACACCGCCGACGAGAACGCGCGGGCGCGCAATCTCGGCGACGGCAACAATTTCCGCCGCGCCCAGATCGGCGTCGAAGGCACGCTGTTCAAGGACTTCGGCTACAGCCTGTCCTACCAGTTCGGCGGCTCGGGCGCCGAGGAAGCCGGCCGCATCCAGGACGTCTACATCGAATACAAGGGCGTGAAGGGCTGGCGCTTCCGCGCCGGCGCTTTCTCGCCGCCGGTCAACCTGGATGACGCCGCAGGCTCGGCCGACACGCTGTTCCTCGAACGCGCCTCGGCCTCCGAAATCCAGCGCGGCCTCGCCGGCAGCGAAGGCCGCACGGGCATCGGCGCGCTCGGCAACGGCGAGCGCTGGACCGCTTCGGCGGTCCTGACCGGCAACACGATCGGCGTGTCGAGCCTTGGCGACCAGCTCGCCTTCGTCGGCCGCGGCACCTATCTCGCGATCAACGATCCGCAGCTCCAGCTCCATCTGGGCGCCAACATCACCTATGTGTTCGATCCTGCGGATTCGGGCCGCGATACGGTGCCGCGCTATCCGCTGCGCCTGCGCGATCGACCGGAAATCCGCGTCGACGGCACGCGCCTGATCGACACCGGCAACATCGATTCAAGCTCGCTCGTCTCGCCCGGCGTAGAGGTGGCGCTGCGCTACAAGGCGCTGCTCGTTCAGGGCGAGTATATCTGGTACAAGTTCAACCGCGTCAGCACCTCGCCGCTGCCGAACCCGGACTTCTTCGGCTATTACGTCCAGGCGAGCTACACGATCTCCGGCGAGCCGCGCCGCTACAACGCCCAGAACGGTTCGTTCACGAATCCGAAGCCGGCACGCTATGTGGGCGGCAAAGACGCCGACGACACCAGCGGCATCGGCGCGTTCGAAGTCGCAGCGCGCTACAGTGTGGTCGATCTCAACTATCGCGCGGGCGCCGAAGGCACGGCGACGCCGGTGGACGCGATCCGCGGCGGCCGCCAGGAGACGATCACCGCCGGCCTCAACTGGTATCTGAACAGCGCGATCCGCTTCTCGTTCGACTACCAGCATATCGACGTCGATCGCCTCAGCCGCGGCGGCACGCAGTTCGGTTCGCTGCCGGGCGAAACGCCCGCCGCCGGAACGCAGGTCGGCCAGGACTTCAACGTCTTCTCCGTCCGCACCCAGCTCTCCTTCTGACGCCCAGGCAAAAAAGGACAACCCGAATGCGCCTGCTGAAAACCATAGCCGCCGCGACGATTGCGCTGGTCGCGGCCGGCCCGGCCTTTGCCGCCAGCTACGAGCTGCTCAACGTCAGCTACGATCCCACGCGCGAACTCTACAAGGAGTTCAACGCCGCCTTCGCCGCCGACTACAAGGCGAAGACCGGCGACGATGTCGTCATCAACCAGAGCCACGGCGGCTCGGGCAAGCAGGCCCGTTCCGTCATCGACGGTCTCGAAGCCGACGTCCTGACGCTCGCCCTCGCCGGCGACATCGACCAGGTCCAGGCGCGGACCGGCTATTTCCCTGCCGACTGGGCGACGCGCCTGCCGCACAATTCGTCGCCCTACACCTCGACGATCGTCTTCCTGGTGCGCAAGGGGAATCCCTGGGGCATCAAGGACTGGGGCGACCTCGTGAAGGACGGCGTCCAGGTGATCACGCCGAACCCGAAAACCTCGGGTGGTGCGCGCTGGAACTTCCTCGCGGCCTGGGCGTGGGCCCTGAAGCAGCCGGGCGGCAACGCCGACACGGCGAAAGCTTACGTCACCGACCTCTTCAAGCATGTGCCGGTGCTCGACACGGGCGCGCGCGGTTCGACCACCACCTTCACCCAGCGCGGCATCGGCGACGTCTTCCTGTCGTGGGAGAACGAGGCCTATCTCGCCCTCGCCGAATTGGGCGCCGACCAGTTCGAGATCGTCTATCCGTCGATCTCGATCCTCGCCGAGCCGCCGGTCGTCGTCGTCGACCAGGTTGCCGATCGCCACGGCACGCGCGCCGTCGCCGAGGCCTACCTCAAATATCTCTACGAGCCGCAGGGCCAGGAGATCGCGGCGAAGAACTACTACCGCCCGATCGATCCGGCCGTCGCGGCCAAATACGCCGACACGTTCAAGCAGATTCCGCTCGTCACCATCGCCGATTTCGGCGGCTGGCCGACGGCGCAGGCCGAGTTCTTCGACGACGGCGGCATCTTCGACCAGATCTACCAACCCGGTCAGCAATAGCGCGCAGGAGGCGGCCGCCGCGTCGCGCGCTCGCCCCACCTCCCCGTCTGCTGCTGCCAAACGGCGGGTCTCCGTCTTCCTCCCGGAGACCCGCCCCTTTCTCCACGCCATGGGCCGAGTAGTCGATGACGTCCGACGCCATTTCCTTGCCGGTGCGCCCGCTGTTCCGGCGCGCGAACGTGTTGCCAGGCTTCGGCCTGACGATGGGCTTCACGCTCACCTATCTGTCGCTGATCGTCCTGATCCCGCTCACCGCGCTGGTGATCCGGCCGTGGGAGCTGGGCTGGAGCGGCTTCTTCGCCGCGATCACCCAGCCGCGCGTCCTGGCGGCGCTTGAGCTGACCTTCGGCGCCTCGCTCATCGCGGCCGGCGTCAACGCCGTGTTCGGCCTGCTGCTCGCCTGGGTGCTGACGCGCTATCGCTTCCCGGGCAAGCGCGTGATCGACGCGATGGTGGATCTTCCCTTCGCGCTGCCGACGGCGGTGGCCGGCATCGCGCTCGCCACGCTCTATGCGCCGAACGGCTGGATCGGCGCGCCGCTGATGCAGCTCTTCGCGCTGAAGGTCGCCTACACGCCGCTCGGCATCATCCTGGCGATGATCTTCATCGGCCTGCCCTTCGTCGTGCGGACGGTGCAGCCCGTCTTGCAGGATTTCGACCGCGATGTGGAGGAAGCCGCCGCGACCCTCGGCGCCAGGCGCTACCAGGTCTTCTTCCGCATCATCCTGCCGGGCATCATGCCGGCCTGGATCACCGGCTTCGCGATGGCCTTCGCACGCGCCGTCGGCGAGTACGGCTCGATCGTCTTCATCGCCGGCAACATGCCTATGAAGTCCGAAATCGCGGCCCTGCTCATCATCATCAAGCTGGAGCAGTTCGACTATGCCGGCGCCGCCGCCATCGGCGTCGCCATGCTGGCGGCCTCATTCGTCATCCTGCTCCTGATCAACACGCTCCAGCGCTGGGCGGCCAACCGATGACCGCACTTACCTCCTCGTCCTTCACCGGGCGCTACGTCATCCCGGCGCTGCTGACGCTGACGGCGCTGACCTTCGTCGTGCTGCTGCTCGGCCTTCCGCTCGCGGCGGTGTTCATCGAGGCCTTCCGCAAGGGCGCCGATGCCTTCATCGAGGCGGTCACCGAGCATGACGCGTTTCATGCGGTCTATCTGACCATCGTCGTCGCGGCGATCGCCGTGCCGCTGAACCTCGTCTTCGGCCTCGCCGCCTCCTGGGCGATCGCCAAGTTCGAGTTCAAGGGCAAGAGCCTGCTCGTCACGCTGATCGATCTGCCGTTCTCGGTGTCGCCGGTGGTCTCGGGCCTCGTCTTCATCCTGCTCTTCGGCGCCCATGGCTGGTTCGGCACCGAACTTCAGCAGATGGGCCTGAAGCTCGTCTTCTCGGTGACCGGCCTCGTCCTCGCGACCGTCTTCGTCACCTTCCCTTTCGTCGCCCGCGAACTCATCCCGCTGATGCAGGAGCAGGGTACGACCGAGGAGGAAGCCGCGCTGACGCTGGGCGCCAATGGCTGGCAGACCTTCTGGAACGTCACACTGCCCAACGTGAAGTGGGGCCTGCTCTACGGCGTGCTGCTCTGCAACGCCCGCGCGATGGGTGAGTTTGGCGCCGTCAGCGTCGTCTCGGGACACATCCGCGGCCAGACAAATACGATGCCTTTGCATGTGGAGATTCTCTACAATGAATACGACTTCGTCGGCGCCTTCGCCGTTGCCTCGCTCTTGGCAGCGCTCGCACTCGTTACGCTCGTTGCAAAAAGTTGGCTGGAATGGCGGTACGGCGGCGAACTCGCGGCCTCCCGCCGCCACTAGCGGCGTCGGCTCAATGCTGAAGATCGACGGGCTCGTGCGCCGCTTCGGCGTCACGGCGGCGCTGGACGGCGCCAGTCTGGAAGTGAAGAAGGGCGCCTTCCTCGCCCTGCTCGGGCCCTCCGGGTCGGGCAAGACGACCCTCCTGCGCATCCTCGGCGGTCTCGACTTCGCCGATTCCGGCAGCGTGACTTTCGAGAACCAGGACTGGCTGAGCCTATCGACGCAGGCGCGCCGCGCAGGCTTCGTCTTCCAGAACTACGCGCTGTTCCGCCACATGAGCGTGGCGAAGAATATCGGCTTCGGCCTGCGCATCCGCAGCGCGTCCCAGCGCCCCTCGAAGCTCGAGATCGACCGCCGTGTCGACGAGCTGCTCGATCTCGTTCAGTTGCCTGGCCTCGGCAGGCGGTACCCTAGCCAGCTCTCGGGCGGCCAGCGCCAGCGTGTCGCCCTGGCGCGGGCGCTCGCGATCGAGCCGCGCATCCTGCTGCTCGACGAGCCCTTCGGCGCGCTCGATGCCAAGGTCCGCAAGGAACTGCGCCGCTGGCTGCGCGACCTGCACGACCGCACCGGCGTCACCACCGTCTTCGTCACGCACGACCAGGAGGAGGCGCTCGACCTCGCCGATGTCGTCGCCGTGATGAACAAGGGCCGCATCGAGCAGGCCGGCACGCCGCGCGCGATCTTCGACAATCCGGCGACGTCCTTCGTCGCCGAGTTCATCGGCGGCGCCGCCAAGTTCAACGGCCGCGTCGAAGGCGGTACCTTCACAGGCTCCGGTCTCACCGCGCGGACCGACCAGGTCCATCTCGGCGCGGCCAACGCCTATGTGCGCCCGCATGATTGGACGATCGTAGAGGACGGCGGCATGCCGGTGCGCGTCATCAACATCCTCGACGCCGGCCCGCTGACCCGCCTCGACTGCCGCACCGACACCGGGGCGCTGCTCGAAGTCGTCCTCCCGCCGGGCGCCCAGCGGCCCGAAGGTCCGGCCATCCGGGTGGCCCCATCGGCCCTCCGCGTCTTCCCCGCCTGATCGGATGACTTCGCCGGTCACGCGGAACGGTGGAAGGCTCGTGATCGCGGGGAACTTCTCCGGCGGCGCCCTCGTTTAAGGCCGGTCACAGCCGCTTCGCCGGACGTGGCGCCAACGATCCGGTAGGAGCCATGTCCACTGGCCGCCCCACGGCCCGCGTCATCGCGGCGCCTCCCGCTCAGCCCCTGCGCGCCCTTGCGGTCGTCGCCGAGGCGCTGCCGCGGGATGAATATCTCGCCGACCTGATGGTCCACGTCGCCGGCGTGCTCTTCGGCCTTGTCGGCGCGATCGCCCTCATCGACATGGCGGCGGACGGCGATGCGGTGCTCTTCGCTTCGACCATCACCTACGCGCTCGGCCTTCTCGCAATGCTGGGGTGCTCCTGCGCCTACAATGTCTCCTGCCCGCTGCCCAAGACGTCCTGGCTGCGCCGTGCCGACCACGCCGCGATCTTCGTGATGATCGCCGGCTCGATCACGCCCTTCGCCCTCCAGGGCGAACCGTCCTGGCGTCTCGCCGGCCTCGCCCTGATCTGGTCGATCGCCCTCGGCGCCGCCGCCGTGAAGCTTCTGCGGCCCGGCCGCCACGAGCGCGAGATGATCTACGCCTATGTCGCGCTCGGCTGGAGCGGCCTCGTGCTCCTCGCCGCGCAAGTGAGCGAACTGCCGCGCGAGGCGGCGGTGCTGCTGATCACCGGCGTCGTCATCTACACCGGCGGCGTCTTCTTCCATCTGTCCGAGAAACTGCGCTTCAGCCGCGCCCTCTGGCACGCCTGTGTCCTCACCGCCGCCGTCTGCCACTACCTCGCCATCCGCGACGGCGTCGTCCTGTCGCAGCTCATGCCCGCCTAGATCGCCGGCTTTTCGAAAGGCGAACCCATAGACCCGCGCCTTACGGCGCTTTTGCCAAGCCGCGCCAAAGCCCCTACAACCCGCTGACACAATGTCAGGAGGGATCAGTCATGCGTGAAGCCGTCATCGTCTCAACCGCCCGTACGGGCCTCGCCAAAGCGGTGCGGGGCGGGTTCAACGACACGCATGGCGCCGCGATGGCGGGGCATACCGTGAAGCACGCGTTGGCCAAGGCCGGCGTCGATCCCGCCGAGCTTGAGGACGTCTACATGGGCTGCGCCTCGCCGGAAGGCGCGACCGGCATGAACGTCGCCCGTCAGGCGGCGCTGTGGGCCGGCTGCCCGGTCACGACCTCGGGCGTCACCGTCAACCGCTTCTGCTCTTCAGGCCTCCAGACCGTCGCGATGGCGGCGCAGCAGATCATCACCGACGGCACGGACATCGCGATCGGTGCGGGCGTCGAGTCGATCTCGCTGAACCAGGCCTCGGGCAAGACCAACCGTTACCGCATCACCGAAGAAAAGCTGATGGCGAGCCATCCGGCGCTCTGGATGACGATGATCGAGACTGCCGAGATCGTCGCCGAGCGCTACAAGGTCAGCCGCGATGTGCAGGACGAGTTCAGCCTGGAGAGCCAGCGCCGCACCGCCGCCGCGCAGCAGGCCGGCAAGTTCGCGGGCGAGATCGTGCCGATGGAGACCAAGATGGTCGTCATCGACAAGAACACCAAGGAAGCCTCGAAGGTCGACTACGTCGTCACCAAGGACGAGTGCAACCGCCCCGACACGACGCTCGACGGCCTGAAGTCTCTGCCGCCGGTGTTCAAGGACGGGCAGCAGATCAAGGAAGGCAAATACGTCACCGCCGGCAATGCCTCGCAGCTGTCCGACGGCGCCGCCTCCGTGCTGCTGATGGAAGCCGGTGAAGCTTCGCGCCGCGGACTGAAGCCGCTCGGCGCCTTCCGTGGCTTTGCCGTCGCGGGCTGCGAGCCCGATGAGATGGGCATTGGCCCGGTCTTCGCGATCCCGCGCCTGCTGAAGCGCCACGGCCTCAAGATCGACGACATCGACCTCTGGGAGCTGAACGAGGCCTTCGCCAGCCAGGCCGTCTACGTCCGCGACCGCATGGGCATCGACCCGGCCAAGCTGAACGTCAACGGCGGCGCGATCTCGATCGGCCATCCCTTCGGCATGACGGGTGCGCGGTGCACCGGCCACCTCCTCCTGGAGGGTCAGCGCCGGCCGAACTCGAAATACGGCATCGTCACGATGTGCATCGGCGGCGGCATGGGCGCAGCCGGCCTCTTCGAGATCTATCACTGACGGCCGCTTTCACCCTCCGCGCAGGCGGCGGCGCCGACGTCGCCGCCTGCACTGCGATCGAGATCGCGGCCGCCGAGAAGTTTCGCGCGGTGGGGATGGACGACCTCGTCGCCATCACATCAGGCGATGCCTACATGGCAAGCCACGGTGCCGAACACGCCGCCGACGACAGCCTCATCGTCTCCGAAACATCCGACGGCCTCGCCGGCTATGTCGCGCTCTCCATCGTCGACGGCCTCGCCCATGTCTGCGAGATCGACGTCGACCCGAGATTTGCCGGACAAAATATCGGCCGCGCGCTGATGCTGGCAGCCGAGGATTGGGCGCGGGGCAGGCGCCTCGAGGCCCTCAGCCTATCCACCTTCATCGACGTCCCCTGGAACGGCCCCTGGTATGGCCGCCTCGGCTACGAGCCCTATCCCGCCGGCGCATGGGGGCCGGGCCATCGCGCCATCTGGCAGGGCCAGGTCGAAAGCGCGCTCGACACCACGAAGCGCTGGATGATGATCAAGCGCCTTCCTGACCTTACGAAAGCGAAAGGTTGAACGCGTTCCAGTTTTGCGCTTAGCTTCCTGCACAAGACGCAAAAGCTTCGGCCGACAGGGCCGCTCAAGGGAAGGAAAGCACATGGCAGCAATGGCCAAGACCCCGCCGGCCGAGAAGCCTGAATATCTGGGCCTGCTCAATGCGATTTCGCTGGCCGAAAGCCAGGCCGGCGTCTATCTGCGCGCCTGGGCGAACGTGACGGAAGACTGCGAACTTGCCGAAACGCTGCGTTTTGTTGCGGCGCGCGAATCCAACCACGGCGAGACGTTCTGCCGCCGCATCGCCGAACTCGGCTTCGAGCTGAAGCCGAAGAACGATCCGAAGGCGGAGGAATATCTGCTGAAGCTCGCCAATCCGAAGGTGTCCGACTGCGAGAAGATCGGCCCCGAGCGCGCCGAGGGCGGCCCCGATGTCTTCGCCGATATCGACAAGGCGATCGCCGCCGGCAAATACGACCCGATGACCGAGAACATGCTGCGCTGGTACATCACCGAGGAGCGCGACTCCGGCAAGCGCCTCAAGAAGCAGTACGATCGTATCCGGGACGGGATGAAGGCGGCGATGGCACAGCCCGCCGCGGCGAACGGCAACGGCAAGATGGCCGCCGCCGGCCCCAGCGCGGACGCGCAGGCGATCATGGCCTGCATGACCGAAGGCTTCGCCCGGCTGGAGAAAACCCTCGCGAAGCTGATCCACAATCTGAAATAGGGTCCGCCCTGAAGCCTTGCGCGCGGCGCCCGAACCTCCGGGCGCCGCTTTCGTTTCAGGCGGCCGTCAGCGCGCGGCGAACCGCAGCAGGAAGCGCGTGAACAGGATGGCGAAGATCAGGTCGATCGCGAACGCCGCAAAGGCCCAGAAGCCGATCGTGCCGTTCAGCCAGTAGATCAGCATCAGCAGCCAAGCCGAGGCCTTGCCGATCGCACCGATGGCGACGATGCCGCGATGGCGGTCGAGATCGCCGGCGGCCATCAGATAGCCGATGCCCATCGTCGCGATCAGTCCGCCTGCCAGGCGAACGAAGAGATGGGAATCGGCAGGAAGGGGAAGCCCGGTCATCGCGGCGGCCGTCGCCGGCGCCAGCACCATCAGCAGTCCCGCGACCAGGTTGAGTAGGCCTGCGGCCAGGAATACGCGTTGCCAGCCCGTTTCGCTCATGCGTCCCCCCGGATGTCCTTGACGAGCCAGTACCGCTCCACGCCCGGCCGGCCCATCTTCAGCGTCCCGAACACCTTGTAGCCCAGCTTCTCGTAGAATGGGCGTGCCTGGAAGCTGAACGTGTCGAGCCAAAGATTGACCGCCCCGCGCCGGCGCGATTCCGTCTCGGCCATCTCCATCAGCGCCGTGCCGAGATCCTTCCCGCGCAGCTTTTCATCCACCCACGCCCATTTCAGGAAGGCGCTTTCGTAATAGACCTCGACCCAGAAGCCGCCGCGCAGTTCGCCCTTGGTGTCGCGCACGCCGACGACGAACGCGCTGTCCTTGTAGGGGCCGGCGGCGGCGATGTTGTGCGCGTCCAGTCCCTTGCCGAGGACCCGCGTCGCCTTGCCGAGCGGTTTCGCCTCCAGCGCGACGCGATAACTGCCGATACGCCGGCCTTTCGGCGCATCGGCTTTCGCCGCAGATGTCCGGCGTGCGCTCAAGGTTCCGGTCCGATCTGCACCACCAGCTTTCCGGTGTTGCCGCCGGTGAAGAGCTTCTGCATCACCTCCGGCGCGTTCTCGAGGCCCTGCGCGACATCGACGCGCCACTTCACCTTGCCGGCCGCGATCCATTCCGACATGTCGCGCATGAATTCGCCCCAGCGCGGCAGATAGTCGATGACGATGAAGCCCTTCACCAGGACGCGCTTCATCAGGATATTGCGGAACATATAGGGGCCGGGCACCGGGCCGTCGGCGTTGTACATCGAGATCAGTCCGCAGAGCGGAATGCGCGCCTCGAGATTCACCAGCGTCAGCACCGCATCCAGGATTTCGCCGCCGACATTCTCGAAATAGACGTCGATGCCTTTCGGGCATTCGCGCCGCAGCGCTTCGAGCACGTTTTCCTTCTTGTAGTTGATGCAGGCGTCGAAGCCGAGGTCGTTGACCACCCACTTGCACTTGTCGTCGCTGCCGGCGAGGCCGACGACGCGGCAGCCCTTCAGCTTTGCGATCTGGCCGACGATCGAACCCACCGCGCCCGCGGCGGCGGAAACGACCACCGTCTCGCCCGGCTTCGGCTTGCCGATGTCGAGCAGGCCGAAATAGGCCGTGGCGCCGGTGCCGCCGAGGCCGCTCATATAGGCGAGCATCGGCGTGTCCTTCGAGGCGGCAACCTTGCCGGCTGCGCTCGTGACCACATATTCCTGCCAGCCGGCCATCGCGGGCTGCACGATGTCGCCCGGCTTGAAGGCCGGGTTGTTCGATGCCTCGACCACGCCGATCGTGCCGCCGCGCATCACGTCGCCGATCTCGACCGGCGGCATGTACTGGTCCATGTCGCTCATCCAGATCCGGTTCGTCGGATCGAGCGACAGATAGATGTTGCGGACGAGCATCTCGCCGTCGCCGGGCACCGGCACAGGCGTCTCGACGAGCTCCAGGTCGCCCGGCGCGACGTCGCCGACCGGGCGCTTCTTCAGGATCCACTGGCGGTTGACAGCCATTTTCTCTCCCCATTCGGGTTCGCGATCACGGGATCGTCAGAACCGCGTTTCCAATAGTCGCAATGGGTCCATTATAATCCAGCTTCTGAAAACAGAACGGGTTTCAATGCGAAAGGCGCTGAGCCTCATCGCCGCAGTCCTCGCCCTGGCCGGCCCCGCTGCCGCCCAGGAGGCGAACGTCAAGGCGTCACTGGTGCCTGAGACGCTGGGCGTGCAGCCCGGCGGCACGGTCACCGTCGCCCTGCGCTTCGACATTCGCGAGCACTGGCACACCTATTGGTCGTATCCCGGCGATTCCGGCGAGGCGACGGCCGTCACCTGGACGCTGCCTGAGGGCGTGACAGCGGGGCCGCTGCAATTCCCCTATCCCGAACGTATCGATGTCGGGCCGCTGACCAATTTCGGCTACGAGAACACGGTCCTGCACCTCACCGACATCAAGGTGCCGGCCACCGCGACGCCCGGCTCGACCCTTTCGGTGAAGGCTGACGCCGTCTGGCTCGTCTGCGCCGAAATCTGCATTCCCGAAGAAGCCGACCTCGCCCTCGACATTCCGGTCGTCGAGGGCGCGCCACCGGTCAACGAGGCGGCTAAGGCCGATTTCGCCGCGACCCGCGCCAAGTTCGAACGGCCGAGCCCCTGGCCGGCCCGCTTCGCAGTCGCCGACGGACAGCTGACCGTTGCGGTCGACGCTCCGGAACTCGCGAAGGCTGGTCTGACGTCGGCGGTGCTGTTCCCGAAGTCGGGCGGCTTTATCAAGAACGCCGGCAGTCAGACCGTCGACACCAGCAACGGCGAGCTCCGCATCGCCACCGAAGTCGGCCGCCGCCTCAACACGCCCGAGAAGATTGCGGCTGCGCCACCCTTCCCGGCATTGCTGGTCGTCACCGGCGCCGACGGGCAGACACAGGCCTTCGCCTTCGAGGCAAAGCCAGGCGCCGCCGCCGCGCAGCCGGCGGGGGAGGGCGCCTTGTCGATCTGGATGGCGCTCGGATTCGCCTTCCTCGGCGGCCTCATCCTCAACCTCATGCCCTGCGTCTTCCCGGTCCTGTCGATGAAGGCGCTGGCCCTCGCCCAAAAAGGCGGCGACGTGCGCAAGGCGCGCCTCGGCGGCCTCGCCTACACCGCCGGCGTCATACTCAGCTTCGTCGCGCTGGCCGCCGCGATGCTTGTCCTGCGGGGCGCCGGCGAGGCTATCGCCTGGGGCTTCCAGCTCCAGATGCCGGCGGTGATCGTCGGCCTGTCGCTGCTATTCTTCGCCATCGGCCTGAACCTGATGGGTGTCTTCGAAGTCGGCAGCGGACTTCAGAATCTGGGCGCCCGCGACACCGGCAACGGCGTCACCGGCGCCTTCTTCACCGGCGTATTGGCGGCCGTCGTGGCGACGCCCTGCACGGCGCCCTTCATGGCCGGTGCCGTCGGCGCCGCGATCACCCAACCGGCGCCGATCGCCATCGCGATCTTCGCCGCGCTCGGCCTCGGCATGGCGGCACCCTATCTGGCGCTCACGCTGTCGCCGGCCCTGGTGCGGCGCCTGCCGCGACCGGGGGCCTGGATGGTTCGCCTGAAGCAGGTGCTGGCCTTCCCGATGTTCGGCTCGGCGGCGTGGCTGCTGTGGGTGCTGTCGGTGCAGGCCGGCGCGACCGCACTTGCGGCGGCGCTGGCCGCCTCGGTTCTCGCCGCCTTTGCGCTCTGGCTCTGGGGGCTCGCGCAGCGCGGCGAGGCCGGAACGCTGGCGCGCGGGGCCGCCGTCCTTGCTGCTGCCGCTGTCGTCGCCGCCGTCGTGCTCGCCCCCCATACGGCAACGACGGCCTCGGCCGCCGTCGGCGCGGAAACGAGCGGCCCGAAGTCGGAAGCCTACAGCGCCGCGCGGCTCGAGAGCCTGCTGAGCGAAGGCAAGCCGGTCTTTGTGAACCTGACGGCGGCGTGGTGCGTGACCTGCCTCGTCAACGAGGAGGTGGCGCTGTCCGGACAGACCCTCGCGAAGGAATTCGAAAGGCAGGGCGTCGTCTATCTCAAGGGCGACTGGACCAACCGCGACGCTGCGATAACCGCGCTGCTGGAACACCATGGCCGCGCCGGCGTTCCGCTGTATCTGGTGTATCCCGCCGGATCGCGTACGCCGACGATCCTGCCGCAGATTCTCACCGAAACGATCGTCCTTGACGCTTTTGCGCCCGCCCGCGTGGGCTCCTGACCCGAGGAGAGGGAGATGCTGAGAAATCTGACGCTGGCCGTTGCAGTCGCGGCTTTTGCGCCCGCGGTCTTCGCGGAATCGGTCTTCGCGGCACCGGTCGTCGGCGAATTGGCGCCGGCCTTCACCGGCACCGACGTCAACGGCAAGACCGTCCATCTCGCCGACTACGCCGGCAAGACCGTCGTGCTGGAGTGGACCAACGACCAGTGCCCGTATGTGAGGAAGCACTACGGCTCGGGCAACATGCAAAAGACCCAGGAAGCCGCTGCCGCCGATGGCGCGGTGTGGCTGACCATCGTCTCCTCGGCCGAGGGCAAGCAGGGCTATGTCACGCCCGATCAGGCGAAGGCGCTGACGGCGGATCGCGGCGCGAAGCCGTCGGACGTCATACTCGATCCCTCAGGCGCGATCGGACTGACATATGGCGCGCAGACGACGCCGCACATATTCGTCATCGCCGGCGACGGCCGGCTCGTCTACGCCGGCGGCATCGACGACAAGGCGACGGCCGATCCCGCCGACATCCCGTCGGCCAAGAATCTGGTGATCGCCGCGCTCGAAGACGTGAAGGCCGGCCGCCCCGTGCAGACGCCGGAAAGCGAACCCTACGGCTGTTCGATCAAATACTGATCAGAAGCCGGAATCGGTCAGATAGGCTGTCATGCGCTGGGCGTCCGGCGTGCCCGCCGAGAAGGTGATGTCGGCGATCTTCCAGGTGCCGCCTTCCTTGACGAGATCGTATCCCGTCGTCGATTGCTGGCCGGTATTCGACGTCACGATCGACACCGTCGCCTTCGCACCGTCGTCGGTCTGGGTGTCGACGCTGACGATCTTGAGGTCCTGGTAGTCCTGGCCGTTGATGAAGAAGTCCCAGTCGAAAACCGGCTCCTCCGACTCCAGCGCGCGCTTGAAGCGCGCCGCCAGCGCCGGCGCGAAATAGCGGTCGGCGATGGCCCCGAACTCGAACTCCGACGGCATGGACGCGCCGGAGTCGGTGTCGAGCGTCGTCAGCGCCGCGTAGTAGCGCTCGTAGAGATCGCGGATCATGCCGCCGGGCTCGCTGACGGCGCTGGGATCGGGCGTTGCCGGCGGCGCCGGTGGTGTCGTCGCCAGGGCGGTGGGCGCAGCGCCTGCCAGCATGGCGAGGACGGCGGCAAGAGGCAGCGTGCGCATGGTCAGTCCTTCGGATCGGCGTTGTCCGCGCGGAGCTGCGCGGTCAGGAATTGATCGACATCGTTCAGGCAGGGCGCCCGCCATCTCAACGGCCACGCGAAGCAGGTGATGACGCCGAGATGGCTGACGTCTTGATACAGCTTTAGCTCGGCGCTGCCACCGGCGTCGGCGACGGCTTTGGCCATATTCTGGGAATTGTGGAAGCCGACGGTCGTGTCGGCGGTGCCGTGGATGAACAGCATGGCCGGCGCCGCTGCCGCCCCTGCCGCCGCCAGCTTGACCGGGCGGGCGGCGTTGATGTCGGGGGCGGTGGCGAAGATGTCGCGGGTGGAGTCGCTCTCCGCCGGGTTGAAGGACAGCGGCCCGGCCAGAGCGACAACGGCAAAGGCATCGCGCGACGTGAGGCCATAGGGGGCGAGCCAGCGCGGGTCGACCGCGAGCATGGCGGCGTTGTAGGCGCCGGCCGAATGGCCCATCAGCGCGACCGTGCCCGGCGTGCCGCCGTAGAGGGCGATGTTGCCCTTTACCCAGGCAAAGGCGGCGGCCCCGTCCTCGACGAAGGCGGGGTAGCGGACCTCGGGATAGAGGCGATAGTCGGCGACCACGAGCTGATAGCCGCGGCTCGCCATCGCCTGGCCGAGGAAGCGGTAGAGGCCGCGCTCGCCGGTTTTCCAGGAGCCGCCATAGAGGAACAGGACGGTCGCCCGCACCGGCTGCCGCCGCGGGCTATAGATGTCGAGCTTCTGGCGCGCCTCGGGTCCGTAGGACACGGCGCGCTGGAGGGTGAAATCCGTCCCCCAGATCAGCAGGCGCTGGCTGGCCTTCACGCTGCACCCGCCGGCAAAGAGGGCGAGCAGGATCGCACAGAGGAACGGACCAGGGCGCATGGCATCCGATCCTTGCTGTCGGGGTCGGGATTCAAGCTACGCAGTAGCGACCGCTTCAGATGCGCTGGGGGCCGAGTGTGATCCAGATCGCATCGCAGGGCCGTTGGACGGCTAGATTGGCCTCTGGTATCGGCACGGAAGGGCCCGGACTGGCGGCGGCTGCGCGGCAAACCATGAAGCGTAAACTCACAACCATCTTCTGCGCGGACGTCTCCGGCTACAGCCGGATGATGGGTGCCGACGAGGCGCGCACGCTCTCGACGCTGAAGGAATATCGCGAAGCCATCGAGGGCTTCATCGCGCGTCATCATGGCCGGGTGGTCAGTTGGTCGGGCGATGGACTTCTGGCCGAGTTCTCGAGCGTCGTCGAGGCCGTGCAATGCGCCGCCGAGGTTCAGAGCGAGCTGAAGCTGCGGAACGGCGGGCGCGACGAAGAGCAGCGGATGACGTTCCGCATCGGCATCAATCTCGGCGACGTCATGGCCGACGGCGACGATATCTTCGGCGAAGGCGTCAACATCGCCGCCCGCCTCCAGCAGATGGCAGCGCCCGGCGGCATCCTGGTTTCGGCGCCGGTCTACGAGCAGGTCCGCGGCAAGCTCTCGATGCAGTTCGCCGCGCTGGGCCAGCAGGCGGTGAAGAACATTGCCGGCGAAGTCGGCGTCTATTCCGTTACCGTCCAGGGCGTGACGCCGGCGATGGCGATGGCGGGCACCCCGGCCTGGGGCGATCCGGCCCCCGCTGCACCGCCACCGGCCGAACCGAAGGTCGTCGAGAAGCGGGCCAAGCTGGCCCGCCGCGCGGTGGCGCTGCTCCTCGACTACATGATCGTCGGCGTCGGATGCCTCGCCGCCGGCGTCGCCCTCAACATGACGATCAACCCCAGCATCGTCAGGATGGATCTCGATCTGCCCTTCATCGACTACGGCGACGTCGTCGCCGCGACGCCATGGGTCGTGACGAAGACCGAGAAGGAAGACAAGGCGACCATCACGCACGAAGAGCGCACCGTCACCTACGACTATTGGGGGCTTTTTACTCAGACCTACGGCCAGACGCGCATCAGCGGCGAAGCGATCTTGAAGGACGCCCGCGAGCCGGACGGAGTAGCCGCTCCGAATCCGCCCGCGCCGCCCGCCGCGCCCGACGCCCCAGCGCCGCCGGCGCCACCCACGCCGCCGGACGTCGATGTGCCGGGTGTCGTCATCAAGGACGGCGAAGTGAGTATCGGCGGCGGCGCCGTCGTCGTCGGTCAGAACGGCAGCGTCCGCATTGCCCACGATGACGACGATGACGACGGCTGGCTTTCGCTGTCGCTCGGCTATGACGAGGACGAAGGGCTGAAGGGCCGGTTCCGCCATCGCGAACAGCATCTGGTCGATCCCGGCACGCTGAAGCCGATTACGCGCCTCTCGCTCGACACGCTGAGCCTGATCGTGCTGGTGATCTACTTCGCGCTGATGGAGGGTGGCGCCGGTGCCGCCAGCCTCGGCAAACGGGCCTTCGACCTTGCGGTGACGCGGGAAGACGGCGCCAAGCTCTCCTTCGGCGCGGCGCTCGGCCGCAACATTGTCAAGGTGCTGACCTTCTTCATCTTCCCGGTCACGATTATCGTCGCGCTGTTCTCGCGGCGGCGGAGGGCAATCCACGACCTCATCGCCCGGACCGTCGTCGTGCACCGGCTGAGCTGACGCCCTTAAGTCACCGGGAAGCGGCGTGGCTGTGCGGACGATAGGAGCGGTCGCCCCGGTGCAGGACGGCGTCGCCCTCGATCAGCGTCCCGGCCTCATGCGTCGGACCGGTTTCCAGCCTGCCGTAGAGCGGCGCGAAGTCCTTGTAGGTCTCGTTGAGCAGCGCCTCGAAGCTCGGGATCACGAAATAGCTCTCCTGGAAATCGTCGATCCGGTATTTGGTCCGCATCACCCGCTCCAGGTTGAAGGCGATGCGGTTCGGCGACGGGCTCTCCAGCGCATAGACGCTCTCGGCCCGCGACGACACGATGCCCGAGCCATAGATGCGCATTCCCTCGGGCGTCGCGATCAGCCCGAACTCGACCGTGTACCAGTAGAGCCGCGCGAGATGATCGAGGCTGTCGAAGCCCTCGGCACGCAGGCCCCCCTGGCCATAGGCCTGCATGTAGTCGGCGAACACGGGATGGGCGAGCATCGGTACGTGCCCGAAGACGTCGTGGAAGACGTCGGGTTCCTCGATATAGTCGAGGGTGTCGGCCGAGCGGATGAAATTGCCGGCCGGAAAGCGCCGGTTCGCGAGATGCTCGAAAAAGACGTCGTCCGGCACGAGACCCGGGACCGCCACGACCTGCCACCCCGTCAGCGCCGACAGGGCGTCCGACAGCCGGCGGAAATCCGGTACGCCGTCCGCGCCGAGCGGCAGCCGGCGCAGGCCGTCCAGATATTCGCCGCATGCCCGGCCCGGCAGCACCGACATCATGCGCTGATAGAGTGTCCGCCACACGCCATGCTGCGCCGGCGTGAGGCGGTTCCAGTGCTGGGGCACCGTCCAGTCGTCGCGGGTTTCAGGGTCGGTCCGGCGTCGTTCGGCGAGATCGAGAGTGGGCATCGCGGGGCTCCGCCTGGTTCGGCGACATCTTAACGCAAGTCCGCGAAATATTGTTGCGCAAGCCTGCGGGGACAAAGCGCGCCGCGACTCGATCATGCAGCGACAACGCAAACTCATGAGCGTCGAAACGCACTACACCATCGCTCCGAGGTGCAAGGAGCGGCCATGTTCGATATGCCCGACTTTGACGGCCACGAAGCCGTCCATTGGTTTCATGACAAGGCGACCGGATATCGCGGGCTGATCGCCATTCACGATTCGACGCTCGGCCCGGCCTGCGGCGGCACCCGCATGTGGGCCTATGCGAATGCCGATGCCGCACTGACCGATGCGCTGCGCCTGTCGAAGGGCATGTCCTACAAGAACGCCATGGCCGAATTGCCGCTCGGCGGCGGCAAGGCCGTCATCATGGGTGACGCCAAGACGCAGAAGACGCCGGCGCTCATGCGCGCGCATGGCCGCGCCGTCGCGAGCCTCGACGGGCGCTACGTGACCGCCATGGATGTCGGCATGACCGAAGCCGACATGGAGACGATCGCGAGCGTCACCAAGCACGTCGCCGGCTATGCCCAGGCGGGCAGGACGGGCGGCGATCCTTCGCCGATGACGGCGTGGGGCGTCTTCTGCGGCATCAGGGCGGCGGTGAAGTTCGTCAACGGCAGCGACGACCTCAAGGGCCTGCGCATCGCCGTGCAGGGTGTCGGCAATGTCGGCTATGAAACGGCCCGGCACCTGAAGGCGGCAGGCGCGCGGCTCGTCGTCGCCGACGTCAATCCGGCCAATCTCCACCGTGCCGAGGCGCTCGGCGCCGAAATCGCGTCGCCCGATGCCATCCATGCCGCCGATGCCGACGTCTACGCGCCGTGCGCGCTGGGCGCCGTGCTGAACGACCGCACGATCGGCCAGATCAGGGCGAAGATCGTCGCCGGCGGCGCCAACAACCAGCTCGCGCGCCCGGCGGTGCATGGCCGCGCCGTGATGGAGCAGGGCATCCTCTATGCGCCGGACTATGTCATCAACGGCGGCGGCATCATCCGCGTCTGTGGCCAGATCTATGACTGGAGCGACGAAGCGATCCGCGCCAAGACCGAAGGCATCGGCGTGACGCTGACCGAGGTCTTCGGCGCGGCACAGGCGGAAAGGCGCCCGACCCATGAGGTCGCGGATCGAATTGCCCGGACCCGCATTGAATCGGCCAAGCAGAGCAAGGCAGCTTGAGCGCCGTTCATGTCGCATCACCGGGGACGCCTGATCGACCATGTCCACCTGCGGTCCGGGAATCTTCCGGCCGCGAAGCGCTTCTACCGGGCCTGCTTCGCGGCGCTCGGCATTCCGTTCCGGGATGAAGCCGGCCATCTCGCAGCAGACGAATTCTGGCTGGATGCCGGCGACACGCCCAGCCGGATTCATCTCGCCTTTCAGACGCCCGATCGCGCCACGGTGCGCAATTGGTATGAAGCCGTTCTGGCAGCGGGCGGGCGCGACAACGGGCCGCCCGGAGAGCGGGGCTATCACCCGGGATATTACGGCGCTTTCGTGCTGGATCCGGACGGCAACAATATCGAAGCGGTCCACCACGGGCCGTTCACGCGCTCGTCGGCATCGGTGGTGATCGACCCGGCCTGACGCGGCCTCAGAAATAGCCGCCGGCCCAGGCCCAGATCGCGATCGCAACCGCGATGAAGGCCGACAGCCCGATGACGAAGGCGACCACGGCTGCAACGAGACCCAGCAGCACGAGGATGCCGTCCCGCTCCGCCAGTGCGAAGCCGAGCACGGTGATCGCGATTCCCGGCGGATTGTTGGTGAGCGGTCCCGGCATGAGGATCACGGCGGCGAGCAGCACGCACACCGCGCCGACCAGATGCTCCATCAGGCCGCCGGCCAGCCACGAGGCGCGCGGCCTGGCGAAGATCTCGATCTTCTTCAGCCATTTCCGGCCGCGCTCGATCGTGCGCTTGGCGCCGTCGGCGGAGAAGGGCCGCCGGGCGAGCCAGTTCGGCATCCAGGGTTGCCTGAAGCCGATCGCGAGCTGCGCCGCGAACAGGATCAGCGGCGCGCCCATGACCGACCCCACGCCGGGGGGTGAGATCGCGGCAAGGAGACCGAAGACGATGAGGCAGAAGCCGTGCCCCCGCTTGCCCATCCCGGCGACGAGTTCGCCGATGGTCACCTGCTGTCCGGCCTTGCCGTCCAGCAGATGCATCATGGCCTCCACCAGCGGCGCTTCCGCCGCCGGGCCGCCGGGTTGCTGCGGCGTCAAACGCCCTCGCCGTCGCGGCCTTCGATCAGCCGTTTCCGGCGTGCGGCGGCGATGAGGTTCAGCGTTTCGACGAGGACCGAGAAGGCGATCGCCGCATAAATGAAGCTGCGGTCGATATGGTAGTGGAAGCCGTCGGCGACCAGCGTCGCTCCGACCAGGATGAGGAAGCTGAGGGCCAGCATCTTCACGGTCGGATGGCGATTGACGAAGGCGGCGACCGGTTCCGACGCCCACAGCATCACCGCCATGGAGATGACCACGGCAGCGATCATGACGGCGATCATGCCGGGCGCCATCGCGACGGCGGTGAGAACCGAGTCGAGCGAGAACACGACGTCGAGCACGACGATCTGAAGGATCACGGCGCTGAACACCGCGGTCTTGGCCGAAGCCTCGGGCGATTCGTCATGGCCCTCCATCGTGTGATGGATCTCCGTCGTGCCCTTGTAGAGCAGGAAGAAGCCGCCTCCCATCAGGATGACATCCCGCCAGGACAGGCCGAACGAGCCGATCGTGACGAAGGGATGCTCCAGCTTCTGAAGCCAGGTGATCAGGAACAAGAGGCCGATGCGCATGATGAGCGCGAGCGCGAGGCCGATGCGGCGTGCAGGCTTCTGCTGTTCGACGGGCAGCTTGCCCGAAACGATCGAAAGAAAGATGACGTTGTCGATGCCGAGAACGATCTCGAGGGCGGTCAGCGAGAGAAGCGCGGCCCAGGCGCTTGGGTCGGCGAGGAGTTCGAGCATGGTTCTGGAGCCTTGCCGGGCCGGCGCCTGACGATCAAGCGAATTTCGCGGATGGACAAGGCGTGCCTCGCCTGCTTGGCGAGGCACCGCCCGGCGTCGTCAGGAGGCGATCTTGAGCCCTCTGAGCCCCTTCAGGCCCAAATCGACCGTCGCGCCGAGCTCCGCCGCAGCCCGCCGAAGGTCGGACATGCGGGCGAAGCGGCGTCCGTCCAGGGCATGAAACCTGGCCGAGCCGGAGTAGAACCGCACGCCGACATCGTCGGGCACGGCGAGCCCGGCATCCTCGCCGGCAACCTCGATCAATACGATGCCGTCATCGGTGGTGTTGGACATGCAACGCTCCCTTGCGCGTCGCTGAACGCGCGAGAATTCAAACCGATCCGGTGACTTCGCAGGCATGGCGGTGTTAGCGCCCATCGCCACGACAGCTCTTTCCGGCGGCGCTTTGGCGTGGACCACGAAGCCTCCGCGCCCTTCAATCGCGGTGATGTGAATCGTTTGTGAAGCCCGGCTTGATCGTGCAGCAATGCGCCATCGCGTTCCCCGGAGACCGGATGCCCGAGCTCGTCACCCTGACCTTGCCGCTGCCGCATGTCGCGATGGTGGAAATCGACAACCCGCCTTCGAATGCGCTCGGCAGCGCGGCGCGCGCCGCGCTGGGGCCGGTGATGGAGCGGCTGGAGCATGACACGGACATTCGCGCAGTCGTTCTGACCGGGACGGGCGGGGCGTTCTGTTCCGGCGCCGACCTGCGCGAACAGGCGAGCGGCGGCGGCCTGGCGGCAGGCGGAACGGCCGATTTCGGGCGCGTGCTCGATGCCTGGGAAAAGCTGCGCCCGGCGACCATCGCCGCGGTCAACGGCCATGCGTTCGGGGGTGGGCTGGAGCTGGCGCTGTGCTGCGACCTCCGCATCGCGGCGCAGAATGCGCGCTTTGCCGCCGCGGGGGTGAATGTCGGCCTGATGGCGAGCGTCTATCGCCTGCCGCGCCTCATCGGCATCGCGCAGGCGAAGGCGATGCTGCTGACGGGATCGCCGGTCTCGGCGGAGACGGCGCTGCACTATGGTCTCGTGACGGAGATCCACGCGGGCGAGGCTTTGCGCGAGCGCGCTTTGGCGCTCGCCGCGCGGATCGCGAGCCGGGCGCCGCTGTCGGTGGAGGCGGCGAAACGCCAGGCCGGGCGCGCGCTCGACATGAGCCCGGAGGAAGCGCAGCGCGTCGCGGGCCAGGAGCTGAAGATACTGACGGCGAGCGAAGATCACCGCGCCGCCGTTGCCGCCTTCGCTGCCAAGCGCGAACCGGTCTTCGGGAGGAAATGATGGCGGACGAGGAACGACCGGCGCGGGCGTTGCCGGCGGAGTCGCAGGGGCAAGCAGCGGGACGCGGCCGGCTGAAAGGACGCCGCATCCTGGTCGTCGGCGGCGGCCAGCGCGTCGTCGACGCCGAGACGGACCCTGTCGGCAACGGCCGCGCGATGTCGCTGCTGTTTGCGCGCGAAGGGGCGCATGTCGCAGTGGCCGATGTGAGCCGCGTGGCGGCGCAGGCGACGGCCGACCTCATCGCCAGCGAGGGCGGCAGGGCCAGCGTCATCACGGCCGACATTCGCAAGCCCGACGACGTGCAGCGTATGGTCGAAGAGGCGCGGGCGGCGCTCGGCGCGATCGACGGCCTTGTCCTCAATGTCGGCGTCGGGGTCGGCGCGCATGGCCTTGCGGGGGCGACGGCGGCGGACTGGGACGCCGTGCTGGAGATCAATCTCCGCGGGCCGATGCTGGCGTGCAAGGCGGCGCTGCCAGTGATGGAGGAGGGCGGCTCCATCGTCTTCATCTCATCGGTCGCCGGCGTCACCGCCGGCAGCCGCCTTCCGGCCTATGATGCGTCCAAGGCGGCACTCGGCGGTTTGATGCGGCACGTCGCGCTGGAGGGCGCCAGGCGGGGTATCCGGGCCAACATCGTGATGCCCGGCCTCGTGGATACGCCGCTCGGCCGGCTCGCGACGCGCGGACGGCCGGGGCGGGCCCGGACGCCTGTCCCGTTCGGGCGGCAGGCGACAGGGTGGGAGATCGCCTATGCCGCGCTGTTCTTCATGTCGGACGAGAGTGTCTATGCGACGGCACAGATCCTGGCGATCGACGGCGGGCTGACCGGCATCAGCTAATAGTCGATCTTGTACCGGGCGCCGACGCTGCTGGAGGAATCGGCGCCCACCTCGGTCTCGACCGAGATATTCTCGTCGATCTGTATCTCGAGCCGTCCTTTCGCTCCGGCGGAATCGCCGCCCTGGCGCAGCTCGAAAT
Source organism: Alphaproteobacteria bacterium (assembly GCA_020852655.1). Lineage (GTDB taxonomy): Bacteria > Pseudomonadota > Alphaproteobacteria > Micropepsales > Micropepsaceae > JADZAI01. The sequence continues at coordinate 78,029 of JADZAI010000057.1, forward strand.
AGACGTTGCGCGAGATATAGGTGCCGGCCTTGACGCCGATCTGTCCATTTTCGCCGACATCGACGGCGAGGACGTCGAGGCCGAAGCGGTCGCGCAAATTCGAAAGCACGCCCCCAGCCGATCCGGAACCCGAAAGGGCGGCGATCGAGTTTGCCAGCTCCAGCGCCTCGAGCGGCGAAATATTCGTCACGGATCGCCCGAACAGCAGGCGCGCGAAGACTTCGTCCTGGGGCGCCGCGGGCACAGACGACACCGACAGGTCCGGCTGGGCGGCGCGGCCGGAGAGGGTGATCGAGGCCGTGAAGTCGGCTTCCGTCTGGGTCGCGACGATCTTGATGCGGGGCTCGATCGTCGGTCCGCCGTCGAAGGTGATCTCGCCTTCGCTCAAGGTAAAGCTGCGCGAGCCGAAGGCGAGCGTGCCGCGCATCAGCGTGAGCTTGCCCGAGAGGCGCGGGTCGGACGCGTCGCCGGTGACGTCGAGCTTGCCGCGCCACAGGCTTTCCACCCCGCGTCCCTCGACGCGGGCGGGACCCGGAATGAGGACATCGACAGCGAGGGCCAGGACCTCGGCCGGCGCCGGCGACTCCACAGCCGCCGCGGGCGCGGCTTTCCTGGGCTTTGGCGGTTTCGCAGGATCGATGACGTCGACCACAACGAGATCGGGCGGACCGGGACTGGGAATCGAGGCATTGAGGTCGAGAACCGTCAGCTCGCCCACGAGGACCGGCCCTGCGGCATTGCGTTCGAGCCTGAGGCTGCCGTCGACGCGGCCGGAGACGTCGTCGCGGGCGAGCAACTGCATCTTGTGCAGGCTGACGCCGCCGGAGACGCCGCCGATGCCGCCCGTGCCGCGGATCGTGAAGTTGACCTCCATGCTGCCGCGCGCGCCGTCGGTGGCGCTGCCGGTGACGGTGATCGTGTCGTCGCTGGCGCGGGCCTGGAGGTTGAGGGCGGCGAGGCGCGTGCCGCTGAGGTCGTTGCTGTAGACGCCGTTGGCGAGCGTCACGGTGCCGTCGAAGCGCGGCTTCGAGATCGTGCCGGCGAGCGTCGCCTGGATGTCGGCGTCGCCGTCGAGGTCCTGGCCGTCGATGTCGGCGAGGCGCCAGAGCGGCGCGAGGCGGCCGGTCCAGGAGATGCGCCCGGTCAACGGCGCATTCGGCGACGGCGAGGGGAAGCCGCCGTCGGCGGCGCGGGCGAGCGGGAAGGCGATGTCGGCGCTGGCCCCCGGAAGGCCCTGGGCTGTCGCCGTTGCCGTCAGGCGGAACTGGCCGCCGTTCCAGTTGCCCTTGAAGCCGACATCGGCCGGCGGGGCGCGGCCGGCAGCGCCGGTGGCCCGAAGCCCGGCGATGGTGCCGTCGAGCGAGGCGCGGCCGGCGCCGCCGTCGAGTTCGGCAGTCGCGTTGAGGGTGCCTTTCAGCGGGGCGATGCCGGCGAGGCCGGCTATGGCTTCGAGATTGACGCTGGTGACGCGCACCGACGTCCTGGCGCCGTTGCTGCTCTGGCTTGCGGTAGCGGCGATGCGGCCGGCTTCGGCGCCGTTGCGGAAGAAGCGGGCGTCGAGGCCGTCGATCACGACGCCGTTGGTGAAGGCGACGGTGAAGGGCTGCGTCGTCGACAGCGACTCAGTGCCTGACTTCACCGACAGCGACGACACGGCGGCGCTGTTGAAGTCGCGCACGGTTGCAGCGATGGCGTAATCGACCGCGCGCGGCGGCAGCGGCGCCCGGCCCTTGAGGTCGATGACGAGGGCGTTCAGCGGGCCGTTGGCCTCCAGCGTCGCCTCGCCGATCTCGGTCGCGCCGTAGCGGCCGCGGGAGATCGACGCCTTCAGCTTGATGGCGCCCGCCAGCATGCCGAAGCGGCCGGAGATGTCGGCCTTGAGAGCGCCGGAGACGTCGATGCCGGCGAGGGCGCCGAGCTTGTCGATCTGCTGGGCGTCGATCGTCGCGGCGATGTCATAGGCGCTGCCAGCCTGTGTCGCCCTGGCGTCGATGCTGGCGCCGGCGACGCTGCCTTTGGCGTCCGCCTTGAGGGCGGTGAAGGCGTCGGCGACGTTGACGGTGAGGTCGATGGGCGTGTCGCCGCCGCCGTCGCTCTTGAGAACGACGAGGCCGGAGCCGGCCGGGTCGACGCTGCCGCTGAGCGTGATCGCCCGCCAGGAATAGCCGCCGGCGGCGACGTTCGAGGCCTTCGCCTCGATCTGGATCGGTGTCGCCGCAGCCGTGTCGTAGACGACGCGGGCCTGCATCTGGCCCTCGAGGTCGGGCCGCAGCACGGTGAGGTCGGAGGCGTTGAGATCGAGATTGGCCCGGATGCCGGTGCCGACGGCGGCGTTGCCGGTGAAGGCGATCTTGCCGGCCGCGAGCTGGCCCTGGAGATTGTCGAGCCGGGCGCCGCCGGCGACGACGATGACGAGGCCGTTGACCGACGCGCCCGGCAGCAGGCGGGCCAGCATCGCGTCGGTCGACTGGATCTTCGAGAGGTCCGCGGCGATCACGAAGTTGGTCGTCTTGTCGGTGCCGTCTTCGCGGAGCTGGACGGTGACATTGGCGGGTCCGGTGAGGCCGGCCGAGGGATCGAGAAGCCTGGCGACGTCGGTCAGCGTGACCGCGAAGGTGCAGTCGGGGTTTACGCCGACCGAGACGAGGGCGCCGTCGCGGGCGGAGATGGCGGCCTGGCCGCCGCAGGTCAGGTCCTTGCGCATCGCCTGGAACGCGACCTGGAGATTACGCAGGCGGTCGTCGCCCGCGAGCAGGGCCGCGACGCGGGCGTCCTTGGCGTTGACGGCGATCTCGATGTCGCTGAGGTCGGCCGTCGACCGCGCCGTCACCGAAGCCTCGCCGGCGATGCCGTCGCTGCGGACGACGGCGAGTTCGGCGTTGCCGCCGCCGGAGGTCAGCGCCGCCTTGCCGTTGAGTGTCGCCGTTATGGCTTCGCCGATGACGGCCGGGTCGATCGTGACGTCGCCGGTGAGGCTCTGGGCGTCGATGTCGACCGGCAGGTCGGGCCAGGCGAAGGGCTCGTCGGCCTGGTCGGCCGCGGGCTTGTATTTCGGCTCGCGATAGACGTGGCCGCCATGCAGTTCGATGCGGTCGGCGATGATGTTGCCGGAGAGGAGGCCGAGCGGCGACCACGAGATCACGATCTCGCGTGCCGTCGCCCAGGTGCCGTCGTCGTCGGTGAGGGCGACCTCGCTCAGCGTCATTTCGCTCCAACTGCCGGTGATCGACGCCGACTGGACACCGGCCTCGGCAAGGATCGCGCGGCCATAGTCGAAGGCCCATTGGCGGGTGCCGGGCCAGAGCAGGACGGCGGTGAGCAGCAGGACGATGCTGCCGACGACGATGCCGGCCCATTTGAGGATGCGAACGGCCACGGAGCCTTGCGGCGGCTGCGGCGGGCGTGTCGTCTGCTCGGTCATCAGAATGCCTGTCCGATGGAGACGTAGATCTGGTAGTCGGCTTCGCCCTTGCCGCCCGACACCGGCATGGCGACATCGAGGCGCACCGGTCCGATCGGCGAATAATAGCGCACGCCGAGGCCGGCGCCGACGAACATCTTGTGAAAGTCGGGAACCGGATCCTCGTAGGCGCCGCCGGCGTCGACGAAGGCGACGGCGCCGAAGTCCTCGTTGATGCGCCAGCGCATCTCGGCGTTGATCTCCAGCACAGAAGCGCCGCCGATCGGGCGATCCTCGTCGTCGATCGGACCGGCGCGCTTGTAGCCGAAGCCGCGGATGGAGCCGCCGCCGCCGGCGAAGAGACGCTTGGGCAGCGGGATGTCGTCGCGCCGGTCGCCGACGACGGTGCCAAGGCGGAGACGGCCGGCGGCGATCCAGCTATTGTCGTCGTCCAGCGCGAAATAGGCCGAGCCGATCGCTTCGACGATCGTGAACTGGCGGAAGTCGTTGCTGACGCCGAAATAGGGATTGATCCGCAGCGCGGCGCGGAAGCCCTTGGTGGGGTCCAGAAGATCGTCGGTCGTGTCGTAAGCGAGTTCGCCGCGCAGGCCGACCAGCGCGAAGTCGCCGCCCCGGTCGAAGCTTTCGTCGTGGACGAATTCCAGCGAGCCGCCGAAGCGCAGGATCAGCTTATCCAGAAGTTCGGTCTCCAGGGTGCCGATCAGCGCGACCTGCTGATAGGCGAGGTCGTCGACGTCTTCGTCATCGACGATCAGGGAGGCATTCAGTGTGTAGTCCGGCCAGAAGACATCATACTCCTGGTAGTTGACGGCGACGCCCTTGCGCTGGCTGCCATAGGTCACGGAGGCGCGCAGCCGCTCGGCATCGCCGAAGATGTTGCGATGCTCCCATGCGGCTTCGATGGCATAGCCGTCCTGAAGGGACCATTTGATGGCGCCGCTGAAGCTGCGCCAGAGCCGCTCGTCGACGGTCAATCTCACGGTCCGCGGCGTGCCCTTTCCGACCGCATCGGCCCGCGCCTCGTCGAACACGGCCGATTTCATCAGATTGTCTTCGGCATCCTTCATGACCTTCGGCGTCAGCAACGCGCCGATTTCGAGCTTCGACAGGCGCGCCACGCGACTGGCAGGGAGGTCGGCGTTGCCCTCTACCGCAATGCCGCCCAGTACGACCGGCGGACCGGAGGCGATCGTGTAGGTGACGTCCACTTTCCCGGCAGGCCGATCGAGCACGGCGCGCCGTTCGAGGATCGCCGCATCGAAATAGCCGTCCTCCCGGAGCGCCGCAACGATGCGCTCGCCGGCTGCGACGATGTTCGTGCCGGAGGCAGGGAGGCCCTCCACAATCGTTTCCGGCGGAGCGGTCGGCTGTGCGCCGTCCCAGACGATGCTGAAAATGCCAATGCGATAGAGCGGCCCTTCGTCGACCACGATACGGACTTCGGCCGTTGCGCCTTCGACGATGACACCGCTGGCATGTCCATCGTAGTAGCCGAAGGCCTTGAGGACATGTTCGATGCGTTCGAGATCGCTGTCCAGGCGCGACTGGAGCACGGGAAGGGACGGCACGCCGGCCTGCTTGCGCTTCTCGAGCGTTATTTCGTCACGGATGCGCTTGCCGAGGCTTGGGTCAGCCGGACCCTGTAGCGAAACAGTGTAGCCGATATTCGGCAAGGCGCTTTGCTGTGCCTGGGCGGCGCTGCAAAGGCCTGCAAGCCAGAGCAAGATCCAAAGGCGGATCATGCGCGCTTCAGCGCAGGGGGAGGGGCGAAGCTGCGGTTCGCCGCGCCGCCAAGGCCCGAGCCAGAACCGGCTCCGTCATGAACACCCCACAAAGCCGTCGTTTTCGTCCCGCGCCGCGGGAGCTATTGGCCCAGATACAAGAAGATCGCAGCAACCACCGCAAGTGAAAGCGATGCAACCAGGATGGCCATGACGTGCCGGCCCTTGCGCGCCTGCTTGGCCTTGTCTTCCGGGACGATTTTCGGGGGCATGATCCATTACCTCGATAAGGCGCGCGCGGCAGCGAGGGCGAAAGACGCCCCGACCACCGCGCCCAGGGCGAAAACGGCGACCGGCATCATGATCGACCACGACATGGTCCGCGTCCCGGTCCCGTGAGAGACATCCCCGCGCCCTGTATAGGCAGGCACAGGCAGCGCCGCTGCGTAGTTTTGAGAGGGGGACGCAGAAAAGGACATGGATGACCTGTTGAAGGGCCAACGCGTGGATCACGGCGCGCGTTCCCGCGCTCAAGGAACTCTCGCGGCCCATGCTACGTTGTCGCCCTCAGTCAAGGTGAAGAAGGGCAATGCGATGCAGAATTCGAAAGTGGTCGTTCTGACGGTGCTCGCCGCGGCGTTGAGCGTTACGGCCTGCAACACGGTCAAGGGCGCCGGCACAGACATCAAGAAAACCGGCGACGCGATCGAGGATACTGCCGAGAAAGCCAAGCCGAAATAGCGATCGAAAGCCTGGGATGGGCCGCCGCGAAGGCGGCCCACTCGTTCTAAGCTATGCGGCCGCGTTGAGATTCTGCGGGCCGGCCCCCGCGAACAGCGTGGCAGCGTGTTCCCAGTTCACCAGCTTGTTGATGAAGGATGTCAGGAAGGCCTTCCGGTCGTTCTTGGTATCCAGATAATAGGCGTGCTCCCAGACGTCGCAGACCAGGATGGGCGTCTTGCCGTGGACGAGCGGATTGTCGGCGTCGTGCGTATCCTCGATCGCCAGTTTGGTTCCGTTCGCCAGCAGCCAGACCCAGCCCGATCCGAAATGCGCCTCGCCCTTGGCAACGAACTGATCGATGAAGGCGCTCATGGAGCCGAAGGATGCGCCGATCGCATCTGCAAGCGCCTTGGGCGGATCGGCGAAGACTGATGTCATCGAGTGCCAGAACAGGTCGTGATTCCACACCTGGGCGGCGTTGTTGAACAGCTTCCTGTCCCCATCGTCATGCGACGACCGCACAAGCTCGTCGAGCGCCATGTCCTCGTATTTGGTGCCCTTGATCAGCTCGTTCACAGTGTTCACGTATTTGGCGTGATGCTTGCCGTGATGCGTCTTCAGCGTCTCCGCCGACATGGCGGGTTCGAGCGCGTCATGGGCGTAAGGCAGGCTCATGAGCTTGAGCGTCATCGCAAAGACTCCGTGCTGGATGTGTGGCCCGGAGAACGCCTGCTGAAGGCCGCAGTTCCCTGCCGACCCTTCCGGAACCGTCGACACGAAAGGCCGTTTAGTCGGACGTGAACAAGCGGCAACCCCAAGGCAGGAGGCGATGGTGAGCGACCGTTTGACCTTGATCGGCCTGGCTTTCGGAGCCTTCGTGCTCGCCGGCGCCGCCCTGGGCTTCTTCGCCTATGAGCTTGGAAGAGAGCAATCGTCGTTCACCACAGTGCCGGCCCATGCCGAACGCGCGTACTGAACGAGGGAGAGAGAGATGCTGAGAGCAATCGTTTCAGCCGCCAAGGCCTATCTGGCGGTCAAGGTCGTCGAAATGGCGGCCAGTGCATTCGTCGGGCGCAAGGGCGGCAAAGCCCCAGCGCCCGCGAAACCGAGGCGCATGATGGCCAAGTCGGCGCGGCGCCCCGCTACGCGGACCAAAGCCGCAGCCTAACCATCGCAAGGAGCCAGATCATGCTGTATTGGGCACTCGTATTCCTCGTCTTCGCGCTCGTCGCTGCGGCCTTCGGTTTCGGCGGCATCGCCACGGCCTCGGCCTCGATCGCGCAGATCCTGTTCATCGTCTTCCTGGTGCTGTTCGTGGCGAGCCTGGTCTTCGGCTTCGTGCGGCGCCCGCCGGCCTAAGCCGATAGGATCGCTGAGGATGGGAAGGCCGGAGCGATGCTCCGGCCTTCAGCCTTTCCAGGTGACCCCGAGCCGCCGCGGAAAGCGAAGGACGAGAAGGACCGGGCTTCCCGGTTCCTGATACACAGTAAAGGCACCGCGCAACTGGCGCACATAGGCGGGGGCAAACGACGATTCGGAGTCGGCCGAGCGGGCGAGGGCGCCGTCGAAGCGGATCTTGAGGTCGATGGCGTCGACCGCGTCGTCGGCCTCGATCTGGAGCGCCAGCGGCACCCGGCGCTCGATGGCGGTGCGATAGATCTCGGCAAGCTGTTCAACGAGCCACAGCGACAGAGGCACGGCGATATCGGTTTCCACCGTCACCGCGGGGGCACGCACGATGGCCGGCTGTGCGTCGAGCCCTTCCGCGAAGGCGTCGTGCAGCAGCGCCGCGAGCTCGGTGAGCAGCGTGCGCAGGTTGACGACGGTCTGGGCGTCGACCTCTTCGAGGACGCGATGAGCCAAGGCGATAGCGTTGATGCGGGTCTGCGTGATCTTCAGTGCCGCGCGGGCTCCGGGCTCGTGCACCCTGCGCGCTTCCAACTGTAGCAGGCTGCCGACGATCTGGAGATTGTTCTTCACCCTATGGTGAATTTCGCGGAGCATCAGCGAGCGCTGGTCGAGGGCCGCGCGCAGGCTCCGGTCGCGCTGGCGGATATTGTCGGCCATGTCGCCCATCGCGCGGGCCAATTGCTGGATCTCGCCAGGGGCGTCCGCTGCGCCCTTCTCGGGCCGCAGGGCGAAATGGCCGCGACCATAGGCGCGCGCAACCCGCTGGAGGTAGGCGATCCAGCGCAGCACGAAGCGGTCGGCCGAATACCAGATGGCGCCGAACGCGAACGCCGCCATCAACAGCGGCAGGGCGACATTGGCCGCGAGGTCGACATAGCTCCAGGCGAAGAGCGCCGTTTCACGCTGGGCGAAGGCGATGAAGAGATCGTCGCCGCGTACCTCGGCGATCGCAAAGCGCCAGCCGTTGCCCTGGTCATCCTCACCCCGCAGGAGTCCGGTGCCATGCAGGTCGATGGGCCTACCGAACAGGGCCTGCGCGACGGCCTCGTCGCTCGACGACACCACCGATCCCTCGGCATCGAGAAGGGCTGCGACCGTGCCGTTCGGCATGCTCCGCTCGCGCATGAGCGCGCCGAGGACGTCCACGCCTATGCCGAGCGCGAGGGCGCCGTCGAAGGTGCCGTCGCTGCGGAACAAAGGCAGGGCCGCGGTGAGGACATTCTGCTGCGCGAGCGGTCCGTAATGCTGCTCGCTGATCATGAAGCTGCGCCGGTTCGAAACCGCCGTCCACCAGGGCTGGCCGCTGCGGTCCTTGATGTTCGCCGGCACCGGGCGGGCCGAGCAGACGACGACACCGTGCGCATTGAGGCGGGAGACGTTGGTGTAGGGGGAATTATCTAGAGCGCCGCGCAGAACATAGGCGCAGGCGGCGCTGCCGGCGCGAACGGCGCGGTTATTCTCAAGGCCGCGGAGCACGCCCTCGGCGGCGGCCAGCACATTGGCCTCCGGCACCGTGGACGCGCGCGCCCCGTCGATCAGGTCGGAGCTCGCGGTCTCGTAGGCCCGAATGAGCCGCCACGCCGCCTGCCCTGCCGTGAGGACGGCAAAGGGCAGGATGGCAAGAATCAGGGCGAGGATGAACCGGCGGCGCACGCGAACGGGAGTTTACCGTTCCGGGTCGCCGCCGCCAGTCTCGGTGATGCGCTGGGCCTCTTCGATGAGATCCTCGCTCTGCGGGACCTCATGGCGTCCCGGCAAGGCGTCCGGATCGGCGCCGTTGAGCATGCGCTCCAGGGCCTGCCGGGCACGGGCGACGCGGCTCTTCACCGTGCCGATCGCGCATCCGCATACCTTGGCGGCTTCCTCGTAGGAGAGGCCGCCTGCCCCGACCAGAACGAGGGCTTCGCGCTGTTCCGGGGTGATCTTGGTGAGCGCCCGGCGGAGATCCGTAAGATCGACGTTGAAGCTCTGGGTCGCCGGTGCGACGAGGCGGGCTTCGGCCAGGTCCTCGTCCCACGCCACGCTGCGCCACGAGCGCCGCTTCTCGGAATAGAACTGGTTGCGGGCGATCATGAAAAGCCACGCCTTGAGGTTCGTACCGGGCTGGAAGCTGTTGCGGGCGGCCCACGCCTTGGTCAGGGTTTCCTGAGCCAGGTCGTCGGCCGGGGCCTTCGAGCCGCAGAGCGTGCGGGCAAAGGCGCGGACATAGGGGATGGCCTCGAGCAGGCCGTCCTTGAATTCCTTTTCTTCGGCGGGAGAGGGTGCGGGGCGCGACGCAACCTCATGCGCGTTCACCGAACCTCCCCACCGCCGGACGTGTCGTCCAGGCGGCTGAGAAGATCGGCGAAATCGTCGGGAACGGGTTCCTCGACGACATTGTCGTATAGCCGCTTGAGGCCCATGCCGATCACCTTCTGTCTCGCACGCAGACCGGAATCCCCGGCCCGCGGGCGTGGCGCATTCCCCTGGTGGGGCGCGTCTTCATCACCGTTCTTCATCATCGTTCACTCTATGGAACCCGCCCCGGCGCCTGGGCGTTCCCTCACGCCGAACGGGATATTCCCCTTATAGACCAAGCCACTCTGGAAGCATTGAGGCGAAAAAGTGCGTCGTCGCCACGCCGATCCGACCCAAACTCCAAAGTCCCTTGGAACACCATGCGAAATGCCGTTTAACGGCACGGCTCTCAACGCATGGTCCTTACGGTGGTTCCCGTGACGGCCGGGAGACGGTCGGCTTGCCGCCGGCAGCCCTGTTTTCCGCCGGTTTTCCGCTTCATTCCCTCAAGGATCGACTGAATGTCCGCTGCCAAGACCATTGCGCCTCATCTTCCCTACCTGCGCCGCTATGCGCGTGCGCTGACCGGCTCGCAGGCGAGCGGCGACGCCTATGTGCGGGCGACGCTCGAAGCCTTGCTGGAGGGGCAGGGCACCCTCACGCAGGCCACCACGCCGAAGATCGGCCTCTACAAGGCGCTGCATACGATCTGGTCGAGTTCGGTGAACCCGGCCGACCACGAGCCGGCGGGGATCGGACGGATGTCGCCGGACATGCGCCTCCAGGCGCTGCCGCCGCGCAAGCGCGAGGCGCTCCTCCTGACCGCGGTAGAGGGCTTTTCGGCGGCCGAGACGGCCGAGATTCTCGGCCTCGACGTCGCCGGCGTGCAGCAGGAGATCGTGGAGGCGCAAAGCTCGATCGAGGCGCAGCTTGCGACGAGCGTGCTGATCATCGAGGACGAGCCGATCATCGCGCTCGATCTGGAAGCGCTGGTCAAGGATCTGGGCCACGACGTGGCCGGGGTCGCGGCGACGCGGAGCGAGGCCATCGCCCTCGCCAAGGCCTCCCGTCCAGGGCTGGTGCTCGCCGACGTGCGCCTCGCCGACGGCAGCTCGGGCATCGATGCCGTCAGCGACATCCTGGTCGCCTTCGACGTGCCGGTGATCTTCATCACGGCCTATCCCGAGCGGCTGCTGTCGGGTGAACGGCCCGAGCCCGCCTATCTGATCACCAAGCCGTTCCTCGCGGAGACGGTCAAGGCGACAATCGGCCAGGCCCTATTCTTCCACGGCGGCGCCAAGCCTTAAGGGAACTTTCGCCGCGTCCGTCCGTTTGAGCGAAGTCCGGGCCCGCGGGACGGTCCGGACTTCATTCTCAACGGAGGCGATCATGGCTTCGGCAAAGGGCGCGCGCGCGGGCGAGACGGATTTCGACGACACCGGGTTCGCAAAGACGGTCGATCGCGTCCGCGACAATGTGAAGACCTTCGCCAATTCCGCGACCGAGAACGCCGCCGAAGGCGTCAATCACCTCGTCGACCAGGGCGCCGACGGCGTGAAGGCGGTGGCGGGCAAGGTGCCCCAGGTTTCCTATTGGGCGGACGAGCAGATCGAGCTTGCGCGCGATCGCGTGCGCGCCGAACCGATCAAGATGATGGCGATCGCCGCCGGGGTCGGGGCGCTGCTGGGGGCGATCTTCCTGCGCCGCTGAGCGATGCGCGGGGGCAACCGACGATGACGACCATGGCTGTAACGGCTCTCGTGCTGCTGGGCGCGTTCTGGATCGCGCTCGGCTTCATGGCCTTCGCGCTGTTTGCGCTTCTGGCGCCGCTCGCCGGCGTCGCGGGTGCAGCGGCGATCACGGCGGCTGTATTTCTCGTCCTTGTCGCCTTCGGCGCGTTGCTGCTGATGCGGCGGATCGAGGCGGCCCGCCAGACCGCCCTGATGGCCGGGCTGGCATCTTCCGGCGTCGCGAACATGGCGCTTGGCCTGGTCGCCAAGCGGCCGCTGCTTGCGCTCGGGATAGGCGGTGCGCTGGCCGCCTTCTTCCTGCGTCCCAACAAATCTTAGCCGGAGCTGCCCCTTCATGGCTGCGCGTCTGTTGAAGAGTGCCGGCTCGCAGTTCGAGACGTCCTGGGGCGTCGCACTCTGGGCGATCGCCGCAGCGGCGATCCTGTTCCTGCTGGACTTCGCCGCGACGATCCTCTTGCCGACGGCCTATGCCATCGTGCTGGCCCTCGTCCTCGCGCCGATCGCCCGTGCGCTGTCGCGCCTGAAGATCGGAGACGGCGCATCGGCGGTGATCACCGTCTTCTTCGCGGCGGCCGCCATCATCTGCGTCATCGCGGTCATCGCACCGGTCATCGGCGACTGGATCAACAACGCACCGACAATGGCACGTGCGATCGACCGCAAGCTCCAGCCGCTCAAGGACCAGCTTCAGATCGTCGAAAATGTCTCCAACCGCATTTCGGGAGAGAAGGCCGGGGCACCGGCCGTCGCAGCGGGCGCCGGCGGCATGCTGGGCTCGATCCTTTCCATGGGCGCGAACTTCGCCAGCCAGACCATCTATGTGCTCTTCCTGACCATCTTCCTGCTTTCGCTGCGGACGGATCTGCGCAAGCGGTTCATCCTGTGCTCCGACGACATGCAAGGCCGCTGTCAGCGCGCACGCGCGGTGCGCGACGTCGGCCGGAACGTCGCCGCCTATCTCTTCATCCTCACCTGCATCAATGTCGGCGTCGCAATCGTGACGGCAGCGGCCTTCTATGCCGCGGGTATCGCCGATCCGATCGTGTGGGGTGCGATATACGGACTGGCCAACTATGTGCCGATCATCGGACCGACCGGAACGATTCTCGCAGCGGCCGTCGTCGGCGTCGCGACCGAGCCGACCCTGCTGGGCGGGCTGACCGGCGCAACCATCATGCTGGTGATCAACGCCATAGAATCGCAGGCGATTCAGCCGTGGCTCATGGCACGGCGGATCGAGCTCAATCCCGTAGCGCTCTTCATATCGCTCGCCTTCGTCGTGTGGCTCTGGGGTGTTCCGGCCGCGATCATCTCCGCGCCGTTGCTGATTACGCTCTACACCTTCGCACGCCATACCCCGGCGCTGCATCCGATCGCCGCGGTGCTCGCCCCGGTGACCAAGCCCCGCCACCCGCCGCCGCCGGTCACGCCCTTGCGTATGCGCCGCCGCGCCGAACGGGCGGAACGCCGTCGCGCAGCGCGCGTTGAATCGGCCAGTGCGGCCTGATCGCCGCGTCATTCGCATGGAGGTGCAAATGAACTGGGACCGTATCGAAGGCGGCTGGAAGCAGATGTCCGGCAAGGTGAAGGAGCAATGGGGCAAGCTCACCGATGACGACCTCACCGAGGTCGCCGGCAAGCGCGACCAGCTCTCGGGAAAACTCCAGGCGCGTTACGGCATGGCCAAGGAAGAGGCGGAACGCCAGCTCCGCGAATTCGAATCCCGGCTCAACTGAGCGCGACGTGTCGTTGAAACGGAACGCGCCGGAAGCGGCGGCGTTATGGCATTAGCTGTGGAGGGCAATTCGCATGACAGGCAAGGTCGAACTCCCCGAGATCGGTGAAGGCGACTATCGCTCGGGCAAGAAATACCAGGACGCCCAGCATGATTTCGCGAAGCATGGGCCTGTGAAGGAAAAGGGCCGGGAGGCCGCGGACGCCCTGGACGGGCCGGAGGGCAAAGCCCTTGAACGTGCCCGTCAGGAAAGCGGCAAGGGAAAGGTGGGTTAGTCGTCATGCCATCGAGAGATAGCACGACCGACGACACGGAGGATTTCGACGTCGTCGTCATGAATCCCGCCGCCTTTTACAACGGTCCCGCTGACGTCATGGCGGACGGCCAACTGACGCGCGACCAGAAACTCCGCCTGCTGGAAGAGTGGGAGATCGATCTCAAGCGTACGCTCGAATCGGACTCCGAAGGCATGGCGCAGGGCGCCGGCCCCAATCTTCATCCCGACGATGAAGGCCGGCGCGCCAACGATGCGGCGCTGCTGCGCCAGGTATCCAACTGGCTGCGCAGGGCGCGCGGCGACGACGCGCTCGGCGAGGACCTGACCGACGCACCCAAGACCGTCATGGGGCGCGTCTGGCATCGACTGTTCAACAAGACGGCGCCGCGCGAAGCGGCCTGACAAAGTTACCGGAGCGGCGTCTAGTCCCCCCGCACAGCCCTCGCCGTTCCGGCACGCGGCGGGGAGGGAGTTCTCTCCCTCCCCGCCGTTCGTTTCAGAAGAACCGAAATGTCCCGCTACGCGATCCATCATCGAACGCATTACAGATACGCCCGGGCCGTGGAACTGGGCGTGCACCGTCTTATGGTCCGGCCGAAAGACAGCCACGATCTGCGACTGGAAGACGCGACGCTGACCCTGTCGCCGCATGCGGACGTTCGGTGGTCGCACGATGTGTTCGGCAACTCGGTCGCCAAGGTGACGTTCGCGACGGCGACCGACGAACTGCTGATCGAAAGCCGGCTGGAGGTGTCGCGCTACTCGCTGGGCGACTCCGCGATCGAGATCGACGACACCGCTTGTCTCTATCCGTTCGTGTATGCGCCGGACGATCGGATAAATCTCGGGCCGTTCCTGACCTGCAATTACGGGCATTGCGCAACCGCCGTGATGGCGTGGGCGCAATCCTATGTCGCGCAGGGCATGCAGACGCTCGACCTTCTGCGCACCCTGAATGCGGCGATCCGCAGCGACTTCGCCTATTTCGCGCGTCCCATGGCCGGCGTGCAGGCGCCCAGCGAAACACTGGCGCTGCGCAGCGGCACATGTCGCGACTTCGCGACGCTGTTCATCGAAGCGGCGCGCGCCCTCGGCATCGGCGCCCGCTTCGTGACCGGCTATCTCTACGATCCCGCCCTCGACAAGGGCGACAACCAGGGCATGGTCGGAGCGGGTGCGACCCATGCCTGGGCGGAGGTCTATCTGCCTGGGCCGGGCTGGGTCGAGTTCGATCCCACCAACGCGCTGATCGAATCGCCGAGCCTGTTGCGGGTCGGCGTTTCGACGGACGCGGAACACGCCGTGCCGATCAACGGCTCGTATATGGGATTTCCCGCCGACGTCGTCGACGTCGATATCGAGGTCAAGGTGACGGCGCTGCCGCCCAAGCCACCGCTCGCCGAACCGGCCGCGCCGGTCGTCGAATCCGCCGCCACGCCGCCGCTTCAGGCCAGCGCCGCGCCGGACATCGAAACCGAGGAGATGCAGCAGGAGGGAGGCGGCGACAATTCCGGCCTCCCACCCACAGTTCACCGCGCCGCCGCGTGACGCGGGGGACGCCGCCCGCTCAATGCAGCGGAATCTCCGCGCGGCCGACCACCATGTAATGCACCTCGTCCGGCCCGTCCGCGAAGCGGAGATGCCGCATGTTGGTGTACATCTTGGCCAGCGGCGTCCACTCCGAGATGCCCGTCGCGCCGTGGATCTGGATCGCCTGGTCGATGATGGTGCAGACGCGCTCCGGCACCATGGCCTTGACCATGGAGACCCACACGCGGGCTTCCTTGTTGCCGAGCACGTCCATCGCCCGCGCCGCCTTCAGCACCATCAGGCGCATCGCCTCGATCTCGATGCGGGCGCGCGCAACGGTTTCGAGATTCTTGCCGAGCTGGATAAGCGGCTTGCCGAAAGCGATGCGTGTCGTCGCCCGCTTGACCATCAGGTCGAGCGCCTTCTCGGCCGCGCCGATCGAGCGCATGCAGTGATGGATGCGTCCCGGTCCGAGGCGGACCTGGCTGATCTCGAAACCGCGTCCTTCGCCGAGGAGGATATTGTCCTTCGGCACGCGCACATTGTTGAAGCGCATGTGCATGTGGCCTTGCGGCGCGTGATCTTCGCCGAACACATGCATCGGACCCAGAATCTCGACGCCGGGCGTTTCGCGGGGCACGAGAATCTGCGACTGCTGGAACTGCGGCGGCGCGTTGGGGCTGGTCTTGACCATGACGATCATGATCTTGCAGCGCGGGTCTCCGGCGCCGGAGATGTAGTATTTCTCGCCGTTGATGACCCACTCGTCGCCATCGAGCACCGCCGTGGTGGCGATGTTCTTCGCATCGGACGAGGCGACGCCCGGCTCGGTCATCACATAGGCGGAGCGGATGTCGCCGTTCAGCAGCGGCTTCAGCCATTTCTCCTTCTGCTCGGGCGTGCCGACGCGCTCGAGCACTTCCATGTTGCCGGTGTCGGGCGCCGAGCAGTTGAGCGACTCCGAGGCCAGCGGCGACTTGCCCAGCTCTGCGGCGATGTAGGCATAGTCGAGATTGGTGAGGCCGCGGCCGATTTCGCTCTCCGGCAGGAAGAAGTTCCAGAGGCCTGAGGCCTTCGCCTTGTTCTTGGCGCCTTCGAGGAGTTCGAGCTGGCCCGGCGCCCAGCTCCAGCGATCGGCCCGGCCTTCCGCGAGTTGGAAGAATTTCTCCGTGATCGGCTCGACATTCTCGGCAATGTGCCGCTTCACCGCGTCGAAGAGCGGCTGCGATTCCTTCGACATGCCGAGATTGTTGAGTTCGGCTTCCACGTCTGGCCGTGGGTCGATCTTGAGCTGATTCATGGCGGACCTTCCTGTGAGTTTACCGGTCCATCGTGCCCCGGCGGATCGGCCGCTGTCCATTGCGGCATTCCCGCAGGCGACCGTCGCCGGGCGGCTTTCGGGCGTCAGACGTCGCTGGCCGGTGCGCCGGCCGGATCGGCCGTCGCCTCCCGGATGGCCGCGGTAAGCACGCCGGTGAGCAGCGGCTTCTCGACGAGCAGAGCCCCTGCGTCGGCGACGCTCTTGCGCAGCCGCGCCGACGGGTTGCTGGTGATGACGATCGCCGCCCGCGGTCCGCCTCCGGCGCGCAGCCGGGCGAGCAGGCTCAGCCCGTCCATGCCGGGAAGGCGGTAGTCTACGACGACACAATTGCTGTCCCAGGTCTCGGGGCTGGCCAGCAGCGCTTCGGCGGTTGCGAAGCTGGTGACGTCCAGGCCTTCGACGTCGAGCGCGAAGGCGATGGAAGACCGCACCGCGGGGTCGTCCTCGACGAGCAGGATTCTCGGGCGGGGCATGGTCATCATCTCACCGTCCGGCGCGGTTCACCCCGCGGGGGGCTTAGGATGCGGCCCCGACAAATGACCGGCCCAAGCCGCGGGCTGTGCGGATGTCGGCTGCGGGCATCGAAGCGGCCATGGGGAAAACTCTGAGTTGCCGAAGCGGGCGAAGTCGCCGTACCTCTGTTACCTTGCGGTCTAGGTCAGACGGGGCACAGCCGAAACTTGGGTCTTCTTCCTACGGGTTCTACCGGAGGCGAGCGGCGCGGCGGCGAGGCGCTGCGCCCGGCGCTCAGGAGTCGCGCGCCGGTGGTCCTGAAGCCGACAATCGGCCACGCGCTCTGGATTGCCTATGCGGTGGCGCTGCTCGTTGCCGGTCTTGCGCTCAGACTGGGTCTCGATCCGCTCCTGGAGCAGCGCGCGACCTTCATCTTCTTCGTGCCGGCCGTCGTCGTCGGAGCGATAGCCGGCCCCTGGCCCGCGCTGGCCCTGGCCGTCGCGGGGGTGGCGACCGGCGTCCTGGCCGATGCCTTCACCGGACCTTTGACGCCGGGCGACTGGGCAGCCGCGACGGTATTCCTTTGTGTCGGCGGCGTGATTGCGGCCGGCGGCGCCTGGCTTCAGCGGTCGCGCCAGCGCGAGGTCGCGATCACGCGGGAACTGGCGCAGCGCGAGGCCCATCTCACGTCGATCCTGCGGACCGTCCCGGACGCCATGATCGTAATCGACGAGGGCGGCCTGATCCGCGACTTCAGCGACACGGCCGAACGCCAGTTCGGCTGGACCGCAGCGGAGGTGACGGGAAGGAATGTCAGCATGCTGATGCCGTCGCCCTATCGCGAGGCGCATGACGGCTATCTCCAGCGCTACTACCGGACCGGCGAGCGGCGGATCATCGGTGTCGGGCGGGTCGTGGTGGGGGAGCGCCGCGACGGCTCGACGTTTCCCATGGAATTGGCGGTGGGCGAGATGAGCCTGCCGGAAGGGCGCTTCTTCACGGGCTTCGTGCGCGACCTGACGGAACGGCAGAAGACGGAAACGCGGCTCCAGGAACTCCAGAGCGAACTGGTGCATGTCTCGCGCCTCACCGCGCTCGGCGAGATGGCGTCGGCCCTGGCGCACGAACTCAATCAGCCGCTGACGGCGATCGGCACCTATCTGATGGGCAGCCGGATGCTGCTGAAGCGTCAGACGGTGCCCATCACGCAGGTCGCCGAGGCCGTCGATCATGCCGGCAACGAGGCGCTGCGGGCAGGAGAGATCATCCGCCGGCTGCGCGACTTCGTATCGCGCGGCGAGACGGAGCGGCGGGTGGAAAGCCTCCCCAAATTGATAGAAGAGGCCTGTGCGCTTGCGCTGGTCGGTGCGAAGGAGCACGGCGTGCGCGTGCGCTTCGAGCTGGCTTCGGAGGTCGAGAGCGTGCTCGTCGACAAGGTACAGATCCAGCAAGTGATGCTGAACCTCATACGCAACGCGGTCGATGCGATGGCCGACGTCGAGCGCCGCGACCTGACGATCGGTGTCCGGGCGGTCGACCCGGAAACGGCGCTCGTGACGGTCGCCGACACCGGGCCGGGCATCCGGCCGGACGTTCTGGACCAGCTCTTCCAGCCCTTCGTGACAACGAAGCGCACCGGGATGGGCGTCGGGCTTTCCATCTGCCGCACGATCGTGGAAGCGCATGGCGGCCGGATCTGGGCGGAAGCGAACGAAGGCGGCGGCGCGGTATTCTGTTTCACGGTCCCGAGCGTCGACAAGGAGGAGTTGGACGATGTCGAATGAGCCGGTGGTTCATGTGATCGACGACGACGAGGGCGTGCGCCGGTCGCTCACCTTCCTGCTGCAATGTTCCGAGATCGCGACGCGCGCCTACGAATCGGCCATCCAGTTTCTCGCCGCGGTGCCGACGATGGACCACGGCTGTATCATCACCGACGTTCGGATGCCCGACATGAGCGGCATCGAACTGCTCGGCAAGCTGAACGCGCTGGGCGTGCCGGACCCGGTCATCGTGATCACCGGCCACGCCGATGTGCCGATGGCGATCCAGGCGTTGCACGCCGGCGTGGCGGATTTCATCGAAAAGCCGTTCAGCGACCAGGCGATCCTGATCGCCGTCCGCTCGGCGCTCGCCAAGCAGCAGGAGCGCGGGGCGCGCGAAGCCGAGCGCGAAGAGATACGCAAGCGGCTGGCGACCTTGTCGGGCCGCGAACGCGAGGTGATGGAGGGCCTTATCGAGGGCAAGGCCAACAAGGTGATCGCCTATGACCTCGACATCAGCGCCCGCACGGTCGAGGTCTACCGCGCCAACGTCATGACCAAGACGGGGGCGCGCACGCTTTCGGAGCTGGTCCGCATGGTGATGGTCACGCGGCTGGCCTGAGCGGCGTCCGCCGGTCGCTGTGCGGGGTCAAGGCCGTCCGTCGGGCCGCGCCCGCAGCATGCTGGGACCGTAAGCGAGGACGAACAGCACGAAGGCCCCCGCCCATAGCGTTCCGGCAAGGCTCATCGCGCCCAGGAAGTCCACGGGAAGGACCGGCGCGCTGACGCGCACGGCCGCGCCGAGGTTGACCAGGACATAGATCGCCAGCGTCCAGCCGTCGGCATGCAGGTCGCGGCCGGTATGGCCCAGCGTGGCGCGCGTCATGACGGCGAGCGTCATGGACGCCATGCCCCCCGCGCTGAGGGCATGCAGAGCGGCGGCGGGCGGGACGTGGTCGCTGAAGGTGCTCGCGCCGAGCAGCAACAGGCCGAGCGGCAGCCAGGCATAGGAAACATGCAGGATGAAGACGAGCGGCTCGGCCATCGTGTGCAGCCCCGACCACCGCGAGAGGCGCACCGCCTGAAGCACGGAGGCGACGATCAGCAGGGCGCCGGCGTACGGGCTGTCCGGAAGCGCCACCCACGACACCATCGCGACCGCCGTCGCCGCCAGCGTCGCCATGTCGAAGCGGCCGGGCTGGGTCGGAAGGCCTTGCTGCCGGCCCTGCTTGGCGAGCCAATTCCGGGTGAACGAGGGGATAATCCGTCCGCCGATCAGCGAGACGAGCATGAGCACCAGGCCGAACCCGAGCCGCCAGCCGAGGCCTGTTGGAATCGGGGCGCCAAACTGTTCGGCGTGATCGAGGCCATTGGCCACGGCGAGCAGCGTGACGACGAGGACGACGGGCAGGTTGCGGTTGTGCGCCGCCAGCACTTCGCGGGCCGCCACCGCCGCCAGCGCTGCAAGGAAGCCGACATCGGCCAGGAAGGCGGGGAGGGGGCCGAGCGGTGCGGAGAAGAGCAAAGCGAGCCGGGCGCACAGCCAAAGTCCTGCCAGAGCCGCAAGGCCGCGGCCCGCCATTGGCAACCGGCCAGTCCAGTTCGGGATCGCGGTCAACAGGAACCCGGCGATCACCGCACCGAGATAGCCGAAGAGCATCTCATGGCGATGCCAGGCGAGTGCGTCGAAAGCGGTCGGCAAATCGAGTTCGCCGGCCAGAAAGCAGACCCAAAGGGTCATCACGGTGAGAGCCCAGAGCGCGCCGCCCAGGAAGAACGGGCGGAAGCCGGCGCGCAGGAAAGGCGGAAGGCGCATCAGGCGCGCGTGGCGCTTGCTCTCGGACATGGAAGGCACCTTGCGGAGATAGAAAGCCCTGGCCCGCGCAGCGGCGGGCCAGGGCATCGAGGTTAGCCTACTCCGCGGGAGCGAAGACAGGCTTGGGCTTGCGGCTGCCGCGGGTGCGGCCGCCGACCAGCAGGCGGACCAGGAAGAGCGCGAGGATGATCGCGCCGACGCTGAACACGACGTCGCCGGGCACGCGCAGCCAGACCAGCGTCTCCATGACCGGGCCGTGCACGATCTCGGGCGACCGCGCATACCAGAAGCCGTGCGTGACGCTCTGATACGCCTGGTAGAGGCCGGATGGCACGAGGCTGAGGAACACCATCGCGCCGAGGCCGATATTCAGGCACCAGAAGACGGGCTTCAGCATGCCGTCCGACCAGGATGCACCGCGGAAGGCGGTGCGCAGGCAGAACAGCATCAGCCCGATGCCGAGCATGCCGTAGACGCCGAAGAGGGCGGCATGGCCGTGGCTCGGTGTCAGGTTGAGACCCTGGACGTAGTAGAGCGAGATCGGCGGGTTGATCGCGAAGCCGAGGATGCCGGCGCCGACGAGGTTCCAGAACGACACCGCCACGAAGAACAGCACCGGCCATTTGTAGGTCTGCACCCACGGCGCCGCTTTCGTCATGCGGTAATTGTGGAGGGCCTCGACGCCGAGCAGGGCCAGCGGGACCACCTCCAGCGCCGAGAACATGGCGCCCCACGCGATGATCGGGGCGGTCGTTCCGGCGAAGTAGAGATGGTGCAGCGTGCCCAAGATGCCGCCGGTCAGGAACACCGCGGTCGAGAAGACGACAGCCGCATTCGCTGCGCGCGCCCGCACCAGGCCGACGCCCGAGAAGATGAGCGCGATGACGGCCGTGGCGAAGACTTCGAAGAACCCTTCGACCCACAGATGGACGACCCACCAGCGGAAATACTCGATCAGCGAGAGCGGGCTGTGGCGGCCCCATGTCAGGGCGGCGCCGAAGAACAGCCCGATGCAGACGGTCGAGATGAAGACCATGCCGATCAGGCCGCGGCTTTCGGACGGGGTGCGCAGGGCCGGCCACAACGCGCGGCCGACCAGCGCGAGCCAGATCATCAGTCCGGCGAAGAGCAGGATCGCCCAGAACCGGCCGAGGTCGACGAACTCATACCCCATATGGCCGAACCAGAAATTCGCCCCGTGGCCGAGTTTCTGCTGGATCGCCATCCACTCGCCGGCAAACGAGCCGAGCACGACGACGAGCAGCGCGACCCACAGGACGTTGACCCCGAGGCGCTGGAATTTCGGCTCGTGCCCCGAGAGCATCGGCGCGACGTAGAGGCCGGTCGCCAGCCACGCCGTGGCGATCCAGAAGATGCCGAGCTGCGTGTGCCAGGTGCGGGTCAGGGCGTAGGGGATGATGTCGGAGATCGGGATGCCGTAGAAGTCCTGGCCTTCGACGGCGTAGTGGGCGGTCAAAGCGCCCAGCACGACCTGTGCGAGGAAGAGTCCGATGGCGGTGTAGAAATACTTGATCGACGCCTTCATCGAGGGCGTCGGCTTCATCGCCGCCAGCGGGTCCTGGGCCGGCGCTTCGGCATGCTCCTCATCCTTCCGGCGAGCCTGGTACCAGGTCAGCCAGCCGATGCCTGCGATGAGGAACAGCACGCTCGCCACCGACCAGATGCCGAGCGCCGCCGCGGGCACGTTGCCCACCAGCGGTTCGTGCGGCCAGTTGTTGGTGTAGCTGATCTCTGCGCCCGGGCGGTCCGTGACGCTCGTCCAGGCCGTCCAGAAGAAGAAGGCGCCGATCCGGCTGCGGTCGGTGTCGTTCGTCAGCGAACGTTCCGGGATCGCATAATCGGTACGCAGCGCACGGAGCGCGGGATCGCTGCTGAACAGCTTGGCGAAATGTTCGGCATTGGCCGAAATCGCCTGCGCGCGTTCCGGGGAGACGGTGATGGCGCCGGTTGCGGGATTGTAGCTGTTGGTGCGCAGCTCGGTCTTCAGCCGTTCCTTCAGAGCGGCCTGATCTTCGGCGCCCAGCCGGTCGAACGCCGCGGCGCCCTTCTCCCGGGCCCAGATGTCGAGCAGCCCGGTCGCCTCGCGATGCAGCCAGTCGGCACCCCAGTCGGGCGCGACATAGCCGCCGTGGCCCCACACAGAGCCGAGCTCCATGCCGCCCAGCGTTTGCCAGACTTCGCGGCCCGACTGGATGTCTTCGCGGGTGTAGATCGTGGTGCCGTCGGTGGTGACGACCTTCTCAGGCACCGGCGGCGCCTGGACATAGATGTCGCGGCCCAGCAGGCCGAGGACGGTGAATGAGAGCACGAAGATCGCCCCCAGCCACAGCCATAGTTTCCGTGTGTTGATCACATGTACCCCCTTGGATCAGCTTCCGGGATAGGCTGCGCCCCGCAGGCGGGAAATTTGGGGCTGCGCCCTATGGGACGCACCGGAGGGGGAAATCCCGGAAGGGACGGTGCGGGGCGGGCGCTACTACGCCTCTGCATCATCTAAAATTGCGGGGAGGCCAGACGCCGATGCAGCACCGCCGTGTCCTCCGGCAGGGTGTGAGGCCGCAACGGCGCCCGACTACGCGTTTCTACGGATATGCGAGTTTATCTGCGCTTAATCGTGGCGCGTGAAAACACGCTTGGGATTCCACAGACAAAGGGCGTCGCGCCGATGACGACCGCATCCGTTACGTCCATCAATTCGGAAATACTGTTCGATTTCGGCGAGCTGTTCTTTTCCCGAACGGACGAGCACGGGATCATCCTTTTCGGCAACGAGACGTTTCAGCGGGTCAGCGTCTATTCCTGGGAAGAACTGCTCGGCAAGCCGCACAAGATCGTGCGCCATCCCGGAATGCCGCGCGCCGTCTTCTGGCTGTTGTGGGACAGCCTGAAGCGCGGCGAGCCGATCGCCGCGTATGTCTGCAACCGCGCGAAGAACGGGCGGTTCTACTGGGTGTATGCGGTCGTGACGCCGATCGACGGAGGATTCCTCTCCGTTCGCCTGAGGCCGAGCAGCGCCAATCTCGCGCTCGTGCGCGAGGCCTATCGGGCGCTGGCGGAGCGCGAAGAGCGCGAGAAGCTGGCCCCGGCCGAGAGCGCGAAGATCCTGCTGGAGATGCTCAAGGGGGCCGGGCACGAGAGCTATCCGGGATTCATGTCCGACGCGCTCGGGGCCGAACTGGCGGCGCGGGACGCGGTGTTGTCCGAACGGCGCGCCACGCGCCGCGACGAAAGGATTCTCGCCGACCTCGTCGATGCCGCAAAAGGGCTTCTCCATCACGCCGACGTCATCAGCGAGGCCTACGCGAAGAACGAGTATGTGCCGCTGAACTTCCAGGTGCTTGCCGCGCAGCTCGGCCGCGACGGCACGGCCATTGCCGTCGTGTCGAGCAACTACAGCGTCCTGTCGGACGAAATCCGGCACAGCCTGGAAGGCTTTCGCCGGGCCGCGACGTCGGTTCTCGCAACCATTCACCGGGGCCAGTTCCTGGCCTGCACCGCGCGCCTTCAGCGCGAGGTATGTGCGCAATTCGAGGCGGAGAGCGGATCGGAGAGCGAGGCAAAGCGTGACGAAGTGGCCCGCCTTTCGCAGCAGTCGAAGGACTACGACGCCAAGACGCTGGAAGGCCTTCGCGAAATCGCCAAGCAGGCCGAACGCTTTCAGACGGTGTGCGCGGAGATGGGGCGCCTTGCCGCCGGACTAGAAGTGACCCGGATCATGGGCAAGGTCGAGTGCGCCCGGCATACGCAGTTCAGGGACGGCCTGAACGAACTCCTGGACGACCTGGAGGCCTTTCAGAAGGTCATCGCGCAGGGGCTGAAGGAGATGAACGCGAAGAACTCCCACATCCAGAACCGCACGACCCGGTTGTTGGCGGCCGCTGCCGCGTGACGGCCCTACGCATGATTACGTAGGGCGCAATTGTCGCGTGGCGAGCGGCACATGGATTTGGTTGTATTTCCCGAGATCGCCAGCCCCGCCGTGCCATGCACCACCACGCGATAAACTCGTCTCAAGGCGCGATGAAGCCTGCCGTCATATTCGTAGTCGATGACGATGCGGCCGTTGCGCACGCGCTGAAATTTGCGCTGGAGCTGGAAGGCTTCGCCGTCGACACGTTCGGCGATGCGGAATCCGTACTGCGGCTGGGCGCATTTCCGTCCGCCGGGTGCCTGGTCGTCGACTACAATCTGCCGGCACGCAACGGCATGGAGCTTATCGGATCCCTGCGCGAGCGCGATATCGCCCTTCCGGCCATTCTCATCACGACAAATCCCACGCGATACCTGAGACGCCGGGCCGAGAGGAGCAGCGTCAGCATTGTCGAGAAGCCGCTGCTCTCGGACGCGCTGGTTTCCAAGATTCGTGCGCTGGTCAGTTGTCCGGGCCAGCCGGAGATCGGCCGAGCATGAGCGCCATCCGGACAAGGCCCGAAAGGCTGCTCGCCTGCATTTTGGTCATGACGTTGGCACGGTAGATCTCGACCGTTCGCGGGCTGATACCGAGGTCGTAGGCGATGACCTTGTTGGCCCGCCCGGCCACGACCCCATCGAGGACCTCCTTCTCGCGCGGCGACAACGTCTCGTAGCGGTCCGAGGCGGCCTGCCGGTCGAAGGTCTGGTGCTGCCGGTTCCGCGTTCGCTCCAGGGCCAGGCCGATTGCCGAAAGCAGGACCTCGTCGTCGAAGGGCTTCTCGATGAAGTCCTCTATTCCCGCCTTCATCGCCTCGACGGCAAGCGGGACATCGCCATGGCCGGTAATCATCACTACCGGGAACGGCGTGGGCAGATCCTTGAGCCGGCGCGTGAGTTCCAGCCCGTTGATGCCAGGCATCCGCACGTCGGTGACGATGCAGCCCTGTTCGAGCAAGGGAAGCCGCTCCAACAACGCGGAAGCCGACTCGTAGCACCGGACCGACAGGCCTGCGGCCTTCAGCAGGAAGGCAATCGAGTCGCGTGCGCCTTCGTCGTCATCCACGACATGAACCGTCAACTCACTCATACTCGACCTCATTGCCGTCCGTCACAGGCAGCGTGAAGTGAAACGCCGTTCCTTCACCGGCGGACGTCTCGACCCAAATCCGTCCCCCGTGCGCTTCGACTATAGTGCGGGAGATCGAAAGGCCCACGCCGAGGCCGGTGCGCTTGGTCGTGATGAACGGCTGAAACAGATGCGGCGCGATCTCGGGCGCAAGGCCGGCTCCGGTATCGGCGATGACGATTTCTGCCGAAGGACCGTGCGCCGGCTTCACGGTCAGGGACAGCTCGCGGCGCGGCGATGCTTCCATGGCTTCGATGGCGTTTCTTATGAGATTGAGCACGACCTGCTGTACCTGGACCTTGTCGACATGGACGCTGTCGACCGAGGGATCGAAGGCCATCGAGACGCGAATTCCCTGCTCCTTGCCTCCCACCAGCGCCAGCGCGGAAGCCTCTTCGAGAAGCTTGTGCAGGCTTTCCGTCCTGCGCTCCGTTTCGCCGCGGGCGACGAAGTCGCGAAGGCGGCGGATGACTTCCCCCGCCCGCAGCGCCTGGTCTTTCGCCTTTCGCAGCGTCTCCTCGATGAGATCCTTCGGGATCGGCGTATTGCCGAGCAGTCGCCGGCAGCCGTTCAAGTAGTTCGCGATCGCCGAAAGAGGCTGGTTCAGCTCATGCGCCAGCGAGGATGCCATTTCGCCCATGGAGGTGAGGCGCGCCACGTGAACGAGCTCCGCCTGGAGTTCCTGGAGCCGCGTCTCCGTCTGCTGGCGCTCGGACAGATCGCGGACAAAGCCGGTGAAGTAGCGCCTTGCGCCGACGGTCATTTCGCCGACGGCCAACTCCATGGGAAACGTCGCGCCGCCTCGCCTCAAGCCGACGACCACCCTGCCGATGCCGATGATGCGGGGTTCGCCGGTCTTCAGGTATCTGGCAATGTAGCCGTCGTGACTGTCGCGGTAGGGCGCAGGCATCAGCATGCTGACATTCTTGCCGACCACTTCGCGGCTGGACCATCCGAACTGGAGCTCCGCCGCCCGGCTGAAAGACCGGATGATGCCTGCGTCGTCGATGAGAATGATCGCATCGGGAACCGTGTCCAGCACAGAGCGGAGCAACACTTCCCTTGCCGATATGGTCTCGTATGCGCGCTGCGCGCGCTGGCCGAGAACGAGATTGCGTTCCCCGACCAGGGCTATGCTTGTGCCCAAGGCGACGAACACAGCCGCGCTCAGATACTCGCCCGGGTTCAGCCCTTGATGGAGAAAGGGTATGGACAGGGCTCCGGCAAGGCCCAGCAAAGTGGCCAATAGTCCGGCCCTCAGGCCGCTGAGCGCGGCGGCGGCCACGATGGCCGGAACAAAGAAGAGATAGGCAAACCGGGTATCCAGCAGTGGGTCGAATGCGATCCGCAGGATCCACGACACCGCCTCGCCGCCAATGGCCGCCAGATATCCGGCAACGCGTCGGGGCCGGCTGATGCGCTGTCCGGCTCCCTGCTCGTCAAGTGCCTCTTCGATCGCCGAAAAAATCAACGCCAGCCCCAACGCGACTCGGCCGAGTTTATCGCCGGGCACCGCTTCCGCGCGATAGCCTCGCGGCGCAAGCCTAGCGGTGGTTGGGAAAGATGGCGCTGAGCCGCTGCGCAAGCGCAGTCGAAGAGAAGGGCTTCTTCAGATAGCCGTTAAGTCCGAGCCCCGAGAGTTCCTTGACGAAGCCTGTGTCGGAGCGTCCGGTCACCATGATAACGGGAAGGCGCGCCATTATCGCATCGGTGCGGATGGCCTTGAGCGTTCCGATGCCGTCGAGGACCGGCATTTCTCCGTCGAGCAGCACCAGATCGATCGGCTCCCGTTTGAGAACCGCAAGAGCATCCTTGCCGTCCGTTGCGAGCGCGACATCGAGAAATCCGAGCTGGGCCAGCAGAGATTTGACGAGAAGACGCATCGACTCTTGGTCGTCGACAATCAGGATTCGCGGGAGAACGCGCATGCGAGCGTTATCGCGCCGACTGGTTGCCGGAATACAAATGGGAGACCTATGGAACAATACTTATGTGTGCCCGGGCCCTTGAAGATCTGCCTGTCGATCGGAGACCTAAGGAACACTGCGTAGCGTGAATGTTTAGAAGTAGGCGACTTATTCGGCTCATACGGTAAGCCATGATGAATTTGAGCGCAGAGCAGGCAAGAAGGCTGAGTAGTCTTGTCGAGGCGGGCGGTTTGCAGTCAACTGCCGATATCGTGCGGCTTCAGATCGCTGCACCGCGCGGAATTGCCGAAGACAAGTGGCGCCAGGTGCTCGCGCAACATCGCACCCTCATTACGCGCGCGGCAGGAACGATCTGCGGTGACCGGGATGTCGTCGATCTTCAGGAGAACATCCTCACGATCTTCCTGCACCCGGACAATCGCAACAAGGCGCTGAAAACCCGCCTGACATTGCTGGCTCGCATTTCGGACGCGCTTCAGGATGTGGTGTCGCCCGCGCCGGGCACGCCGGCTCCGAAGGAGGAAAGCCAACCGGGCGCGTCCTCCATCCATCGTTTCGATTCTGTCGAGTTCGATCTGTCGGCGCTTCCGATTCCGGAGCACAAGGCTCTCGTGTTTCAGTCGGGGCGGACGTCGGCGGGGCTGCCGCTGGTGTTCCCGCGCGTTGTCGAAGCCCGCAGCGACGTATCCTACTACGAACCTTCCGATCACCTGGTGACGCTGGATATCGCAGCGCTGCGCGCGGCGTCGCAGGTCGCCCTCAAATGCCTCAAGCTCAAGATCGGCGGGGATCGCCTGCGCGTGCTCTTCCCCGTCAACGCCAACAACCTGCGGCGCTATGATGCCCGGGATGCCCTGCTGTTCGAGCTTCGCCAGGTGCCGGACATCGTGCGGGCGAGCATGCAGCCCGCCCTGGTACGGCTGGAGGCGCGATTGCCATCGGAATTGGCTGTGGCTGCGGACTATCTCAGCAACCGCTTCGATACGATCTGGGCCTTTACACGCTCCGATCAGGATCCGAGCCAAGTTGCCTGGCCGTCGGCCGGTATGGGGCTTCTGGTCGATGCGAGCGAGCCCGCACGTGAAGCGGCAACGCGCGGCGCCTGGACCGAAGCCGCCGTCGCGAGGGAAGCGCTCGTCGCCTTTCTGGACAAACGTACGATTGTCAGGCGTTAGCGGGGCGGAGCGCCTCGAACCTGCTGACGATCCGCTCGATCGACAGCGGCTTGTCTTCCCATCCCGCCACGCCGAAGGCCGCGACCTGGTCGCGCGCGCTGGCGTCGGTGCGTGCCGTAACCACGACGACCTTGGAGATGTCGCCCGGTAGCTGCGCCTGCATCTGCTCCAGGACTTCAAAGCCCGAGCAGCCCGGCATCATCAGGTCGAGAAAGATCACGTCCGGTCGCGTGGCGCGTATTGTCTTGCAGCAATCGACCCCGTCGGGCAGGGCGCTGACATCGGCGAGGCCTTCGAGCGCCCACTCGATGAGCTGTCGATTGACCTCGTTGTCGTCGACGACAAGAACGCGCGGTAGCATGATCACCTCGCCGCCCGATTATCCTCGCGCGCTTTAAGATGTGCTAAATTGGGCGGGCATGGACTCTACTTAAGCATTCCTACCTAGGCCTGATATCCCGCGGCCTTAGGTTGCTGTTATGTGCGTCGCGCTAGCTTTGGTGGCGCCGGCCCGCTTTGCCCCCAGGGGTTAGCAGCCGGCGCCACGAAGTCCCGGCTGGGAGCCAAGCCTTGCTTACGGTGCTCGCGTGCGTCACGGAACAGCACGACATCCCGCTATTGGTGCTCGCCATCGCCGTATGCCTGGCCGCGACGTTCGGCTCGCTTCAGATGCTGCAACGGGCGCGTGTGTCGGGCGGTGCGTTGAAAGCGGCGTGGACGGGGGTGGCAGGCATCTCGGCAGGCCTCGGCGTCTGGGCGACGCACTTCACCGCCCTGACCGCTTATCTCCCGGACCTGCCGCTGTCGTTTTCCTACGCACCGGTCTTCGGGTCGCTGGCTGTTTCGGCCGTGGGGTTCGTCGTCGGCTATTTCATACTGGGGAGCGGCACCGGTGCCGTGCGCGGGCTTGCCGCCGGCATCGTCTGGGCATGCAGCATTACGGCGATGCACTATATCGGCATGGCGAGCCTTCGCGACAGCGGAAGCCTGGCGTGGGACGCGCGCTACGTCATCGGGTCCGTTGCGATCTCGTGTCCCTTCGCCGTCGGGGCCGCCATGGTGATGGCGCGCCCGCGTCGCCGCCCGGTCCTGGCCGGCATCTGCCTGTTTCTTGCGATCGTCGCGCTGCACTTCATCGGGATGGCGGCCCTCACCGTC
This sequence comes from Alphaproteobacteria bacterium, assembly GCA_020852655.1. Taxonomy (GTDB): domain Bacteria; phylum Pseudomonadota; class Alphaproteobacteria; order Micropepsales; family Micropepsaceae; genus JADZAI01. Next base: position 107,547 of record JADZAI010000057.1, read on the forward strand.
GGTCTCAAGACCGCCGAAGGCAGCCTATCGATCATCCCCCGAGCCGAACTCGGAGCCGCCGTCGCCGTCGGTGCCCTTCTGGTCCTGTTGTCCGGAATGGTGGCGATGCTGATGGACCTGAGGGCGGCACATCGCCAGCAGGCAGAGAACAGGAAGCTGCGGGCGGCGGTCGCGAGGCTCGAAACAAGCGAGGCGCGCTATGCCCTGGCGGAGCGGATCGGCCAGGTCGGCATTCTGGACGTCGACTACCTCAGCAAGACCGTCTGGGCCTCGCCGGTCATCAAGGACTGGCATGGCATCGACGCGAACCCGCCCTTCGAAGGCATCCACGAATATTTCCTGGGTTTCATTCATCCCGACGACGTCGAGAAACCGGCCCAGGCGTTCATCAACGCCGTCTCAGGCGGGCCTGCCGACGTGCAGCTACGCGTCCGCCGCGTGGACGGCCTCTATCGCTGGCACAAGTTTTCGGTCCGCGTCCTGCTGAACAGTGCGGGCAAGACGCGGCGCATGATGATGGCGGTGATGGACATCCACGATCTCGTCGACAGCCTGGAGGAAGCGCGCAAGGCCAATCAACTGAAGTCCGAGTTTCTGGCGAATATGAGCCATGAGATACGCACGCCCCTGAACGGCGTGGTGGGTATGGCGCAGCTTCTCCAGCGCTCCGACCTCACGCCCCGCCAGCAACAATTTTCCGATACGATCATCGCGTCCTCCAACGCGTTGCTGTCGGTGATCAACGACATTCTCGATCTGTCGAAGATCGAGGCGGGACTGCTCAAGCTGAAGACAGACTGGTTCAACCCGCGAGACGTCGTCCTCAGTGCGATTTCGGTCGTATCCGCGGCTGCGCATGAGAAAGGCCTGGCGATCGAATCGGCGATCGCGCGCGATGCCGACGGTCGGGTCATGGGGGATGCCGATCGCCTCGGCCAGGTTCTGATCAACCTGCTCGGCAATGCCGTCAAATTCACCGACCACGGCGAGATCTCCGTTCACGTCCTGCGCAAGGGCGGCGACGTCGTTCGGTTTGAGGTGAAGGACTCCGGACCCGGCATCCCGTTGGAACAGCAGGATCTGATCTTCGAGCGCTTTCGCCAGGGGGATGGCTCGCCGACGCGCCGCTATGGCGGCACCGGACTTGGCCTGTCGATCTGCAAGCAATTGGTCGACCTGATGGGCGGTCACATCGGCGTCAAAAGCCGGCCGGGGGAAGGTTCGACGTTCTGGGCGGAGATCGGCCTTCAGCCTGCCGTCGAGACGCGGAGCGAGGATACCGCCGCGTCCTCAAGCGCGCCCTTGCGTTCCACGGCACGCATCCTTGTGGCGGAAGACAACAGCATCAATCAGCAGGTCATCCTCGAAGCATTGCGTGCACTGGGCATCACGGACGTCGTGGCGGCCGACAATGGCGCCGCGGCGCTGGAGAAGCTCCGGTCGTTCCAGTTTGACGCCGTTCTGATGGATATCAGCATGCCCGTGATGTCAGGCGCCGAGGCCATTTGCGAAATCCGCCGGAGCGACGCCGCCTTCTCGGCCATTCCGATTGTCGCCGTGACGGCGAATGCGATGAAGGGCGATTGCGAAACATACCTGGCTCTCGGTGCGGACGCGTATATCGCGAAGCCTATCGACGTGCGCCTGCTCCACCGGGCCTTGGTCAGATGCATCCCGGCGCCTCGTCAGGCCGGCTGCGCCCGTGAAGATCGGCCGGCCTTGGGACTTGTGTCCTGACCGCAAGGTCTGTGAAAAGGCTTGGCAATCCAGTCTGCGCGCTGTAGTTGAATGGGTGATTGGGCTAGCCCGAAGGGTGAGCTTGCTTGGCGAATCCGGCGGGATGGGGCAAGGCATGACGACGCAAGCGGTAGTCGTCATAGACGACGACGAAGGCGTGCGTGATTCCCTACTCACGCTCTTCGCGCAACATGGCCTTGAGGTCAGGGCATTTGCGTCTGCCGCCGATTTCCTGCGATGGGTTCGGCCCGATACCGCGGCTGTGATCGTGACCGACATCCGCATGCCCGAGATCGACGGAATGCAGTTGATCGAGCGCCTCAAGGCGGCGCAATGCGGTCAACCGGTCATCGTCATGACGGGACATGGCGACGTGCCCCTGGCCGTCAAGGCGATGAAGGCGGGCGTCTTTGATTTCTTCGAGAAGCCTTTCGAGAGCGAGCCCCTGATCGCCTCCGTGAGGGCTGCAATCGATAGCCTGGACAGCAGCTTCGATGAGAAGGCGTATCGCGCCGCGATTGCAGAGCGGATCGCACTGCTTTCGCTGCGCGAGGAGCAGGTGCTCCGCGAACTGGTGGAAGGCAAGTCCAACAAGATGATCGCCCAGGCGCTGGCCATCAGTCCGCGCACGGTCGAGATCTACCGCGCCAACGTGATGGCCAAGATGCGGGCGGGCAGTCTCTCCGAACTGGTTCGCATGAGCATCGCGACGCGCGCAGTTTAAAACATCCGCCCGAAGGCTAAAGATCGCCAATGGCCGTGGGCTTGGCGAATCCAGTTTGCGCCGGTCCGCGCCCCTGGCCCGCATAAATCGACGCGGCACAACTCGCAATGAATCGAGACGGGCGGCTCGAAGAGTCATGCCGGGGGTGCGGGATACTCAACGCCCCAGGGGTCTCGACTCTTATCCGGCGAAGACCTGCAATCTGTTCTTGAACTATATTGTATAGGTAAAAGTACGTATGCCAACTGTTCAGTAAAATAAAGGCCCCGTTAAGCCTCCGGGACCTAAG
>JADZAI010000058.1 GCA_020852655.1 Alphaproteobacteria bacterium
CCGAGACCTTCCGTAAAGCCCGCGACTTTGCAGCCTGGCTCGGCCTGACGCCCCGTCAGCATTCGACCGGCGGCAAGCAGCGGCTTGGCGCCACCACGAAGATGGGCGAGAGAAGCACCGTAACCGGACACTTGAGGCCGCCTGCACGATCAACGGCTGATCTGCGATGAGACGTCTCTGACGACGTCGTCAGCGACGTCCGGAGATCGGGGGCGTCGATGCGGGGCGAGGTTCTGGGACGGGTCGAGCGACGGCGGCGGTGGAGCGCCGGTGAGAAGCTCGCCGTGGTGATGGCGTCGCTGGAGCCGGGTGCGGTGGTCGCCACTGTGGCGCGGCGGTTCGACGTGACACGCCAGCAGGTCTACGATTGGCGACGCGCGGCGCGGCGCGGAGATCTCGGGATGCCGGGCGGCGTTGTTGGCTTCGTGGAGGTGGTCGCGGAGACGCCGGCGCATGGCGCTGCGATCGAGGCCGAGGCTGCGCCGATCGCGAGGCCGCCTGAGAGCGCGACGGCGCCCATCGTGACGGCGCCGGTCGTGACGGTGGAGATCGTGCTGGTCGGCGGTCGTGTGCTGCGCGCGCCGGCGGGGCTGCCGACGGCCGAGTTGCGGCGGCTGATCGGCGCCGTGGAGGACGCATGATCGCGCCGGGCGCGGGCGTTCGGGTCTATCTGGCCTGTGGCGTCACGGACATGAGGAAGGGCATCGCAGGATTGGCTGCGCACGCCCAGCTGGTCCTGAAGCAGAACCCGGCGTCGGGGGCGGTGTTCTGCTATCGCGGACGGCGCGGCGATCGGCTGAAGCTGCTGTTTTGGGACGGCCAGGGCTTCTGCCTGTACTACAAGGTTCTGGAGAAGGGGCGTTTCCCGTGGCCCTCGTCGGCGGACGGGGCGGCCCTGCGGCTGACCTCCGCGCAGCTCGCGATGCTGTGGGAGGGGATCGACTGGCGGCGGCCGGCTTGGACCGCACCACCAGCGCGGGTGGTTTGATTTGCGCTTTGAATCAGTGATTTGACTTGGTGTTGGGCGTCGACCCCGGTTAAAATCGGAGCATGAGGTCCGAGGTCGACACCCTCCCCGAAGACACCGCGGCTCTGAAGGCCATGGTGCTTGGCCTGCAGGCGGAGGTCGCCGGCATGGTGGCCGCCAACCGCGCCTACGAGGCGCTTGTGCAGGCGCTGAAGATCACCATCGCGAAGCTGAAGAAGCAGCGCTTCGGTGCGAGCTCGGAGAAGATCGAGCGCGAGATCGAACAACTGGAGTTGGCGCTCGAAAGCCTCGAGACCGCCCGCGCCGCCGCCGACACGACGCCCGAGGCGGAGGCCGCGGAAGCGCCTGCCGCCGGGACCACCGTGCCCGACAACGTCCCTCTGCAGCGACGGCGCGGCAAGCCCCGCGTCGCCGAGGACGCGCCGCGCGAGGCTATCGTGCTCGACCCCGGCGAGCGCTGCCCCGATTGCGGCGGCGTGCTGCGCCTGGTGGGCGAGGACGTCGCCGAGATCCTCGACTTCATCGCAGCGAAGCTGAAGGTCGTGGAGGTCCACCGGCCGAAGAAGTCGTGCCGGGACTGCGAGCGCATGGTGCAGACCCCGGCGCCGCCGCGCCCCGTCCTGCGGGGCATGGCCAGTCCCGCGCTGCTCGCCCACATCCTGGTCGCCAAGTACGACGACCACCTGCCGCTCTATCGCCAGGGCGAGATCTTCGCCCGCATGGGCGCGGACATCCCGCGCTCGACGCTGATCGACTGGTGTGGCCAGGCCGCCGGCGCCCTGCGGCCGCTGGCCGATCTGATCCGCGACGTGGTCGTGGCGTCCGACCGCATCCACGCCGACGACACCCCGATCCGGGTGCTCGACCCGAAGAAGAAGCGCATCGAGGGGTTGGCGCGCGGCGTGAAGGAGGGCCGCGTCTGGGTCTACGTCAAGGACGATCGCCCCTGGGCGGGGAGCGATCCGCCCGCCGCCGCCTACTGGTTCTCCCCCGACCACAAGGGCGAGCACCCTCGCGAGCATCTGGCCGACTTCAACGGCATTCTGCAGGCCGACGCCTATACCGGCTTCAAGGAGCTCTACGCGCCCGGCCCCGATGGCGTGGCGCGCGTGCGCGAGGCGGCGTGCTGGGCGCATCTGCGGCGCGACTTTCACGACGTCTGGAAGGCGACCGACAGCCCTCTCGCCCGAGAGGCGCTGGAGCGGATCGGCGCGCTCTACGACGTCGAAGCCACGATCAACGGCAAGCCGCGCGATGTCCGGAACGCCGTCCGCCAGCGCGAGAGCCGCCCTCGGGTCGAAGCCTTCCGCCAGTGGTGCGAGCGCCATCTGACCATGATCCCCGGCAAGGGCGATCTGGCCAAGGCCATGCGCTATGCCCTCAACCGCTGGGCCAGCTTCGCCCTGTTCCTCGACGACGGCCGCGTCGCCATAGACAACAATGCGGCCGAGCGCGCGATCAAGCCTATCGTTCTGGGAAGAAAGAATTTTCTCTTCGCAGGCTCCGACGCCGGCGGCGAAGTCCTCGCCAACGTCATGACCGTCATCGAGACCGCCAAGCTGTCGGACATCAACCCCGAAGCATACCTTACCGACATCCTCGGCCGCATCCGCACCCACGATCCAAAGCACCTCGACGAGCTGCTCCCCTGGACATGGAAAGCGGCCCGCGAGGCCACGCCGAAGGCTGCGTGACCCCGGGTGCTGAGCGTCCGGTTACGAAGCACCCGTGCTTCAAGCTGCACTTCACGCCGACCAGTGCATCGTGGATGAACCTCGTGGAGCGCTTCTTCGCCCAGATCACCAACCGACGCATCCGCCGGGGAAGCTACGCCAGCATCGATGAACTGGAGACCGC
>JADZAI010000059.1 GCA_020852655.1 Alphaproteobacteria bacterium
CGGGCTTGGTCTGGGTCGCGATGTTGGCCGCCTTCGGCAGGTTCACCTTGACCGTCTTGGTGATCACGGGAATCGTGATCAGGAAGATGATCAGCAGCACGAGCATCACGTCGACGAGCGGCGTCGTGTTGATGGTCGACATCGGTTCGTCGTCAGCTTGCTTGGGACCGCTCATGGCCATTTCGGCAATTCCTCTTCACTGCTCCGAGGGCTAGTCCTGAGGAGCCCGGCGGGCCGCCGCGTGGCAGCCCGCCGTCTCACCACCGTCAGTCAGTCGATGCTTACTTCTTCGCCGCCACCGGGGCCGCCGCGGAGGCTGCGACCGGAGCCGCGACGCGCGCACCGCTCACGAGGAACGCGTGCAGGTCGGCGACGAAGTTGTTCAGGCTCTCCTGGATGCCCTTGTTGCGGCGGATCAGCCAGTTGTAGCCCATGACCGCCGGCACCGCGACCGCGAGGCCGATGGCCGTCATGATCAGCGCCTCGCCGACGGGACCCGCGACCTTGTCGATCGAGGCCTGGCCGGAGACACCGATCGCGACCAGCGCGTGGTAGATGCCCCACACCGTACCGAACAGGCCGACGAACGGCGCGGTCGAGCCGACGGTCGCGAGGAACGCGAGACCGGACTGGAGGTTGCTGTTGACCGACTCGGCCGAACGCTGCAGCGACATCGTGACCCACTCGTGGAAGTCGATGCGATCGGTCAGGCGGCCCTCGTGATGCGAGGTCGCACGGACACCGTCTTCGGCGATCGCGCGGAAGGTGTCGCCCTTCGGCAGACGGTCGATGGCGTCCTTGATCGAGTTCGCCGTCCAGAATTTCTGTTCGGCGAGCTTCGCCGACTGCTGCAGCTTACGCTGGTCCCAGATCTTCAGCAGGATGATGTACCAGGAGAAGAGAGACATCAGGACGAGGATGATCAGCGTGCCTTTGGCAACGAAATCGCCCTGCGACCAGAGCGCCTGCAGGCCATACGGGTTGTCGACTACGGTGGTTGCGTTTTCCATGGGTTCCTCTGCTTGAAACGAGGGCGGCACCTTCCGGTGCCGCCCTGAACTTGAGACCTCAATCCGTCAGCTTGAAGCGGACGTTGAACTGCGAGCACATCTCGACGGGCTTGCCGTCCTCGGTGCCGGCGGACCAGCGGGCGCGCTTGGCCCATTTGGTCGCGGCCTCGTCGAGCGATGTATTGCCCGAGCTCTTGGAGACGGTCGCTTCGCCGGAGGTGCGCCCATCGGGCGAGACGCAGGCGCGCACCGTCGTGACGCCCTCGATTTCCGCGCGACGCGCCGACGGTGGATAGAAGTCGTCGGTCGGCGGCGAGCGCTTGACGTCGAGCTTCGGCGCGACGCGGTTCACCGGGGCCGGCGGCGGCGGCGGCGGCGGCGCCACCGGGACCGGACGGTCCGTGACGTCGCTGATCGCAGTCGTCGTGGCGGTGTCCATCGGGATGTCGATCGACACCTCCGGCGGCGGCACCTCGACCGGCGGCCGCTCCATCTGCGGCGGCGGCGGCGGCGGCGGCGCGTCTTCCTGCTGCACCTCCTCGATGAGGTCGGTCACCAGCGGCGCGGCGACGACCTCGACGACCTTGCGGGCCAGGCCGGTCACCAGCCCGTAGAGCAGCAGCAGGTGGAAGGCGATGATGACGACGAGCACCGTGGCCCGGCGGGAGTTGTTGTGTTGTACGTAGGCGGCCATGTTGTCTCGTGGTCGCTAGATCCAGGTTGTCCGGACGATTGAGCGTATGGGGCGCCGCAAACTAACTGGCTTCCGCGACACGCGCAACCTTCACTTCGTATCGCCCGATGAGACGATCACGAAGACCTTCTGTCTGTATTAACGGATGACTTCCCGTAGGCGGGTCGATCCGCGGCCGGATCGACGATACGTGTTTCGAACGTTCCCCTGACGCCTCTCTGCTTCTGTTGCAGCGCGTTGCCGCTGCTCCATGCGCCTGCCACCGCGCGCATTCCCCGTCCGCGCGCGACGCTTCGAACTGTAACCGCATGGCGAGGCAGTGACAACCTGGGTAGACGACCGAACATATGACCTGCAGGTCCGCCGGGGAGTCAGTCCGTCACCGCGCCGTCGGATGCGCTGCTGACGACGCGCGCGTATTTCGCCAGCACGCCGCGGGTCGCATAGGGCTTCGGCGCTCGCCAGGCCTTGCGCCGCCGCGCGAGCTCCGCCGCCGGCACGCCGAGCTCGAGCGTGCGACGTACCGCGTCGATGGTGATCGGGTCGCCGTTGCGCAGCAGCGCGATCGGGCCGCCGACCGCGGCTTCGGGCGAGACGTGCCCGACGACGAAACCATGGCTGCCGCCGGAAAAACGGCCATCGGTGAGCAGGGCCACCTGATCGCCGAGGCCCCGGCCCATGATCGCACCGGTGGGGCTCAGCATCTCGCGCATGCCCGGGCCGCCGCGCGGCCCCTCATAGCGGATCACGACGACGTCGCCTGCCTTGACCTTGCCGGCGAGGATGGCGGCGGTCGCCTTCTCCTCGCCGTCGAAGACGCGGGCCCGGCCCGCGAAACGCAGACCTTCCTTGCCGGAAATCTTTGCCACGGCGCCTTCGGGCGCAAGATTTCCATAGAGCACAACGAGATGACTGTCTTTTTTGATGGGATTCTCGAAGGAACGGACGATGTCCTGGCCCGGCGCATAGTCGCGCACTCCGGCCAGGTTTTCAGCCAATGTGTGGCCGGTGACGGTCAGGCACTCGCCATGCAGCAGACCCCGATCGAGCAGGCGTCGCATGAGCGGTTGGATGCCGCCGATTTCGATCAGTTCCGACATCGCATAGCGGCCACTCGGGCGCAGGTCGGCGAGCACCGGGACGCGCCGGCCGATGCGCGTGAAGTCGTCCAGGGAAAGTTTTACGCGCGCCGCCCGCGCGATCGCCAGCAGGTGCAGCACGGCATTGGTCGAGCCGCCGAGTGCGATGGTCACGGTGATGGCGTTCTCGAAGGCCTTGCGGCTGAGGATGTCGGAGGGCCGGATGCCCTGCTTCACCAGCTTCACGACGGCCTCGCCGGCGCGCCGGCAGTCGGTGCGCTTGGTGTCGC
>JADZAI010000060.1 GCA_020852655.1 Alphaproteobacteria bacterium
GCTGCCGGCGCAGCCGGCAGACGGAGGGGGCCCGCCTCAGATGAAGTCGGTCGTCTGGAGCGTCCCGGTGTGGTTCTGGAGCTCGATCACGAAATCCGCATTGGCCTGGTAGCCCGCGACCCCGTTGGCGTCGACGATCAGGTAGACATGCCCGGCGACGTTCAGATTGCCGCCCGACGGGTCGAACAGCACCGCGCGGCCGGCCGCCAGGGTGCCCGCGTTCACCGCCGCCGCGAGGTCGGCATTGAACGTCGCGCTCGACAGATTGCCCACGTTGATCTGCGCCGCGATCGCGGTCGGAATCGCCGGCAGGTCGAACTTGTCGGCGTTCAGGTCCATGCCGATGACGAGGTCGCGGTTGCCGCCGGTGGAGTGTGCGACCAGGCCGATGCGGATCACGTCGGCGCCGTTGCCCGGGGTCATCGTGTCGCGCGCCTCTCCGCCGACCAGCGTGTCGTTGCCGTCGCCGCCGCTGAGCTGGTCGGCGCCCTCGCGGCCGTCCAGCGTGTTGTTGCCGGTGTTCCCGGTCAGCACGTTGGCGAGCGTGTTGCCGGTGGCGCTGGTGTTGCCCGCCCCGGTCAGCACGGCGCGTTCGACATTCGCGATCGAAACGAGCGAGATCGAGTTGACGTTCTGGATCGTGTCGGTGCCGCCGCCGTTCGCCTCCACGATCGTGTCGCCGGTCGGGTTGATATAGGTGTCGTCGCCCGCCCCGCCGGTCAGCGTGTCGTTGCCGCCGTTGCCGCCCGACAGCGTGTCGTTGCCGTCGTCGCCCCAGATGCGGTCGAACAGCGTCGTCCCGGTCAGCTTGTCGTTGCCCGCCTGGCCGTGGATGTTGGCGGCCGAGGAATCGCCCATGACCGCCGTCAGGTCGATCGTGTTGTCGGCCTCGGTGCCGCTGATCAGGCTGTTGCCGTTGATCACCAGCTTCTCGAAGCCCGCGCCGGGCAGCACCAGGTTGCCGGTGACGATGGCGCCGTTGGTGATGGTCAGGCTGTCGCTCCCCGCCCCGCCCAGGAAGGCGCCGGCGATGATGCCGCGGCGGATGTTGACGGTGTCGTCGCCGGCGCCCGCATCCATGATCAGCATCGTGCCCTGGAGGTCGAGCTGGTCGTTGCCATTGCCGGCGCGGATGTGGCTCGCGCCGTCGCCGTTGTAGATCACGATCTGATCGTTGCCGTCGCCGCCGTCGATGCGGTTATAGCCGGCGGTGGCGTCGATGAAGTCGTCGCCGGCGCCGCCGAACAGCTCGTTGCTGAGGCCCGAACCGCCGTGCAGATAGTCGATCCCTGCGCCGCCCCGCGCGAAGACCGCGCCGTCGGTGTCGTTGCGCGCATCGATATAGAGCGTGTCGGCGACGCCCAGCGCCGCGCCGTTGATGTAAAGGCTCTCGCCGAAGGCGATCGAGTTCTCGTCGAAGATGAGGTCATAGCGGAAGCCGGCGGCGACGCGGATATGCTCGATCCCCGTCAGCGCCGCCGGGCCGAAGCCGACGCCCAGCGAATAGTCGCCGTTCAGCGCCAGCGTGTCGGTCCCGGCGCCGCCGTCGATCACGTCCGCCGTCGTCAGATCGGCGCCGAAGTCGATCAGGTCGTCGCCCCCGCCGGCATGGACGATATCGTCGCCGGCCAGCGGCGTGATGGTGTCGTCGCCGTTGGTGGCGAGCGGGATGTCGCCATAGGTGACGTTGGGCGGCACGAAGCCGTCGCCGGCGACGTGGATGAGATCGTTGTTGGCGGTACCGATGACGATGGCCATGGCAGGCGCTCCTCGGGGAGGTGTGGTGCGGCCTCATACTCCCGCCCCGATGGCGAATGTAGGGCACCCCCCTGCGTCACTTTAGCCACCCCCTCCGTCTGGCCGCTGCGCGTCCAGCCACCTCCCCCGCGCGCGGGGGAGGAAACAGGTCGGGGCGTGTCGCCGGCGTTGGCGGAAATGCGCGGTATGTTTTCTCCCCCGCCTTTCCGCGGGGGAGATGTCACGCGGGAGCGTGACAGAGGGGGCCAGCGCTCTCAGCGAGCGCGCCGCCCTCTTTCTCCCTCCGCCTGCGGAGGGAGTACCCGCGGAAGCGGGGGAGGGAGGGCCCGGGCGTCGAGCTCCGGCCCTCTCAAACCGCCCTCACACCCCTCGCGCCCGCCCTACCCGATCTCGTTCGAGAAGCGGATATTCCCCTTCTCCATCCCCTCCCACACGATCCGCGCGCCGCCGCTGCGCAGCATCCATTCCAGGCGGTGGTCGCGATATTCGCGCTTGAAGGCGCCGGCCTTCACCCGGTCCGCCGCCGCGTCCATCGACTGGGCCGGCGTCGCGATGGCGCGCTGGACGTCGTCGTTGCAGCGCTTCAGCGACTCGCGCGCGTTGCAGCGTTCCATCCAGCGCCGCAGGTCGGTGTCCTTCGCCGGTCCCATGCGGAAGCGCGCCGTGCCGTTCAGGAACGGGATCACCGCCATGTCGGCCCAGCCGAAGCGGTCGCCGCCGAACCAGTCGCGCCCGCCGAGTTCGCGCGTCAGCCAGGCGAAGAGATTGTCATACTGCCCCTGGGCCCGCGCCTTCAGCGCCGCCGCCTCCTCACCCTCGGCGCGCTTGAACGCCACCAGTTCGCTCATCGCCCAGTTGATGGCCTCGTATTGCGTGTCCATGATCTCCTCGATCATGCGCGCCTTGGCCCGTTCCATCGGCGAGCCCGGGCGGAAGGCGGGTTCGGCCCATTTGTCCTCGATATATTCGCAGATCACACTGGAATCGAAGATCGCGAAGCCGTCGTCGATCAGCGCCGGCACTTCGCCGCGCGGATTGGCGGCGAGGAAGGCGCCGCCCGAGCTGCCGCTGCCGATCGCCTCGGGCAGCCGCGCTTCGAAGGCGACGCCCTTCTCGTGCAGCAGAATCTTGCACTTCACCGCATAGGGGCTGAACGGGTGTTCGTAGAGGACGACGCTCATGGGCCTGCTCCGGGCATGATGGAATGCCCGCAGTCTATGTCCCCCGCCCCGCCAGGCAACCGCCCGCCCGGCGGGCCGGATCAGGCGGCGAGGGCCGCCGTGTGCTGGCCGGCGGCGGCGCAGAGGTCTGCGGCGACGGCCGAGAACACCTCGGCCGGCATGCGCTTGGGATCGAAGCCGCGCGTCGCATAGGCCCAGTAGCTGACGATGTGATCGAGCAGCGCGGCGCCCAGCGCATAGTCGCGCACCGTCGCCGGCAGCGCGGTCAGATAGGCGGTCAGCTCGCCCATGCGGCCCGAGGCGATGATCGCCGCGCGGCGCTGGGTGTTGAACTGCGCGAAGCTGCGCCGGCAGCGCGCGAAGGCGTTCGCCAGCGCCGCCGCCAGTTCGCGGTGCTGCGCGGTCAGCAGCGAGCGCGGATAGGCCTCGTTGTGGCCGTAGGTCTGGAGGACGCGCAAGGCCCCCGCCATCGCCTGGAAGCGGCGGTCGGTATCTGCCGCCTGGCGTTCGTAGTGGAAGGCCGCCTTCCACGCGAAGGCGATCTCGCCCCAGCCGCTTTCGGCGACGCCGAGCGCGCTGAAGAAATCCTCCGCCTGGCGGCCGAGGCTCGCGCCGAACACCGAATCGACGAAGCGCGCCACCTTGGCCGGTTCGCGCGAGCCGGTCGCCAGCGCCACCAGCGGCGCCAGTTCGCGCTGCACATAGCCGCCGAAATCGGGCTGGTCGGCCAGCGACGCCGCGAAGAGTTCGGACGGTATGCCGAAGCGCTCGTCGGCCAGCAGGTCCTTCAGCAGGATCGTGTCGAGCGAGGGCGCGCGGTCGAGGATGCGCAGGATTTCCTCGTCGCGCCCCGGCGCCGTGCGCCCCGGGGCCGGCGCGATGCCGAGCAGGCGCTGCATCATCTGCGGCGCGGTGCGCTCGCCCAGGAAGAACGAGAAGGCGCCGAGCGAGATCTGGTGCGGGTCGAGCGGCACGACGATCTTGGTGGCGACCAGCGGCGGCCGCTCGAAGAGATCGCGCTCGTTCGAGCGCAGCGCATGCTTCACGACGATCGCGTCGTCGAGCTTGCGGCTGTTGAACATGCGCGCCGACGGCGCGGGGGCGATGTCGCGCAGATGGCGCACATGGTGCCCGACGTTGAAGATGCGCCAGTTCGAAGGGCGCGCCGCCAGCTGCTCGAGCTGGCGCTCGCCCCGTATCCTGGTCTTGCGATGCGGCATGATTGGTGTGGCGGAGGCCCCGTGTGACGGGTTCCTTCTGCCACGATCGCGGTTGACGATCGGCAAAACCAATCCTCCAATTCCCCTTAATCCCCGTTCACCATACAAGGTGTAAGCGCCCGCGCCGGCCCCCAGAGCGGCGCTGCCGCGCCGCCCCCTCACCTTCCGCAAGCGGGGAGAAAACACACCGCGCACGTCCCCCAACCCCAACGGCACGCACCGCCCCGTTTCCTCCCCCGTTTACGGGGGAGGTGGCTGCCGGCGCAGCCGGCAGACGGAGGGGGCCCACCGGCCCCGGGCCCCC
>JADZAI010000061.1 GCA_020852655.1 Alphaproteobacteria bacterium
CGCGCCACTTGCCCGCCGGCTTGGCGGCAAGCGAGTCGTCGTCACCGCGGCAGCGCAAGGTATCGGGCGGGCAATCGCCGAGCGGCTGGCGGCGGAGGGCGCGCAAGTCCTCGCGCTCGACCTCAACGCCGCGCGGCTGGCCGATATTGCCGGGCCGGCGATAACGACCCGCGTCATCGATGCAACGGACCCGGCCGCGCTGGCCGCAGCGCTGGCTGGCGAGCGCTGCGATGTGCTGGTCCACTGCGTCGGCTGGGTGCATCAGGGCAACCTGCCTTCGACGAGCTATGCCGATTGGCGGCGCTCCTTCCAGATCAACACGGACTCGGCCTTCCTCGCCATTTCCAACGTGCTGCCGGGCATGCTCGAGAGAAAAGCCGGCAGCGTCGTCGTCATCGCCTCGGCCGCGTCCTCGGTCGCCGGCTTTCCTGACCGCGTCGCCTATGGCGCCTCCAAGGCGGCATTGATCGGGCTGGTCAAGGCGCTGGCTGCCGACCATGTTCGCGATGGTGTCCGGTTCAACGCCATCTGCCCCGGAACCGTGCATTCGCCCTCGCTCGAGGATCGCATCAATAGTCAGGCCGATCCCGTCGCCGCCCGCGCGGCCTTCATCGCGCGCCAGCCGATGGGCCGGCTCGGACAACCCGACGAAGTGGCGGCCCTTGCTGCGTATCTCGCCGCCGACGAAAGCGCCTTCATGACCGGCTCGGTCGTTGTCCTCGACGGCGGTGCCACGAACTAGGGAGCAACAGTGTGAAGTATCTCCGATATGGGGCGAGAGGAGCGGAGCGTCCGGCGGTGCCGGCGCCCGCTGGCACGATCCGCGATATCGCGAGCCACAGCATGAACGGGACCGCTGAGGCCGCCACTCTCGCGGGGATGCGGCAACTCGGCCTGATCGGTGCCGGCGAAGCCGTCGAGATGGTGCCGCTGACCGGCGGGGTGGCGTCCGATATCTGGCTGGTGCGCAGCACCGCGCGCAGTTTTGCCGTCAAGCGCGCGCTCGAAAAGCTGCGCGTCAAGGCTGACTGGCATGCGCCGGTCAGCCGCAACACGTCCGAGGTCGCTTGGCTCAGGCGCGCAGCAACGGCTGCTCCCGACAGCGTGCCCCACGTTCTGGCCCATAGCGCCGAGCTTGGATTCTTCGCGATGGACTTCCTCGAGCCCGCTGCCCATCCCGTGTGGAAACAGGAGTTGCGCGCCGGTCGCGCCGATCCGGCTTTTGCAGGCCAGGTGGGCGCGGTTCTCGCCAGGATCCACGCCAGCACCGCCGACCTGCCGTCGATCGCGGACCAGTTCAACGACAACGACCTCTTTCGAGCGCTGCGCATCGAACCATATCTCGAATTCACCGCGATGCGTCACCCTGAGGTTGCGGATATCCTCCTCGGCATTGCGGATGGGACCCTTGCGACGCACCGAGCTCTGGTGCATGGCGACATTTCCCCCAAGAACATCCTCGTCGGTCCGCGCGGGCCGATTTTCCTCGACGCGGAGTGCGCCTGGTACGGCGATCCGGCGTTCGATCTCGCCTTCTGCTTGAATCATCTTCTTCTCAAATGCCTCTGGAATCCCGCGGCAGCTCCGGGGTTCCTCGCCAGCTTCGACAGCCTGGTTCGTGGCTACGTTCAGGGCGTGCGCTGGGAAGAGCCGGGCGCGCTCGAGGCGCGGGCGGCCGCTTTGCTTCCGGCGTTGCTGCTCGCCCGCATCGACGGCAAGTCGCCGGTCGAATACGTCACCGACGAGCAGGCTCGGGACCTCGTGCGGAAGTTCGCTGTATCCTCGCTCCGGCATCGCCAGCCCCGCCTTGCCGCGATCCGTGCCGCGTGGGCCGAGGCGCTTGTCGAGGAGGATATGCTCGAATGACCAGGTCGATCGCAAAGCTGGTCGGCCGACGCGTGTGGGATTCACGCGGCCGCCCGACAGTCGAAGCGGAAATCACTCTCTCGGACGGCAGCCTGGGCCGGGCCATAGCGCCGGCCGGCGCTTCGACAGGCTCGGGCGAGGCGTTGGACCTTCGCGATGGTGGGACGCGGCTCGGTGGTTATGACGTGTCCCGCGCCGTCGCCAATATCGATACCGAAATCGCGAAGGCCCTTGCGGGCATGGATGCCGCGGATCAGCAGGCTATCGACGACGCCCTGCTGGCTCTCGACGGCACTGCGCAGAAGTCGAGACTGGGCGGCAACGCGACGATAGCAGTGTCGATGGCGGTCCTGCATGCGGCGGCCGCTTCGGCCGGCCAGCCCCTTTGGCGATATCTCGCCGGCGACGCACCCGTGCGCATTCCCGTTCCCGAAATTCAGATCTTCGGCGGTGGCGCGCATGCCGGGCGCCGCGTCGACATTCAGGACTTTCTGGTCATCTGTCCCTCGGCCCGCAGCTTCGATGAGGTGATGGAGCGGACCGCCAACGTCTATCGCGCGGCCGGCGACATCCTGGCCGAGCAGGATCGCCGCCAGGGGGTGGCGGACGAAGGCGGCTGGTGGCCCGCCTTCGACACGAATGAAGAGGCCCTCGATCTACTGGTCCGCTCGATCGAACGGGCCGGCTACATCCCAGGTGATCACGTCTCGATCGCGCTCGATGTCGCGGCATCGGAATTCGGCCGCAACGGCCGCTACAGTCTTGGTCTCGAGAAACGGGAACTCGATCGGGACGGCCTGAGCGAAATGCTCATTCGCTGGGTCGACCGCTATCCGATCCTTTCCGTTGAAGATCCGTTTGCCGAAGACGACGCCGAGGGATTTCGGGCCTTCGTGGCGGCGGTGGGCGACCGCGTCCAGGTGGTTGGGGACGACCTTCTGGTCACCAATGCGGACCGGGTCGAAGCCGCTGCCCGTGACCGGCTCGCCACCTGCGTGCTGATCAAGCCGAACCAGGCTGGCACGATATCGCAGACGCATGCCGCGCTCATGCGGGCTCAGGCGCTTGGTCTCGGCGCGATCGTATCTGCCCGGTCGGGCGAGAGTGAGGATGTCACCATCGCGCATCTCGCGGTCGGCTGGAACGCCGGCCAATTCAAGGTAGGATCGATTGCGCGCTCCGAGCGCATGGCAAAATGGAATGAGATATTACGCATCGAGGCTCGTCTGGGTCCAGGCTCGTTTGCCGGTCCGGGCGCGCTGGCCTTCACCAACTAGCGGGTGGCACGAATGACAATCCCCACGATCGACAAGGAATTCGACGGCAAGGTCGCGCTCGTCACCGGCACCTCCGGGATCGGCCTCGCCGCGGCGATGCGCCTGGCTTCGGCCGGGGCCAGGGTGCTGGCCTGCGGCATCGACGAAGCCGCCAATGCGGCGTTCGCGGCGCGGGCGGCAGAAGGGGGGCTTGACCTCTCCGTGCGGCGCGCCGACGTCGCCGTCGAAGCCGAGGTGCGCGCCGCCGTCGACGACGTCGTCGCTCGTTTCGGCGGCCTCGACATCATCGTCAACGCGGCGGCGATCCATCCCTTCGGCACGGTGACGACGACGACCCCCGAGACCTTCGCGCGCTGCATGGCGGTCAATGTCGGCTCGATCCACCTGACGGCGCTGGCCGGCATCCCGCAGATGGAGCGGCGCGGCGGCGGGGCGATCGTCAACATCTCCTCGGTGCAGGGCCACAATTGCCAGCAGAACGTCGCCGCCTATGTCGCGACCAAGGGAGCGATCCACGCGCTGACGCGGGCCATGGCGCTCGACCATGCCGGAGCCGGCGTCCGGGTCAATTCGGTGAGCCCGGGCTCCGTCCGCACCCCGCTGCTGTCGCTGGCGGCGCGAACCTATGGCGGCGAGGGCGTGTCGGAAGAAGAGGCCTTCGCCCGCTTCGGTGCCGCTCATCCCATCGGCCGCATCGGCGAGCCGGATGAGGTGGCCGAACTGGTCGCCTACCTGGCGTCCGAGCGCGCCGCATTCATCACGGGCAGCGATTTCCGCATCGACGGCGGACTAAGTGCCGGCATCGGCGTCAGGTAGGAGGGGAATATGAAGATCGGTCTCGGACTCTACCGGGAGCAACTGACGGCGGACAATTTCGCCTTCGCGGCGCAGGCGGGCGCGACGCATGTCGTCGCCCACCTCACCAGCTACTTCAAGGGCGCCGACCCCAAGATCAGCTCCGGCACCCAGGATGCCGGCTGGGGCGATTGCTCGGAAGACAGTCTGTGGACCTTCGAGGACATGTCCGCGCTGGTGGCGAATGTCCGCGCGGCCGGCCTCGAACTGGCCGCGATCGAGAACTTCTCCCCCAGATTCTGGTCCGATATTCTCCTCGATGGTCCCGAGCGCGATCGCCAGATCGAGGGGCTGAAGCAATTGGTGCGCGACGCCGGTCGCGCCGGCGTGCCGTGCATCGGCTACAATTTCTCGCTGGCGGGTGTCTATGGCTGGACCCGCGGTCCCTATGCGCGCGGCAACGCGCATTCGGTCGGCTTCGGCATGGAGCCGGTGGACCAGGCCCTGCCGCTGCCCGACGGCGTGGTCTGGAACATGCGCTATCGCCAGCCGATCGCCGGCGCCGCGCCGGTCAGCGCCACCAGCGACCAGATGTGGGATCGCCTGCGCCGGTTCCTGCTCGAGCTGGTGCCGGTCGCCGAGGCGGCGGGCGTCGTGCTCGCGGCCCATCCGGACGACCCGCCGGCCGAACAGCTGCGCGGCACCGCGCGGCTGGTGAACCGGCCCGAGAAATTCGACCGCCTGATGGGGATCGTCGACTCCCCGTCGAATGGCCTCGAGCTCTGCCTCGGCACGCTGCAGGAGATGCCCGGCGGCGACATCTACGACCATGTGCGCCGCTTCGCGCGGTCGGGGCGGATCGGCTACATCCATTTCCGCAACGTCAAGGGCAAGGTGCCGCGCTACTACGAGACCTTCGTCGACGACGGCGACATCGACATGGCCGAAATCGTGCGCATCCTCCGCGACGAAGACTACCGGGGCGTCCTGATCCCGGACCACACGCCGGCCATGGCCTGCGCGGCGTCGTGGCACGCCGGAAAGGCCTTCGCCCTTGGCTACATGAAGGCGCTGGTGAAGAACGCCGACGCCCTCGGGCCGTCCCGCTCGCTCGCTGCCGTGGCAGCCGAATAGGAGATCGACATGTCGCAGTCCGAAATCATCTGTGTCGC
>JADZAI010000062.1 GCA_020852655.1 Alphaproteobacteria bacterium
GCCGCCGGCAAGATCAGGCCCAGCCAGCTTCTGCGCAAGCTCGCTTCCTACCCGCGCCAAAACGATCTCGCGGTCGCGCTGCGCGAGGTCGGCCGCATCGTAAGCGCTGTTCGGGTGCCACCTTTCGCGCGTGGTCGTGAGCCACGATGTTCGGAGCCTTTGAGGGCTTCGACATATGACGATTTCAGAGCTTACGCTTAAATCCAGCGATCCCGAGCCCGCGCGGCGGTTTGAGGTGTTCACAGGTTCCGGCCGACGGCGCGAATGGCTGCCGGAGGAGAAGGCGCGGATCGTGGCGGAAAGCCACGATGCGGGCGAGAGCGTGAGCGCGGTGGCCCGGCGATATGCATTGTCCCCGCAGCAGCTGTTCGCCTGGCGCCGGGCCGCGCGTCTGCCGTTGGACGAGCCGCCGGCGCCGGAGCCGCTATTTGTTCCGGCGGTGGTCTTGGAGCCGAAGTCGGAGTCGGCGGCCACGCGGCCGGCGAAGCAGCGGAAGCGGAAGGCCGTGCGCGACGTCGGCGTGATCGAGTTGGAGATTGACGGCGTCGCCATGCGGGTCGGCCGTGGCGCCGACGCCAGGACGGTCGCGGCGGTGATCCGTGCTCTGAAGAGTGCGTCGTGATCGGCCCGACCGGCGCCGTGCGCGTCATGGTTGCGACGAAGCCGGTCGACTTCCGCAAGGGCGCCGAGGGCTTGGCTGCGCTGGTGCGCGAGACGATGGCTGCTGATCCGTTCTCCGGCGCGATCTACGTCTTCAGAGCAAAGCGCGCCGACCGGGTCAAGCTGGTCTACTTCGATGGCACCGGCGTGTGCCTGCTGGCGAAGCGCCTGGAGGACGGGAAGTTCGTCTGGCCGGCGATCACCGACGGCGTGGTGAGATTGACGGCGGCGCAGTTGCAGGCGCTCCTGGAAGGGTTGGACTGGCGGCGCGTGCATGATGCCCGCGAGACGCGCGTGCCGGTCGCGGCAAGTTGATTCCATGGGCGACCGAAGACGCTGGCAAAGCATTGGAATGCATGATTGAATCGGCTTTGTGAGCAATCCGGCTGACCCTCTGATCAACGATCCGATCGCGCTTCAGGCGATGCTTACGGCCGAGCGCGCCGAGAACGAGCGGCTGCGCCAGATCATCAAGGAACTGCAGCGTCACCGCTTCGGCCGCAGGGCCGAGAGCTTGCCCGTCGAGCAGATGCTGCTGGGTCTGGAAGAGGCCGAGCAGGTCGAGGCCGAAGGCTTCGCCGCTGAAGAAGCCGTCGATCCGGTCAAGCGCGAGGCTCGCGCCAGGAAGCGCCGCGCCAACCGCGGTGCACTGCCCACGCACCTGCCGCGGATCGAGCAGGTCGTCGACATCGAGGACAAGGCCTGCCCCTGCTGTAGCGGTCCGCTGCATGTCATGGGGGAGAATCGTTCCGAGCGCCTCGATATCGTGCCGGCCCAGTTCCGCGTCATCGTCACGCGCCGGCCGAAATACGCCTGCCGGAGTTGCGAGGAGGTCGTTGTGCAAGCCGCGGCTCCGTCGCGCCTCGTCGAGGGCGGCATCCCTACCGAAGCGACGGTGGCGCATGTTCTGGTCAGCAAATACGCCGACCATCTTCCCCTCTACCGCCAGGCTCAAATCTACGCGCGCCAGGGCGTGAACCTGGATCGGTCGACGCTCGCCGACTGGGTCGGCAAGGCAGCGTTCTTGCTTCGGCCGGTCCACGAGCGGCTGTTCGAGCGACTGAAGGCGTCCGACAAGCTCTTCGCCGACGAGACGACCGCGCCGGTGCTCGATCCCGGCCGCGGCCGCACCAAGACCGGCCAATTGTTCGCCTATGCGCGCGACGATCGCCCTTGGGGCGGCATCGAGCCGCCCGGCGTCGCCTATCTCTATGCGCCGGATCGAAAGGCCGAGCAGCCACTGCGGCACCTTCAGGGCTTCGTCGGGATCCTGCAGGTCGATGGCTACGCCGGTTACCGGGCCTTGGCCGAGCGCAACGCCGTGAACCTGGCGTTCTGCTGGAGCCATGTCCGTCGCAAGTTCTACGAACTGGCGCAGTCCGGACCCGCGCCGATTGCCACGGAGGCGCTCCGGCGCATCGCCGAGCTCTACAAGATCGAGAGCGAGATCCGGGGTCGCCCGGCGGACGAGCGCCGCGCCGCGCGCCAGGAAAGGAGCCGACCCATCATCGATGCCCTCCAGCCATGGCTGCGCGAGAAGCTCGCCCTGATCAGCCAGAAGAGCAAGCTCGCCGAAGCCATCCGATACACACTGTCGCGCTGGGCTGGACTTGGCCGCTTCCTCGACGACGGCCGCGTCGAGATCGATTCCAACGTGGTCGAACGCTCGATCAGACCGATCGCCCTCAATCGAAAAAATGCGCTCTTCGCCGGTTCCGACGGCGGCGGCGAGCATTGGGCGACGATCGCTTCGCTCATCGAAACCGCGAAGCTCAACGGCGTCGACCCGTACGCCTACCTCGCCGACGTCATAACCCGCATCGTCGCCGGCCATCCGCAAAGCCAACTCGACGACCTGCTGCCCTGGGCCTACGCTCCCGCGCCGCTCAAGGCCGTGGCCTGACAACAGCGGTCTGATGTCCGCAGTCAAGGGTCTGGACATAGAAGTGCGTCCGATCGAGAGATCGGCTGTCTATTCTGATGGTCGCGCATGGGTGGAGGCGGAAC
>JADZAI010000063.1 GCA_020852655.1 Alphaproteobacteria bacterium
ACAATCACAATCTCGAAACCGTGCCGCGGCTCTATCCGACCATCCGTCCGGGCGCGCGCTACTTCCACTCGCTGCGCCTGCTGCAGCGCGTGAAGGAACTCGATCCGAGAATCTTCACCAAGTCCGGAATCATGGTCGGGCTGGGCGAGGACCGCAACGAAGTGATGCAGGTCATGGATGATCTGCGCTGCGCCGATGTCGACTTCCTCACCATCGGCCAGTACCTGCAGCCCACCGTCAAGCACGCCAAGGTCGAGCGTTTCGTCCCACCCGAGGAGTTCGACGCCTACAAGACGATGGCGCTGTCCAAGGGATTCCTCGTCGTCGCGGCGACGCCGCTCACGCGCTCCTCCTATCACGCCGACGCGGACTTCCTGAGGCTTCGGGCCGTGCGCGCCGCGGCGATCGGAGAGGCGCGGTAGATTCGAATCGAGTTGGCGCGCGGCTTCCAGCCCCGCCTATAGTGCTTCGTCGTAGCACCGCGCGCTTTGCGCCCCCGCGGATGAGTTCCAAGCCTGATGCCGACCCATGCCGAAAAGCGGCTGCTCCCCTACACACCGGAGCAACTCTTCGATCTCGTCGCCCAGGTCGAGCGCTATCCAGAGTTTCTTCCCTGGTGCCTGGCCTCGCGCATCCGGAAGCGCGAGGGCGACCTGCTCGTCGCCGACCTCGTGATCGGCTTCAAGATGATCCGCGAGCGGTTCACCTCGAACGTGAAACTCATCCGGCCGGGGCGTATCGATGTCTGGTACGCCGACGGTCCGTTCAAGCATCTCAACAATCACTGGCAGTTCCATCCGGCGCCACCGTCGCCTGAGCTTCCGGGCGGCGGCGCACTGATCGACTTCTATGTCGATTTCGAATTCCGCTCGAAGCTGCTGCAGTCCGTCATCGGCGTCCTGTTCAATGAGGCGACCAAGCGCATGGTCGCCGCCTTCGAGGCCCGCGCGCGCCAGTTGTATGGTCCGGTGTCCCCGCCGCCGCAGGCATGATCCGATCGGTTCACGGCGTGGGCGATGCCGATGCGCCCGCAAGGCACGGCCGGAACCACAGATAGGCGACGACCTGGAGTCCGAGCAGGCCCGCGATCACGATGCGATGCGCGGCGCCCGGCTCGAGCGAAGCCAAGGCCTGCACGCCGAGGATCGCCCAGCCGACGAGCGCTTGAAGCGCGAAGGCACCCGCAAAAACCGTCAGATTCAGCGCCGTGTTCACGCGGCCCGCCATGCCGGCGGGAAACGACTGCGTGAGGATTGTGTAGGCGAAGATCGTGGCGCAGCCGAACAGGGTGAAGGTGAACCACAGTAGCGGCAGGAAGGCGGTGACGCCGAGCGCGATCGGAATCTCGGTAGCCATGAAGGCGAGGAAGAACACCGCCAGGATGCGCCGCTTGTCGACACCGCGTCGGACCAGAGGCTCGACGGCGACGCCGCCGAGCAGGTGGCCGGCGATGATGGAGCAGGAGATCACGAGCAGGACGATGGCGCGTGCGGCGGCGTCGAGGCCCGCGACATGTTCGAGCCAAGGGGCGGCCCACAGGCTCTGATAGGCGAGGAACATGCCGTGCGTGAGCACGGTGATCGGCATCACGCGCCAGAACAGTCCCGCGGCGAAGACGCGTCGCACGCCGGCGAGCTGGTCGGAGAGGGCGAGTTCGCCGCCGCCCCCGCGCTCCGGCGCCATCACCAGGATGAACAGCGAGACGCAGACGCTGATCGCCGCGAGGGCGGTCATCGCGCTGCGCCAGTCGACGAAGGACAAGGCCCATTGCAGCGGCAGCGTCGCGACCGCCGCGCCGATCCCGCCCGCTGCCAGCAGGATTCCATTCATCAGGACGAGGCGCTGCGGCGGCCAGTAGATGACGTTCGCCTTGAAACCGGACATGAGGCCGCCGCAGACACCGAGCCCGATCAGCGCGCGGCCGACGGCGAGCATCTCGACCGAGTGCGCTCGGGCATAGATCATGGCGCCGAGCCCGGCGATCAGGAAAAGGGAGCCGTTCACGCGCCGCGGGCCGTAGCGATCCAGCAGGACGCCCAGCGGGATCTGCGCCGCGGCGAAGGCGGCGAAATAGGCCGAGGTCAGCACGCCGATATCGGCTGGCGCGAGGTCGAATTCCGCGGCGAGCTGCGGTGCGATCACCGCATTCGGTCCCCGCAACAGGTAGCTCATGAGGGACCCCGCCGCGAAGGGCAGGAAGCAGCGGGCGAGAACAGCGGCGATGGACGTGGGAGCCTCCCCGCGGGACATCGACTCAGGCGCCGCGACGTCCCAGCACGTACCACACCCACATCGCGATCTGCAGCGCCACCAACGCGCCGAGCACGACG
Source organism: Alphaproteobacteria bacterium (assembly GCA_020852655.1). Classification (GTDB taxonomy): domain Bacteria; phylum Pseudomonadota; class Alphaproteobacteria; order Micropepsales; family Micropepsaceae; genus JADZAI01. Next base: position 2,331 of record JADZAI010000063.1, read on the forward strand.
CCATGGGCGCCGGCGCGGCTCATGGCGAGGCCCTGTTCGACCCAGATCAAGGCATGTCCGATCGAGGCTTGGATGACGAAAGCGACGAGGAAGACGATCAGGTTGATCGCCGTGTTCAGCCGGCCGCTGAGCTCCTTCGGAAAGAGCGGCGTGAGGATCACGTACGCGATCACCGAACCGGTTCCAAGAATGACGTAGAGGATCCACAGCGCTACGGCGCCTCGGGTGGTGCCGAGGGCGAGTACGACCTGCAGCGCGATGAAAGCCGCCGTGTAGGCGGCGAAGAGCTTGCCTTTGTCTATACCGCGACGGCCAAGGGCATCGGTGACCGCCCCGCTGAGCAGATAGCCTGGAATGATCCCGAGCAGCACCAGCAGCATCGCGCCGGGCACGTCGGCTGGTGCGAATCCCGCGACATCGACGAGCCAGGGCGCGGTCCACAGCGTGTGATAGGCCTGGAACACCGACTGCGTGACGGCGGAGAGCGGCACCACGCTCCAGAACGCCGGAGCGGTGAAAACGCGGCGGACTCCGTCGAGGGCTTCACGCAGGTCGTCGGCGCGGCTCGGGCGACGGTCGGGCACCACACGCCAGACGATCGCCGCGAGAACCAGCGTGCAGCCGGCAAGAACTAGAAACACGCCACGCCAACCCGCGATGTCGGCAAGCCATGTGACCGGCAGCGTGCCGACCGCACCGCCGACACCGGCGAAGGCCATCAGCACGCCGTTGGCGGTGCCGAGCCGCTCGGGGGGCCAGAACAGCGTGTTGGCTTTGAAGCCTGCCATCAGGCAGGTCGCGACTCCCATGCCGATCAGGCCACGGCCGAGCGCCAGGCCCGTGAGCGTCGTCGCCTGCGAAAACTGGACCGCACCGATCGCGGCGAGAACCAGGAGCAC
>JADZAI010000064.1 GCA_020852655.1 Alphaproteobacteria bacterium
GAGTTCGTGCGTGCGCTTGGCGGCCATGATGCCGGCGATCCGGGCGACGCCGATCACGTCGCCCTTCTTTGCGTTGCCGGCGAGGATCATGTCCAGCGTCTCGCGTTTCATGATCACCGCGCCCTCGGCAACGGCGATCCGCTGGGTCTCCGCCTTCGCCCCGACGTCGACCATGTCGGCCTGCCCGTCGGCGCCGATATGGGTCAGGGCAGGGGCGACCATGGTCACTCCGCCGCCGCCGCGGCGGCGCCATTGAGCAGAAGGCGGGTCGCGGCTGCGACGTCGGCCTGCCGCATCAGGCTTTCGCCGACGAGAAAGGTGCCGATGCCATGGCGCGCCAATCGGAGGCAGTCGTCATGGGTGAAGATGCCGCTTTCGCCGACGAGATGCCTGTCCGGCGGAACCATCCGGGCGAGACGCTCGGAGACGTCGAGGGAGACCTCGAACGTGCGCAGATTACGGTTGTTCACGCCGATCATCGGCGAGTCGAGCTGCAGCGCCCGCTCCATCTCTGCCTCGTCATGGACTTCGACGAGCACATCCATCTCAAGCTCGAAAGCGCAGGCCTCGAGCAATTTCGCATCGTCGTCCGACAGGCTCGCCATGATCAGCAGGATGGCGTCCGCGCCCCAGGCCCGCGCCTCGAAGACCTGGTAGGTGTCGAACATGAAATCCTTGCGCAGTGCAGGCAGCGCGCAGGCGCGTCTGGCCTGCGTCAGGAACTCAGGTGCGCCCTGGAAGGACGGCGTGTCGGTGAGAACGGAGAGACATGCCGCGCCGCCGGCCTCGTAGGCGGCGGCGAGCGAAGGCGGATCGAAGTCCGGACGGATCAAGCCCTTGGACGGGCTCGCCTTCTTGATTTCGGCGATCAGCGCGAACCGGCCCGCCGCTCGTTTGGCGCGAAGCGCGTCGAGAAAGCCGCGCGGCTTCTCGCCGTCCGAAATGCGCGCCTTGAGCTCGGCCAGTGGCACACGCGACTTGGCTGCTGCGATTTCCTCGCGTTTGTAGACTTCGATCTTGCGCAGGATGTCGGTCATTCGTTCGACACCTGGACCAGTTTCTCCAGCCGCGCCAGAGCCTTGCCGCTGTCGATCGACTGCGCGGCAAGCGCTATACCTTCCTTCATATCCTCTGCCACGCCGGCGACGACGAGACCCGCGCCCGCATTCATTAGCACCGTGTCGCGATAGGCGCCCGGTACGCCTGACAGCATGTCGCGGAGAGCCCTGGCGTTGAAGGCGCTGTCGCCGCCCTTCAGCTCCGCCTGCGTGTGCCAGGCGAGCCCGTACTGCGCCGGTGTGATCGTGAATTCCCGGATCGTTCCGTCGGCAAGCTCCGCCACATGCGTCTCGCCGGTCGTGGTGATCTCGTCATAGCCGTCGCCGTGGACCACCCAGACGCTCTCAGCGCCGAGTTCCCTCAACGCGTCGGCGATGGGCCTCACCCATTCGGACGCGAAGACGCCGACCAACTGGCGCCTCACGCCACCGGGATTGGAAAGCGGCCCGAGGATGTTGAAGATCGTCCGCGTTCCGAGTTCCACCCGTGAGGGCCCGACATACTTCATCGCCGGATGATGGGCCGGCGCGAACATGAAGCCGATGCCGGCCTCGGAAATGCAGCGGGAGATCGCGTCCGGTGCCAGGTCGATCCGGATTCCGAGTGCCATCAGCACATCGGCGGCACCCGATTGCGAGGAGAGATTGCGGTTGCCGTGCTTTGCCACCGGCACGCCGTGGCCGGCGATGACGAAGGCCGAGCCGGTCGAGATGTTGAGGCTGTGCTGGCCGTCGCCCCCCGTGCCGACAATGTCGATCGCGTTGGCCGGAGCGTCCACACGCAGCATCTTGTCGCGCATGGTCGCGATCGCGCCCATGATCTCCGGCACCGTTTCGCCGCGCACCCGCAGCGCCATCAGGAAGCCGCCGATCTGAGACGGGGTCGCCTCGCCGGACATCACGATGTCAAAGGCCTCGCGCGCCTCCTCGAAGGTCAGCGCCTTGCTGGCGGCGACCTTGGCGATGAAGGATTTGAAGTCGGCCATGGCGATCCCGTCAGAAGCTCAGCGCCTGCTGGATCGCGGCGGGGTTGGTGGTGACGCCGATTTCGCCCTGGAGACGCGAGACGAGCTGGTCGAGGAGGTCGTCGGCCATGCCAGAAGCATAGGCCTGCCGGTTCTCGGCCGATACGGCGTCGGCACCCGCTCCCGCCGGCTCGAACACCTCCGTCACGCGGAAGAGGAACTTCGTGTTGCCATCGGCGGGCGCCATGACGCCGGCGCCGCCCTGCGGCACGGCAAACACGGCGGCAGCGCCGTCCGGACCGAGATCGACGTCCTCCGCCCCGCGCTTCAAGCCCCTCTTGACCTGCTTCTCCAGGCCGAGTTCGCTCGCAACCTGGTCGAGCGAGTTGCTGTCCTTGACTCGCTTCTCGAGTTCTGCGGCCTTGGTGGAGACCAGCCGATCGGTTTCCTCGGTGATCCAGTCCGCAACCACCTTGTCCGTGACCTCGGCCAGCGGCCGGTCGCGTGCCGGCGGGACACCCGTGACC
>JADZAI010000065.1 GCA_020852655.1 Alphaproteobacteria bacterium
CCCGGGGCTTGCCTAGCGTGTTTAGCTTGCAGTGCCTGAAATGCAGGGCGCTTTAGGCATCGGCCATACGCCGCCCGACCCCGATGCGCCGATCGGCAAGAGCGACTTCGCGCGCCGGGTCGGCCTTTCCCCATCGCGGATATCGCAGCTCGTGCGGGCCGGCCTGCCGACGACGCCGGCCGGGAAGATCGTGCCGTCCGCCGGCGACGCCTGGATGCGCGACAACGTCGACCCCGACCGCTCGCGGCGCGCCAAGGGCGAGCCTCTCGACGCGCCGGCGCCGCGCGGCGTCAAGGCGGCGATCGATGTCGAGCGGCTGGAGCTGCTGCGCATCGAGGCGGCCCGGAAGCGCGGCGAGCTGGTCGACCGGAAGGCGGCCGAGGCCGTCATCTTCGCCAGGGCACGCGCCGAGCGTGACGCACACACCGCCTGGGTGCAGCGGATCGCGCCGACCCTCGCTGCCGAGCTCGGCAGCGACGCCGGGCGCCTCTTCATCGCCCTGGACCGCGAGATGCGGGCGCACCTGGAGCGCCTCTCGGCGACCCCGCTGGAGGCGCTGGGCGATGGGTGACGGCACCGCCACCTGGGTCGATGCGATATGGCGCCGCGGCCTGGCGCCGCCGCCGCGCCTCACGGTGTCGCAATGGGCCGACCGGCATCGCATCCTGCCGCCGTCGAGCGCCGAGCCGGGCCCCTGGCGGACCGACCGCATGCCGTTCCTGCGCGCCGTCATGGACGCCATGACGCCGGACAACGGCATCGAGCGCGTCGTGGTGATGAAGTCCGCCCAGGTCGGCGGCACGGAAGCCGCGCTTAACTTCCTCGGCCATGTCATGTGCCATGCGCCCGGCACGGCCATGCTGGTGATGCCGTCGACCGAGATGATCCGGCGGAACACGCCGACCCGCATAGATCCCCTGATCGAGCACACGCCGGCGCTACGCGCCATCGCCGTGCCCTTCCGCAGCCGCGACCCGGGCAACAGCGCCACCCGCAAGCGCTTCGTCGGCGGCGAGTTGGTGATGGTCGGCGCGAACAGCCCGATCGGGCTGCGCTCGCTGCCGGCGCGCTACCTGGTGCTCGACGAGGTCGATGCCTACCCGGTCGACGCGGGCGACGAGGGCGACCCGGTGCAGCTCGCTATGCGCGCCACGATGACGTTCGGCGCCCGGCGCAAGGTCGTGCTGATCAGCACGCCCAGCCTCGCCGGCTTCTCACGCATCGAGACGGCCTACGCCGAGAGCGACCGCCGCCGCTGGCACGCCGAGTGCCCAAGCTGCGGCGAGGGCTGGGTGCTGGGTTGGGAACACCTGACCTGGCCGGAGGGCCGGCGCGAGGCGGCCTATCTCGCCTGCCCGCATTGTGGCGGTATCGTCGACGAGGCGGCCCGCCAGCGGATCATCCGCGAGGATCGCGGCGCTTGGCGCTCGACGGCGGCGGGCGACGGCCGCACCGCCGGGTTCCACATTGGCGGGCTGATGTCGCCGTTCCAGACCCTGGCCGAGATCGCCTTGGAACACGGGCAGGTCTACCGAGACCCCGCGCGGCACAAGGTCTTCCGCAACGTGCGCCTGGGCGACCTGTGGCACGAGGAAGCGGCCGAGCCGCCGCTGGCGGCATCGTTCCTGTCGCGCCTCGAAGCGTGGGGCGAGCGGCTGCCGGCTGACGTCGTGACGCTGACCGCCGGCGTCGACGTCCAGGATGATCGCCTCGAGCTGGAGATTGTCGGCTGGGGCCGCGACGAAGAGAGCTGGTCGATCGACCATCAGGCGCTTTGGGGCGACCCCGCCGGTCCCGACGTCTGGCGCACGCTCGACGCCGAGCTGCTGCGGACCTTCCCGCACGCGCGCGCGGTGCCCGACCTGACGGTCCGTGCCGCCGCCATCGACTCGGGCGGCCACCACACCCAATCCGTCTATCGCTTCTGCGCCGAGCGCGCCGGCCGCCGCGTCTGGGCGATCAAAGGCCGGGCCGGCGCTGGGGTGCCCGTCTGGCCGCGCCGGCCCAGCCGCAACACGCGCGACCGCTCGCCGATCTACTTGGTCGGCGTCGATGCCGCCAAGGAAACGCTCTATGCCCGCCTGCGCCTCGCCGAAGCCGGCCCGGGCGCATGTCACTTCCCCGTCGGTCGGCCGGAAGACTATTTCCGCCAACTCACGGTCGAGCGCCTAGTCACGAGCCATCGCAAGGGCCGGCCGGTGCGCGAATGGAAGAAGGGAAGCTCGGACCGCAACGAGGCGCTTGACCTTCGCATCTACGCGACGGCCGCACTACACGGGTTGATCGCGCTTGGTCTGCGTCTTAGTCACGAGGCGAGTTCGCTAGCTGAGTACCCATTGAAGGGCGATGCTGCATACCAAACTATGCCACCGCAGCGGCCATCCAGAATACCCTCAAGGTGGATGCGGTCCGCATACGGTGCAGCATGACAAGATTGCAGATTTTAATTGCTTGGGGAACAGCGGTATAGTGGGTGTTCGGCTTTAATGGGTGGGCCAAAATGCCTTCATCAACCGCAGAATGGGCGAACTTCATCGCGGTATGCAACGTGATTGCACAAGTGTTGGCGGTGATTTCGGCGCCAATCATCGCATTATATGTAACGCGAAGATGGGGCGAGCAAAACGCCAAGCGTCAAACAAAATTATGGATATTCCAGACGCTGATGAAGTCTAGACACTATATACAATCACACGATTATGTGAGTGCGTTAAATCTTATAGAAGTAGCATTTGCGGACGATAAGCAGATACGTCAAATTTGGAAGGAATATCACTCTATGGTATCAAAACGAGCATTCTTTGATAATGCGCCTGGCATCGAACTAAGACTTCAGAAGAGCGTGCAGCTATTGAATGCGATCGCCAGATCATTGGGTTACGGAGACCAACTGGACACGTTTGACATAGAGCGCATCTACGCCCCTGAGTGGCTTACCGATGAGGAGCGACTGAAAAGCGCTGAACGAGGCTATAGGATGCACCAGCTCAGGACGGCCGGATTTCTAGAGGGGCCGATAGGTACACCGCCCCATCCTCCGCAACCTTCTACGCCATCTAGCGCGCCTATCGCGAGCCCTGCGGCCCCACAGGCGCCTCGACCGGACGTTCCGTTGGGGAAAGGTGATCAGCCCCCTGAGGCACGTTGATAGGGCTTCACTTTCAAGCCGCCGCCGGTAGCGCGGACGGTCCGCCTAATTAGCCTTGCCTATATGGCAGAGGTACGATAAAAAGACCCTCCGCCTAGTTGGCAGAGGTGCTCGAATGACCACATACAACCGCCGCGCCGCGTCTCGTGCGTCTGGATACCCGATCGCCGGGATCGATCACGCAATCAGCCGTGGCATGTTCGAACCGGAGCACAAGCCCACGCCGGGGAGGCCGCGCGAGTACACCCTCAGGGATGTCATGACACTCGCCATCTTGGCGGAGCTGGGCCATCTCGGTGTCCCTCGCGATACGCTCGCGAAGCCGGATTGGCAGGCGGCGACCAAGTACTTCCACGGCTTCAAGAGCGACGAGGCGATCCTGGTGGCATGGACCGGCCCCTACGTCGCGCGGAGCTGGGACGGGGCGGGCGGCGATAGGCCGATGAACTGGCCCGACCACCAGCAGCCGCCCTCGGCCTTCCCTGGCCCCCGCTACGACCGTGAATATGCGCGCGGCGTCCAGCACGAGATCATCGAGGCGCGGAACCTGCCGAAGTGGCTCGCCTGCCCGGAAGTCCATGCGCTCATCACGCTGAACCTCGACCGTCTCGCGGAGCGCGTGAAGGCCAAGCTGGCGGAGGCGACCGCCGAAGGCTGATCTGATGCGCCTCGCCGCCGTCCGCAACCGCGTCGCGCGCTGGATCGCCGGCCGCGCGCTCGACGCGGCGTCGCCGCGGCCGTGGACGAACCGGCCGGCCTGGAGCGGCATCGCGCGAGAGGTCGCGGTCGGCGGCGCCATCGCCGCCCGCCGCGCACATGACCTGGTCGCCAACGACCCGTTCGCCTGCAACGGCGTCGAGGCCTGGGTGTCCAATGCCGTCGGCGCCGGCATCGTGCCGGTGCCACGCAACCGGAGCCTGGGGGCTGCCTGGAACGCCTGGATCGGTGCGGCCGACGCCGATGGGCGGACCGACGTCTACGGCCTCCAGGCGGCGATGCTCCGGGCGACCGCGATCGACGGCGAAGCCTTCGCGCACCTGGAGTTCGCAGCGGACGGGGCCCTGCGTGTCCGCCTGATCGCCGCCGAGCGGGTCGACTGGTCGCTGAGCCGCGAGCTGGGCGAGGGCCGCCGCATCGTCAACGGCGTCGAGTTCGATACGTCCGACCGTGTCGTCGCCTACCACGTCCTGCAGGAGCTGGGCGGGCCGCTGGCGCTCGCCACCGGCGCCGCACGCCGGGTTCCGGCCGAGGACATGATCCACGTCATGCGCCCGCTGGCGCCCGGCCAGGTCCGCGGCCTGACGTGGTTCGCCCCGGTCATGGTGCCGCTGCGCGAGTACGGGCAGTACCTCTCGGCCCAGCTCCAGCTGCTCAAGGTCGGCGCGCTGGTCGGCGGCTTCGTCAAGACGCTCGACGGCGCCCCGGGCCCGTTCGACGGCACGCAATCCGGCGGCCAGCTCGACGTGTCGCTGGAGCCCGG
>JADZAI010000066.1 GCA_020852655.1 Alphaproteobacteria bacterium
CACGCTGACGGCGCACAACTACGCCTATGCGCTGGACCGCTACCAGCCGATCTTCATCCGCTCGCTGTGGATTTCGGGCGTGGTGACGCTGTTCACCGTGCTGCTCGCCTATCCGATCGCCTATTACGTCGCGTTCCATGTGAAGCGCGGCAAGTTCATCTGGCTGATCCTGCTGACCATCCCGTTCTGGACGAGCTATCTGCTGCGCATCTTCGCCTGGCGCATCATCCTGGCGAACGAAGGCGTCATCAACGGCACGCTTCAGGGCGTAGGCTTGATCGACGAGCCGATCCGCTGGCTGCTCTTTTCCGACACCGCCATCGTCATCACCATGGCGCATGCATGGGCGGCCTTCGCGATCCTGCCGATCTATGTGAGCCTGGAGAAGGTCGACCGCACGCTGCTGGAGGCCGCGGCCGATCTCGGCGACGGCCCGCTGCGCAGCTTCTGGCGCATCACCTTTCCGCTGTCGCTGCCCGGCGTCATCTCGGCCATCGTGCTGATCTTCGTGCCGACGATCGGCGATTACGTCACGCCGATCCTGGTCGGCGGGCCGAAGAACGCGATGATCGCGGGCATCATCTACGCGGCCTTCAAGGCGAATGACTGGCCGCTGGCAGCCGCGGCGGCGATCCTGTCGATGCTGTTCGTCGCCATCGTCGCAGTCTTCCTGATACAGGCGATCCGGCTTTCGGCGAGGCAGCTCCGATGACCCAGCCGCTGAAAAAGGTCGGCGAGCGCGGGATCGGGATCACGATCTTCGCCTTCGCGTATCTCTTCTTCCTCTATGCGCCGATGCTGGTGCTGCCGTTCTTCTCGTTCGCGGACCAGACCATCTTCCGCTTCCCGATCGAGGGCTTCTCGACCCGCTGGTATGAGGAACTGGGCGAGCGGCCGGAGATGATCACGGCGCTGTGGAACTCGATCCAGGTCGGGCTGATCGCCTCGATCCTCGCCACCATCATGGGGCTCCTCGCGGCCAAGGCGATCACCCGCTATGCGATGCCCGGCAAGGGCGTCGCGATGGGCCTCATCTCGCTGCCGCTCTTCATCCCCGAAGTGCTGCTGGGCCTCGCCCTCCTCATCATCCTCAACCTTGCGAGCATTCCCCTCTCGCTCGTCACCATCGCCATGGGCCACGTGATGCTGTGCACGCCCTTCGCGATGTCGGTGCTGATCGCCCGCATGGACGGCTTCGACAAGAGCCTGGAGGAAGCCTCCATGGATCTCGGCGAGAGCGGCTGGATGACCTTCTGGCGCGTCACCTTCCCGCTGATCGCGCCGGCCATCGTCTCCAGCCTGCTGCTTACCTTCATCGTTTCCTTCGACGAGTTCCTGCTCGCCTTCTTCCTCCAGGGCGACCAGATCACCCTGCCCCTCTATATCTGGGGCCAGCTCCGCTTCCCGTCCAACTTTCCGCCCGTGCTGGCGCTCGGCACCTGCATCCTGCTCGTCTCGATCGTGCTGGTCGTGTTCGCCGAGTGGCTGCGGCAGGTCGGCGCCCAGGGCGATACGCCCAATGTCGGCGTGCGATGAAGGATTCGAGATGAGCGCCGGCGACTACATCCGCATCGAGAACATCACCAAGCGCTTCGGCAGCTTCCACGCCGTCGACAACGCCGATTTCGGGATCAAGCAGGGCGAGTTCTTTTCGCTGCTCGGGCCGTCGGGCTGCGGCAAGACGACGCTGCTGCGCATGATCGCCGGCTTCGAGTTTCCGACCGAGGGCGAGATCTATATCGACGGACAACCGGTCACCGGCGTTCCGGCCAACAAGCGGCCGACGAACATGGTGTTCCAGTCCTACGCCATCTTCCCGCACCTCGACGTCTACGACAACGTCGCCTACGGCCTCAGGAAGCTCAGGCTCGACAAGGCCGAACTCGACCGGCGGGTGAAGGAAGCGCTCGCCATGATCCGCATGGACGGGTTCGAGACCCGCAAGGCCGACCAGATGTCCGGCGGGCAGCGCCAGCGCGTGGCGCTCGCCCGGGCGCTCGTGAACCGGCCGAAGGTGCTGCTGCTCGACGAGCCGCTCGGCGCGCTCGACAAGAAGCTGCGCGAGCAGATGCAGTTCGAACTGCGCTCGCTCCAGCAGAATGTCGGCATCACCTTCATCTTCGTCACGCACGACCAGGAGGAGGCGCTCTCGCTCTCCGACCGCATCGCGGTGATGCAGAAGGGCAAGGTGATGCAGATCGCCACGCCGCGCGAACTGTATGAATCGCCGACGACGCGCGAGGTGGCCGACTTCATCGGCACGATCAACCTGCTCAATGGCACGGTGAAGTCGAAGGACGACAAGGTTGCCGTCGTCGAGGCCCAGGGCCTTGGCCTCGTCAACGTGCCGCTGCCGGCCGACCACGCCTTCGCGCCGGCCGGCGCCGAGATTCTGGTCGGCGCGCGGCCCGAGAAGCTCGACGTCGTGCGCGGCGCGCCGCATCCCGGCGAGAAAGGCATCAAGGGCGACATCGGCGCCTGCGCCTATCTCGGCGACCGCAACCACTACCAGGTGACGATCGCCGGCCGCGCCGAGCCGCTCCAGGTCGCCACCGAGCAGGGCGACCGCTCGACGCTGGCGAGCTTCATGCCGGGCGAGCAGGTGACGATCTCCTGGGGCGACAACAGCCTCGTGCTGCTGCCGCGGACCTAGCCGCGCCGCTTCGGGCCGCGCCTGGCGGGCCGCCGTTCGCGCCCCAGTTCCTTCAGCACAGCCTTGGCCCGCAGCACGCCGAAGAATTGCAGCATCCGGTTGATCGCCTCGAAGGCCATTTCGGCGGCCGCCGGCTCGTCAAGGCGGCCGGAGACGATGGAAAGGAAGCGCTCGACCTCGGTCCGCGCGAGCGCGCCGGCCGCTTCGACATAGAAGCCGAGGATGGACGGCGCGAAGCCCTGCGCTTCCGTGAAGCCCGCCGCGCGCATGTCGCCCCAGATGCCGACGAGTTCGGCGTCGGCGCGCGACAGGGCCGCGCCGCGGCCTGAGCCGGCCAGGCGGATCGCGCCGATCTTCTGGAGCGCCGTGGCATCGCACCGTGCCTCTGGATTACGCGGCAGGACCGAATCGAGCGGCACGAAGGCGTCGTACTGATCGAGCCGCGCGCCGACCAGCCGTTCGATATGGGGAAAGGCGCCCGGCCGCACCGGCGCCCCGGCGGCGCCGTTGGCGAGCAGCGCGCCGATCTGCTTGAGGGTCAGCCCCTGCTCCTTTTGCAGGCGCTGGATCGCCCGGATGCCGTCGGCATGGGCCGCGCCATAGTCGGCCACGTTGCGGTGCGGACGATCCGGCGGCGGCAGCAGCCCCTCGCGCAGATAGACGCGGATCGTCTCGCGGTTCACGCCGGTGTCACGCTCGAGGTCCCGCATCTTCATGCGCCGATGTCGCCACAGGGGTGCGGTTGACGCCAACGTATTTTTGCGTATTCAATATACGCAAATTTGGAGGAGTGGCCGATGGAAGCGCACATCCCGGCGGAGCTTGTCGCACCCGCATTCGATCCCGTCTCGTTTCGCGACCGCGATGCGGTGCATGCGGTGTTCACCCGGCTGCGCCGCGACTATCCGCTCTCGGTCGTCGAAGTGCCGGGCTACGATCCGCACTGGATCGTCACGAAATGGGCGGACCTGCGCGAAATCACGCGGCGCGACGACATCTTCCACGGCGGCGACCGGTCGAAGACGCTGATCTCCAAGGCCGGCGAGGCGCTGGTGCGCCAATATACCGGCGGCCAGTACAATATCTTCCGCTCGCTGGTGCAGCTCGATCCCCCCGAACACGGCGCCTATCGCGCGGTCCTCGGACCCTCCTTCATGCCGGCCCAGATCGAGCCGCTGACCGCCAGCGTGCGGCAGACGGCGGAAGCCTATGTGAACCTCCTGGCCGAGAAGGCGCCCCAGTGCGACTTCGCCAGCGAGATCGCGTTCCTCTATCCGCTGAAGGTCGTGCTCGACCTCATCGGCGTGCCGCCCGCCGACCACGCCAAGATGCTGGAACTCACCCAGTGGCTCTTCAGCTATGCCGATCCCGACCTGAAGCGCCCGGGGTCGGACCCGACTGATCCCATCGAGATCACGCGCACCTGGAATATCGTGTTCGACGAGTTCAAGACCTACTACACGCCCCTCATCCAGGACCGCCGCAAATGCCCGCGCGACGACCTCGCCTCGCTGATCGCGAACGGCAAGGTCTTCGGCGAATACATGGAAGAGCGCGCGATGGTCTCGTATTTCGCGATCGCCTCCACCGCCGGGCACGACACGACCTCGGCGACGACCGCGATAGGCATGTGGAGGCTGGCCACCCAGCCCGGGCTTCTCGCCCGGCTGAAGGCGGACCCGGCGCTCATCCCGGGCTTCGTGGAGGAGACGATAAGGTGGGCGACGCCCGTCCAGCAATTCGTCCGCTCGGCGACACAGGATTACGAGATCCGCGGCCGCAAGATCCGCAAGGGCGACCTCGTCTATCTCTCCTATCTCTCCGCCAATCGCGACGAGGACGTCTTCGCCGAGCCGTTCACCTTCGATCCCGGCCGCTCGCCCAACCGCCATGTCGGCTTCGGCTATGGCGGCCATATCTGCCTCGGCCAGCACCTGGCGCGCCTCGAGATGCGGCTGCTGTGGGAGACGCTCCTCCCGCGGCTTCAGTCCGTCGAGATGGCGGGTGAGGGCAAATGGTCGGAATCGGAATTCGTCTGCGGACCGAAATCGGTCCCCATCCGGTTCGCGATGCATTAGCCGGGCGGGCCGACCAGCCGGTCGAAGCGCTGCGCGACATCGGCCTGCGCGGTCCGGAGCGCGGATTCCAGCGCCGCGAACGGCGCGAGGCCCGTCGCGCGCACCAGCAATTGCTGAAGGCCGGTCTCCGTCACCGCCGCCGCGTCGTCCTCGGAGGTCAGGCGCAGGATGTGGTTGACGCGGGTGTAGAGAAGATAGGCGGCCGCCAGCGCCCGGGCATCCTCGCCCGATAGGGCGCCTGCGCCGGCAAGGCGCGACAGGGCCTCCTGCGTCGCGCCGGTGTGGATGCCGGGATGGCCGGCCTCGGCGATCAGCAGGTGGGTCTGGGCGATGAACTCCACGTCCATCATGCCGCCGCGCACGGTCTTCAGGTCGAAGATGCCGCGGCCCGGCTTTTCGCGCATCAGCAGCGCCCGCATCGCTGTCGCGTCGGCGCGGATCGCAGCGGGGTCTTGCGGCTTGGCGAGCGCCGCCGCGATGGCGCCCGAGACCGCATCGCCGAACGCCGCGTCGGCGAAGACGACGCGCGACCGCGTCAGCGCCATGCGCTCCCAGGTCCATGATTCGGCGGCGTGGTAGTTCGTGAAGGTCTCCAGCCGCACCGCCACCGGCCCCTTGCTGCCGGACGGCCGCAGCCGCATGTCGACCTCGTAGAGCCGGCCTTCGGTGGTGAGCGAGGTCAGCGCGGCGATCAGGCGCTGGGAGAGCCGGGCAAAATAGAGGCTGGGAACCAGCGGCGACGGACCGTCTGAAACCGCATCGGCGTCGTGGTCGTAGAGGAAGATCAGGTCGAGGTCCGAGGCCGCCGTCATCTTGCGCGCGCCGAGCCGGCCCATCGCGACGATCGCGAAGACGCCGTGCGGCACCTTGCCGTGCGCCGTCTCGAAGGCGCTGCGCACGCGCGCGAAGACGGCATGGAGCGCATGCTCGGCGATCGTCGCATAGGCCGAGCCGACCTCTTCCGGCCCGAGCACGCCGCGCAGCAATTGCAGGCCGACGCGGAAATTGAGCTCGCGCGCCGTGCGGCGGGCGGCGTCGAGCATGGCTTCATAGTCCGGCGCTTCGCCGAGCGACCGGGCGAATGCCGCCACGACCTCCGCCTCGTCCGGCGGCTCGGTCAGATAGGCCGGATCGAGCAGCGCATCGAGCACCGCCGGGGTGCGCGCGAGATGGCCGGCGAGGCGCGGCGCGGCGCCGCAGATCTCGGCCAGCACGTCGAGCAGCCAGGGATTGGCCTTGATCAGCGAAAAGAGCTGCACGCCGGCCGGCAGTCCGTGCAGCAGCTTGTCGAAGCGGGTGAAGGCGGTGTCGGGATCGGCGGTCTTGCCGAGCGCCGTCAGCAGGGCCGGCATCAGCGCGGTCAGCAATTCGCGCGCCCGGGCGCTGCGGGTCGCCGCCATGCGCCCGTGGTGCCAGCCGCGCACCGCGGCGGAGACGCCCTGCGGCCGCGTGAAGCCCATCGCCGCGAGGGTCTTCAGCGTCTCGGGGTCCTCGTCGACGCCCGTGAAGACCAGGCTGCCCTCGGCGGCGGCGAGCGGTGCGGAGCTTTCGAACAGCGCCGCATAGTGCCGCTCGACGATGCGCAGCACCGACAGCGTCTTCGCCTCGAACGCGGCGAGATCGGGAAAGCCCATGAAGCGCGCGACATTGGCGCGCGCCTCGGCGTCTTCCGGCATACGGTGGGTCTGCTCGTCGGCCACCATCTGGAGCCGGTGTTCCAGGGTGCGCAGATAAAGATAGCAGGCCGAGAGATCGCGCTCCGCGTCGGCGCCGACGACACGCTCCGCCGTCAGCGCACGGATCGCATCGAGCGTGCGGCGCGAGCGCAGCATTGGGTAGCGGCCGCCCAGGATCAATTGCTGCGTCTGGGCGAAGAACTCGATCTCGCGGATGCCGCCGCGGCCGAGCTTCACGTCGTGCCCGGCGATCGTCACCTCCGAACCGCCCTTGGCGGCGTGGATCTGGCGCTTGATCGAATGGATGTCCTCGACCGCCGCGAAATCCAGATTCTTGCGCCACACGAAGGGGCGCAGCTCCTTCAGGAAATTCTCGCCGGCGACGAGGTCGCCGGCGCAGGCGCGCGCCTTGATCATGGCGGCGCGCTCCCAGTTCTGGCCCATCGCCTCGTAATAGGTGAGCGCGGCCTCGGTCGAGATCGCGATCTGCGTCGCGCCGGCATCGGGGCGCAGGCGCAGATCGGTGCGGAAGACATAGCCGTCGCCGGTGCGCTCCTGGAGCGCCTTCACGACGGACTGGACGACCCTCACCAGGAAGGGGACATGCTCCACGCCCGGCGCGACCGGAAGCTGGTCGCGCTCGAAGAAGACGACGAAGTCGATGTCGCTGGAATAGTTCAGCTCGAAGGCGCCGTATTTGCCCATCGCGAGCACGATGAGGCCGCTGCCCTGCATCGGCTGCGCGAGGTCGGCGGGACGATAGCGCCCGGCGGCGGCTTCGGCGCGCAAGCCGAAGGCGAAGGCCGATTGCAGCGCAGCGTCGGCGAGGCGCGTCAGCGTGCCGGTGACGGCGTCGAGGTCCATCGCACCGGCCACGTCGCCCAGCGCCGTCGCCAGCGCGGTGCGCCGCTTGGCGACGCGCAGCCGGCGCAGCAGGTCGGCCCGCTCCCCGCCCGCGCCCGCCGCTTCGGCTTCGGCGATCTGCGCTTCGGCGACGGCGACCGGCCCGGACTGCTCCAGCTCCGCAAGCAGCGCGGCGTCGCGGGACATGGACTGGGCGAGATAGGGGCTCGATCCGGCGACGAAGGCGACCAGGCGCTCGAAGCGCGGATCGGCGAGCGCGACGCCCGCCTCCGCCAGGCGCTCGCGCAGGCGCGCAACGCGGGCGGCATCGTAGGGCGCGGGCAGGTCGTCGATCGAAGCGGGCCAGGCGGACATGACCGACCCATAGCAAGGCAAAGGGCCCGCCGCGACTGCGGCAGGCCCCTTACCGGACCGGAAAAATACCTAGGGGTCGCCTAGGCGCCGGCTGCCTTGCGCAGCGAGGCCGCGGGCTTGAAGCGCAGCGTCTTCGACGCCTTGATCTTGATCGCTTCGCCGGTGCGCGGGTTGCGGCCCTTGCGCGCCGCGCGCTTGCCGACCTTGAACGTGCCGAAGCCGCCGATCGTGTAGCCCTTGTCCTTGCCAGCCTTCAGGCCGGCTTCGATCGCGCCGAACACGCGCTCGATCTGGCGCTTCGCGTCGGCCTTGCTGAGGATGTCCTTCTTGTCGAGGTTCGCGACGAGATCGATGAACGCTGCTTTGCTCATGGCATGTTGCCCCTGCTGATTCGTGACACGCACAATATCAACCGCGCGGCACGGGCAACACGGGAAATCGTGATTTTTACAGGGATTCGTGGCCGCCCCCCTCACGAATCCCTGTCCGACTCAGGGAATCGCGCAGCGGCACCAAAGCCAAGCGCGCGCAAGGGCGCGGTCCGCCCCGCCGGGCGGCCGAACTTCGCACTTGCGAAGCGGCGCGCGACGGGCACCATGCGGCGCGGCCGGACCCTGCGGCCGCCGGGCGATCAGCGATCGAAGGACACATGACGGAAGCGATCGGCGCCCGGGACGAGGCTCGCGGCGACACGACCCTGACGGGCGACCAGCCTGCGGCGCTGGCCGCGCGCATCGCCTGGACGTTCTACGAGTTCGGCGGCGGCCCGTATTTCGTGGCGCTCGTGGTGTTCGTCTTCGCGGCCTATTTCGCCAACCACGTCGTGCTCGGCGATCCCGTCACCGGCCAGGCCTATTGGGGCTATATCGGCGGCCTGACGGGATTCCTCGTCGCCTTGCTCAGCCCGATGGTCGGCGCGATCGCCGACCGCTACGGCCCGCGCAAGCCCGGGCTCGCTCTCTTCACGGCGATCGCCGTCCCCTGCATCTGCGCACTCTATTTCGCCAAGCCCGGCGCCGTGCTGTGGGCGGCGACCTTCGTTGTGCTCAGCAGCCTGACGCTCGAACTCGCCTTCATCTTCCACAACGCGATGCTGCCGGCGATCGCGCCGGCCCGGCGCATCGGCACGCTGTCGGCGGTCGCCTATGCGATGTCCTACGCCGGCGCGCTGCTCGGCCTCTTCCTCTATCTCTCGTTCGAAGTCGGCGGGGCGGACGACGCGGCACATGTGCAGGAGCGCAGCATCGCCCTGCTCTCCGCCGTCTTCGTCGCGCTCTTCGTCTTCCCGCTGCTGATCCTGACGCCCGACGCGCGGCGCTCGGGCCTGTCGCTCGCCACCTGCGTCCGTCAGGGCATAGGCGGCCTCGCGCGGACGCTGCGCGCGGTGCGCGACTACCGGCACATCGTCACCTTCCTGCTCGCGCGCATGCTCTATTACGACGGCCTCACCGCGGTCTTCGCCTTCGTCGCGATCTTCGCCGCTTCGGTCTTCGGCTGGGAGCAGGAGAAGGTCAGCCTCTATGCCCTCATCTCGATCATCGCCCTGCCGGTCAGCGCGGTGATCGGAGGGCTGGTGGACGACCGCGTCGGTTCCAAGCTGACGATCCAGGTCTCGCTCGTCGCCTTCATGACGGCGATGCTCGTCAATATCGGCACCGACCCCGATACGCTCTGGTATTTTATCGATCTGACGCCGGACGAAATCGCCATGCAGTTGCCGCTGCTCGGTGCGCCGCTGGCGGCGGCGGGCTTCACCACCCTGCCCGAACAGGCCTTCCTGACCGTCGGCTTCGTCGGCGCGCTCTTCGTCGGACCCGCCCTCGCCTCCAGCCGCACCTACATGGCGCGCATGGCGCCGCCGGCCCAGGTCGCCGAGTTCTTCGGCCTCTACAACCTCTCGGGCCGCGCGACGGCCTTCCTGGCGCCGCTGACCGTCGGCTTCGTCACCCAGGTGACGGGCGACCAGCGCCTCGGGCTCAGCGTCGTGTTCGTCTTCGTGACGCTCGGCTTCGTCCTGCTCTGGTTCGTGCGCCCGCCGGTCAATCCTTCAGGTGGAAGCGCAGCGTCGCGATCAGGCCCGGCTTCGCATCGCCGAGCGTGATCTCGGCATCGTGCAGCCGGGCGACGGCGGCGACGAGGCTGAGGCCGAGGCCGCTGCCAGGTTCGTTCCGGCTGGCTTCGAGGCGGACGAAGCGGCGCAGCACATGCTCGCGCTCGGCCTGCGGAATGCCGGCCCCGGTGTCGCGCACCTCGACCACGGCATGGCGCCCGGTGCGCCGGATCGAGACGGTGACCATGCCGTCCTCGGGCGTGTATTTGATGGCGTTGTCGATGAGGTTCGCCAGCATCTGCGAGATCAGGCCGCGGTCGCCGTTGATCGGCGCCGCCTGGCTGGCCGAGGTCTTCAGCGTGATGCGCTTGGCCTCGGCCAGCGGTTCATAAAGCTCTACCACGTCGGTGAGGACCGACTTCAGCTCCAGCTCCTCGAAATTCTCGCGCGCCTGGCCGGTCTCGGCGCGGGCGATCAGCAGGAGCGAGTTGAAGGTGGAGATGAGCTGGTCCGATTCCGCGATCGCGCCCTCCAGCGCCTCGCGATATTCCAGCTCGCTCGCCGGCTTCATCAGCGTCACTTCCAGCCGCGAGCGCAGGCGGTTCAGCGGCGTGCGCAGATCGTGCGCGATATTGTCGGCGACCTCGCTCATCCCGGCCATCAGCGAGCCGATCTGGTCGAGCATGTCGTTGAGGTTGGTCGCCAGCTCGTCGAACTCGTCGTTCGAGCCCGAGAGCGGCACGCGGCGGTTCAGGTCGCCGTCGATGATGTCGCGCGTCGTCTCGTTGATGACGTCGAGCCGCCGCGTCACGTTGCGGCTCATCAGCAGCCCGCCGATGAGGCCGAGACCGACGGTGATGCAGGCCGACCAGAAGAGCGCGCTCTCGATGCGGTCCTCGATCTCGCGCCGCTCGTGCACGTCGCGCCCGACGAGAAGCTGGAAGCCGCCCAGCAGTTCGAGATGGCGGGCCCGGGCCGAGCGGCGGTCGGAGCCGGAGAGGCTCGGCCGGTCATAGGTGAAATCGACCCAGCCGCCCTGCCCCGTCGGCGCATCCGGCCAGCGGTCGAGATTGCCGGCGATGCGCGACTGGTCGGAGTTGGCGAGGAGATAGAGGCCGCCGCGCGCCACCGAGCTGCGCTCGATCACCACCTGGCGCAGGCCGGGCAGGCCCGATGCGCCGTATTGCTCGCGCAGGCCCTGGATCTCGGCGTTGATCGTCTCGTCCGTCTGCGCCGCCATGAAGCCGGCGGTGTTCCAGTAGATGAACGCGATCAGCGCGAAGGCCGAAGCGGCGAACAGCAGCAGATAGATGAGCGCGAGGCGAAACGCCGTCGTGCGAAAGAGATTAAGGAACCGCACGGAGGCAATAGCCCGCGCCGCGCACGGTATGCAGCAGCGCGTCGGCGAATCCCTTGTCGATCTTGGCGCGCAGCCGCGAGATATGGACGTCGATCACATTGGTCTGCGGATCGAAGTGATAATCCCAGACATTCTCCAGCAGCATGGTGCGCGTCACCACCTGGCCGGCATGGCGCATGAGATATTCCAGCAGCAGGAATTCGCGCGGCTGGAGTTCGATCGTCTGCTTGTTGCGCGTTGCCGAGCGCGACAGGAGGTCGAGTTCCAGGTCGCCCACCACCAGCTTGGTCTGCACCTGCTCGGGCTGGCGGCGGCGCACCAGCGCATCGACCCGAGCCAGCAGCTCGGTGATGGCATAGGGCTTGGTCAGGTAGTCGTCGCCGCCGGCCTTCAGGCCGCGCACGCGGTCGTCGATGTCCGACAGCGCGCTGAGAAAAAGCACGGGCACGAGGTTGCCCTCGTCGCGCATCGTCTTCACCAGCGTGAGGCCGTCCATCCGCGGCAGCATGCGATCGACGATGGCGACGTCATAGGTCTGGCCGCGGGCCAGCTCCAGCCCGTCGACCCCGTCCTTGGCATGATCCACGACATGGCCGCTCTCCTTCAGGCCCTTGGCCAGATAGGCGGCGGTCTCGCGGTCGTCTTCGACAATCAGCAGACGCATCGGCTCGCACGATTCGAGGAGTGGAGTACGACAGCAGTTCTAGTCGCTAGCGCGGCCGCGCTCCAGCCCGATGCCGCGCACCGCGTAAACGCAAAAGGCGCGCCGCGGGGGCGCGCCTTCCGGTAGGGGTGAGCGGATCAACCGATGTCGATCGCGATGTAGCGGCGGACGCCGCGTTCCTCGATGAGGATCAGCACGGTCTTGCGGCCGGCGCTCTTGGCGTCGGTCGCGGCCTGGGTGACGTCGGCGACGGTCTTCACCGGCTTGTTGCCGACGGCGACGATCAGGGCGCCCTTGTTGAGGCCCTTGCCCGCCGCGTCGCTGCCCGCCTTGACGCTGGTGACGACGACGCCTTCGGCGTTGGCGGCGAGGTTCATCGCGCGGCGGATTTCGTCGGTCACCGCCGAGAGATGGACGCCCGGCAGCGCCTCGGTCGCGCTGGGGTTGACCGGATCCTGGCCGCCGTCATTGCCGATCTGGGCACGGATCTTGTCTTCGTCGCGAGCGGCGATGGTCGCGGTCAGCGTCTGCTGCCCGCCGTCGCGCCAGATGTCGAAATGCGTGACCTGGCCGACCGTCAGCTCGGCGACGCGGCGCGCCAGGGCGCGGTTATCGGCGATCTCCTGGCCGTCCACCTTGAGCACGACGTCGCCGACCTTGAAGCCGGCGGATTCGGCCGGGCTGCCCGGCGTCACCATGGCGACGAGCGCGCCCTTCGCCTCCTTGAGGCCGACCGCCTGTGCGGTGTCGTCGTCGACCGGCTGGATCTGGACGCCCAGCCAGCCGCGGGTCACCGAGCCCTTCTCCTTGAGCTGCGCGACGACCTTGGTCACGGTGCTGGAGGGGATGGCGAAGCCGATGCCGACGCTGCCGCCGGTCGGGGTGTAGATCGCCGAGTTCACGCCGACCACTTCGCCGTTGATGTTGAAGGCCGGGCCGCCCGAGTTGCCGCGGTTGATCGGCGCGTCGATCTGGAGATAGTCCGTATACGGACCGGCGCCGATGTTGCGGCCGCGGGCCGAGACGATGCCGGCGGTCACGGTGCCGCCGAGGCCGAAGGGATTGCCGACCGCGACCACCCAGTCGCCGGGGCGCAGCTTGCCGTCGTCGCCGAACGAGACGAAGGGCAGCGGCGCGCCGGCCTCGACCTTCAGCAGCGCGACGTCGGTGCCGGGATCGGTGCCGATCAGCTTGGCTTCCAGCTCCTTGCCGTCGTTCATGATGACGGTGATCTTCTCGGCGCCGTCGATCACATGGTTGTTGGTGACGATGTAGCCCGCGCCGTCGATGATGAAGCCCGAGCCCATCGCCTCGGCGCGGCGCTGGTTGTTGTTGCCGCCGCCGTCATTGTCGTCGCCGTTGCCGTCATTGCCGTCGCCCTGGTCGGGCATCGGCATGCCGAACTCCTCGAAGAAGCGCCGCATCAGGTCCTCGCGGCCGTCGCCCGAGGCCATCTGGAGCTTTTCCTCGACCCGCACGCTCACCACCGCCGGTGCGACATGTTCGACGAGGTCGGCGAAGCTGAAGGGCTGCGTGACGGGCGGCGTCGCCGGGGTCAGCGCCTGGCCGGCGGCCGTCAGGCTGGTCGCGGCGACCGCCGGCGACTCGTCGATCAGCCGGGCGCCCAGCGCCCCGGCGAGGATCAGCGTGAGGGCGGTCGCGGTTCCGAAAAACGAACGCCCGCGATCACGACGCGGGCGGGACCAGGGCGAGCGCGGGGACTCTTGAGACATCGAGGAGGCATCCTTGCGAAGCAAGCCGGACATCCGGCGGGCGTTAGATGAGGCTGCGGGGCTTTCTAGGCCATGACCTTGTGATGACAAATCATTTAGGCCCGGTTGTCTGTGACGAACAAACGGGGCGGAAATGCGTCAATCGTTCACGATCTCGCGAAGTCGGCGCTCTTCCTCGGCGCTGAGGGCCTCCGCTTCGGGAGAACCGCGACGGCGGCGGACATACCACCAGATCGCGCCGGCCCCGATCAGCAGCGCCCCGAACGGACCCAGCCACAGCAGCCAGGTGCGGGGACTCAGACGCGGTCGCAACAGGACATACTCCCCGTAGCGCGCAACGATATAGTCCAGCACCTCTTCGTCGGTGTCGCCGGCCACTATCCGTTCCCGGACGAGCCGGCGCAGGTCCTGCGCCAGCGGTGCGGCGGAATCGTCGAGCGACTCGGTCTGGCAGACGAGGCAGCGCCGCTCGGCGCTGAGGGCCCGGGCCCGCGCCTCAAGCGCCGGATCGTCCAGCGCCTCGCCGGGCTCGAAGGCGGCGGCCGTCCACGGCAGCACGAGCGCCAGCAGCAGGAGGGCGAGGAAGCGCCGCACCCGCCCTTACTCCGCCGGCGCCGCGACGGCCGGGACGGCGCGCCGGGCGGGGGCGCCGATCCGCAGGCGGCGGTCGGCGAGCGAGCACAGGCCTCCCAGCGCCATGACGATCGCCCCGAGCCAGATCCACGGCGCCAGCGGCTTGTAGTGCAGCCGCACCGTCCAGCCTCCGCCGTCGGCCGTCTTCTCGCCGAGCGCGGCATAGATGTCCGACAGGCCCGTCGTATGGATCGCCGTCTCGGTCGTCATCGAGCGCCCGGCGGGGAAGAAGCGGCGCTCCGGCGTCATGGTCAGGACGAAGCTGCCGCCGCGCTCCAGCCTCAGCCGCGCCTGGTCGGCGGTGTAGTTGGGGCCGGTCACCGGCACGACGTCTTCCAGCAGCACGCTGTAGGGACCGACCTCGGCGACGTCGCCGGGATGCATCGCCTTGATCGACTCGGCCTGCCAGGCGGTCGCGCCGATGATGCCGGCCAGCGTCACCCCGGCGCCGAGATGGGCCAGCGTCGAGCCGAAGGCGGCGCCGGAGAGGCCCGTCAGGCGGGCCAGCGAGACCGTGAGGGGAACGCGGAACAGCCGCACCCGCTCGGCGAGGTCGCTGAGCGCGCCGCAGATCAGCCACGCCGCAAGGCCGATGCCGAACGCCGCCATCCACGGCCCGCGCGACTGGAGCGCCAGCGTCGCGAGCCCGGCGAGCAGCGCAAGGCCCGCCGCAACCCACAGCCGGCCGGCCGCGGCGGCGATGTCGCCCCGCTTCCACGCCATCATGGGTCCGAACGGCACGAGCAGCAGCAGCGGCAGGAAGAGCGCGCCGACCACGAAGTTGAAATAGGGCGGGCCGACGGAGATCGCGTCGCCCGCCAGCGCCGAGACGACCAGCGGATAGAGCGTGCCGATCAGCACCGCGAGGGCGGCCGAGGTCAGCAGCAGATTGTTCACCGCCAGCGCCGTTTCGCGGCTGACCGGGGCGAAGGTCGCGCTCGCCTTCAGGGCCGGTGCGCGCCACGCGAACAGCGCGAACGAGCCGCCCACGGTCAGCGTGAGGATGGCGAGGATGAAGACGCCGCGCGCCGGATCGTTGGCGAAGGCGTGCACCGAGGTCAGCACGCCCGAGCGCACCAGGAAGGTGCCGAGCAGGCTGAGCGCGAAGGCGAGCAGGGCGAGGAACACGGTCCACGCCTTCATCGCCTCGCGCCGCTCCACGACGATCGCGCTGTGCAGGAGGGCGGCGCCGGCGAGCCACGGCAGCAGCGAGGCGTTCTCGACCGGATCCCAGAACCAGAAGCCGCCCCAGCCGAGTTCGTAATAGGCCCACCACGAACCGAAGGCGATGCCGAGCGTCAGGGCGATCCAGGCGGCGAGCGCCCAGGGCCGCACCCAGCGGGCCCACGCCGCGTCGATGCGGCCCTCGATCAACCCGGCGATCGCAAACGCAAAGGTCACCGAGAAGCCGACATAGCCGACGTAGAGCATGGGCGGATGGAAGGCGAGGCCGGGGTCCTGGAGCAGCGGATTGAGTCCGCGTCCGTCCAGCGGCGGCGGGTCGAGCCGGGCGAACGGGTTGGAGGTGAGCGCGATGAAGAGCAGGAAGGCGACGCCGACGAGCCCCTGCACGCCCAGCACGCGGGCCCGCAGCGTCGTGGGAAGATTGCGCCCGAAGAGCGCGACCAGTCCGCCGAAGAGCCCCAGCATCAGCGCCCAGAGCAGCATCGAGCCCTCGTGGTTCCCCCACGCGCCGGCGATCTTGTAGAGCAGCGGCTTCAGCGAGTTCGAATTGCCGGCGACCACGGCGAGCGAAAAATCGGATTCGACATAGGCCATGACGAGCACGCCGAAGGCGACGATCAGCGCCGCTGCCTGGGCCAGCGCCGCCGACGAGGCCGAGGCCATGAGGCGCGGCCCGCGCAGGCCGGCGCCGAGCAGTCCCGAAGCCGACTGATAGACCGCAAGCGCCAGCGCCAGCAGGATCGCGAACTGGCCGATCTCGGGATTCACGGGGCCGCCTTCGCGGGGACTGCCTCGCCCGCCTCGCCTTCCTTCCAGCGGCCGGAATCCTTCAGCGCCTGGGCGACTTCCGGCGGCATGTATTTCTCGTCGTGCTTGGCCAGCACCTCGTCGGCGGCGAATTGGCGGCCGTCGGTGAAGCTTCCCTGCGCGACGACGCCCTGCCCTTCGCGGAAGAGGTCGGGCAGCAGGCCGACGAACGAGACCGGCACGGTCGCGTTGCCGTCCGTCACCGCGAAGGTCACCGGGCCGTCCTTCACGATGTGGACGCTGCCGCCCTCGACGAGCCCGCCCAGCCGCACGCGCTGGCCCGGCCTCAACTCGCCGGACTCGAGCCGCGCCATCGCCTCGCCCGGCCCGTAAAAGAACACAATCGTGTCGCGCAGTGCGAACAGCACGAGGGCAGCCGCCAGGCCCAATATCGCAAGACCGCCGGCCAGAAAGGCGAAACGGCGCTGCTTACGGGTCAAGGTTAATTCCTCATGACGATATGCCGCACGGTGTCGTGCGGCGCGCGAACCTATAGGAACGGCACATGCGTTGCCAGCGAGGGGAATCCACAATGTCGCGCCTCAGATTTGCCGTAATCGCGCTCGCCGCCGGACTGCTCGCGGCCTGCTTTCCCGAGTTCGCCCAGCCCGTCGGAACCGGCGCGCCCGTCGATCCGGAGCTCGTGGGAACCTGGCGCGCGGCGCCGAAATCCGATCCGAACGACGTCATGATGCTGACCTTCAGCGCCGAGGGCGACGGCATGACGCTGGTCATGGCGCCGCCCGAGCCGGGCGACGAAAAGCCGCTGGTGCTCAAGGGCCGCGCCGGCCGCGGCCCCGCCGGTACGGCCTTCGTCAGCCTGAAGCCGCAGGGCGAGGATGTCGACGCGGCGACCGGCTACTACGTCTTCCGCTACGCGCCCGACGGCACCGGCTTCAAGGTCTGGAGCCTCGATGCCGAAAAGCTGGCCGCGGCCGTGAATAGCGGAAAGCTCGCCGGCACCACCGGCGGCCAAGGCACCGACACGACGGTGAAGATCACGGCCCCGCCCGACGTCGCGGCGGCGTTCCTGGAATCGGCGGAGGGCCAGGCCCTGTTCCGCGCGACCGACGAGGACGTCCTGATCCTGACCAAGGCCACGCGCTGATCGCGCCAACACATCCTTAGGAGAGCCCCATGTTCAAACGTTTCCGCCTGCGCCTTGCGCTCGGCGTCGCGGCGCTGACGCTCACGGCGATGTCGGCCGAGGCGGCCGAGCTTCAGCTCAAGCGCGTGATGCTGTCGTCGGGCGGCGTCGGCTATTTCGAGTACCAGGCCGAAGTCTCCGGCTGGGAGACCATCGAAGTCCCGGTGCGCCTCGACCAGGTCGACGACGTGCTGAAGAGCGCGGTCATCTTCGACGACGAGGGCGGCAGCGGCGTGATCGAGCTCGCGGGGCGCGACTCGCTCGCCGAGATCTTCCGCACCATGCCGGTCGGCCCGGAAGCCTTCGCCTCCCCGGCCGCGCTCTACAGCGCGCTCCAGGGCGAGGAGGTGACGGTCTCCGAGCCCATCAACGCGCGCGGGCGCATCGTCTCAGTCGTCGAGGAGAGCGTCGAGAAGGACGGCGCGGTGCTGACGCGCCATCGCATGTCGCTGATGAGCGACGAGGGCCTCATCCAGTTCGTGCTGGAGGATGCGCGCGGCATCAAGTTCACCAACGAGGCGCTCGACACCAAGGTCAACAGCGCCCTCGCCGCCCTCGCCACCAACCGCCAGCGCGACACCCGCGTCCTCAAGGTCACGGCGCGCGGCGAGGGTTCGCGCACGCTGACCCTCGGCTTCGTCATCGAGGCGCCGCTGTGGAAGACCTCGTACCGGCTCGTCACCGCGCCCGACAACACCACGCGCATGCAGGGCTGGGCGATCATCGAGAACGCCAGCGGGCAGGACTGGAAGGACGTCGAGCTGACCCTTGTTTCGGGCAACCCCGTCACCTTCCGCCAGGCGCTCTACGACAAATATTATGTCAGCCGCACCAGCGTGCCGGTGGAGGTGCTGGGCCGCGTGATGCCGAGGACCGACGAAGGCGGCATCGCCGGCAAGGATGACTACGACGCGGAGGAATCCGGCAGCGGCGCCGCCGATCGCGCGGCGAACTACGCGCCGCCGCCCCCGCCGCCGGCCCCCGCTCCGGCGATGATAACCGAAAAATCGGCCGGGATGCCGAGCGCGCCGGGCAACTACGCAGCGACCAGCCAGGAGGCCGCGACCTCGGTCAGCTTCACGCTGCCGAATGCGGTCAGCGCCGGCTCGGGCCAGTCGCTCGCCGTGCCGATCATCGACCGCAACATCCCGGCCGAGCGCATCGCGCTCTATTCGCCCGGCGTCCACGCGGTCCATCCGCTCGCCTCGATCCGCCTCGCCAACGACACCGAGTCCGGCCTGCCGCCGGGCATCGTCACGCTGTTCGACACGGCGGGCGGGGCGACGACCTATGTCGGCGATGCGGTCATGAGCGTGCTGCCGCAGGGCGAGAAGCGCATGCTCTCCTTCGCGGTCGACCAGAAGACGAAGGTGGAGCAGTCGCAGAACAGCGAATCCAACCTCATCAGCGCCAAGATCGTGAAGGGCGTGGTCGAGATGCAGTCGCTCACCCGGCAGATCTACACCTACACGGTGAAGGCGCCGGCCAACGAGGACCGTCAGGTCGTGCTGGAGACCCCGCGCCACTACGACATGGAGCTGAAATCGCCGGAGAGTTCCACGGTCGAGCTGACCAGCGATGCCGTGCGCGTGCCCTTCGCAGTGAAGGCCGGCGAGACCGGCAAGATCGACGTGGTGTGGGAGCGTGTCGATGCGCAGTCGCTGGCGATGACCGACCTCAGCACCGAGACGGCGCTGATGTATGCCGCCGACACGCGGCTCTCCGAACAGCAGCGCGCCGCCTTCCAGCGCGTCGCCGAGCTGCGCCAGGAGGTCTCGCGCATCGACGGCGAGATCGCCAAGGCGACGCAGGAACGCGACCGCCTGGTCCAGGAACAGGACCGCATCCGCGACAATCTCGCCGCCGTGCCGGAAGGCAGCGACCTCCAGCGCCGGTATCTCGCGACCCTGTCGCAGCAGGAGGACCGGCTTGCCGAACTCGCGCAGCGCCTGACCCAGCTCGAGACCGAGCGCGAGACCGCGAACAAGGCGCTCGGCGACTACGTGGCGACGGTGACGCTCTGACCGCCCTCCCCCCGGGGCTGGCGAAGGCCGGCCCCGGGGCGTATCAGCGCCGGAGGGAGGACATCATGACCGCCAACGAACGGATCATCCGCGACTTCATCGCCGCCTGGTCGACGCTCGACGCCGACCGCATCGTCGGCTTCTTCGCCGAAGACGGCATCTACCACAACATGCCGATCGCCCCCGTGAAGGGGCGTGAACGGCTGAAGCCGTTCATCACCGGCTTCATCAAGGACTGGGCCGCGACCGACTGGGAGATCGTCTCGCTCGTTTCGTCGGGCGATACCGTCATCGCCGAACGGGTCGACCGCTCCCGCGTCGGAACGAAGACGGTCGACCTTCCCTGCTGCGGCGTCTTCGAGATGAAGGACGGCAAGATTCAGGTCTGGCGCGACTATTTCGACATGGCCACCTACACCCGCGCCCTCACCGGCTGACCCCGGGGCTCGCGGCAGTAGCCGCAATCCGCCGGGACGTTCAGCGCGCACAGCATGGAACCGCCGCGCCATGCGATCCTGCGGGAAGACCGGAGGAATCAGCGATGGGACTGTCGATACCCCTTCTTGCCGCCGCCCTGGCGGCCGCCGTACCCGCTTGCCCCAATGGGGCATACAAGGCGGCCGGCGGGAACACGCTGGCGCTCGCCACCGCCACGCCGCAGAGCGGCAAGACCACGCAGCGTTATGCCTTCCTGGACGGCCGGGTCGGCTTCCTCGGCGAGCCGAACGCGCCGGTGTGCCGCGACGGCGCCATGACGGACGGCGCGACCGCCTATGCCCCGGTCGCCCTGCACCGCACGCCGGCGCATTTCGCCAGTGCGGGCGTCACCCTGTCCGGCCTGCTGGTCGAACCCGCCGCGGCGGCGCCCGGGGCACCGCTCGTCGTGCTCGTGCACGGCTCGGAGCGCTACGGCTCCGTCGCCGCCTCTTCCATGCCCTATGTCCTCGCGGCCCAAGGCATCGCGAGCTTCGTCTACGACAAGCGCGGCACCGGCGAGTCGGGCGGCGCCTACACGCAGAATTTCGAGACGCTTGCCGCCGATGTGGTCGCCGCCTCTGCCGAAGCGCGCCGGCTCGCCGACGGACGCTACGGCCGGTTCGGCCTCTTCGGCGGCAGCCAGGGCGGCTGGGTCGCGCCGCTCGCCGCGCAGACCGTGAAGCCGGACTTCGTGGTCGTCGGCTACGGCCTCGTGCTCTCGCCGCTTGAGGAGGATTCCGAGCAGGTCTTCGACGAACTCCGGCGCCGGAATGCGCCTGGCGATGTCCTCGCCGCGGCCCGCGAAGTCACCGATGCCACCGGCGCCGTCATCGCGTCGCATTTCACGGCCGGCTTCGAAGACCTGGCCCGCGTGAAGGCCCGTTATGCGGACGCGCCGTGGCTGAATGAGATCCGGGGCGAGTTCACCGGCGACATCCTGGCGATGACCGAAGACCAGCTCCGCCGCGACGGCCCTGCCCGGCTGGACGATCTCGGCGTCCTCTGGCGCTACGATTCGATGCCGGTCCTGCGCGGGCTCGCCATGCCGCAGCTCTGGGTGCTGGCCGGCGCCGATCGCGAGGCGCCCGGCACGCTGACGCGCGAACGCCTCGCCGTCCTGCGCAAGGAGGGCCGGCCGATCGAGGTGACGGTCTATCCGGACACCGACCACGGCATTTACGAATTCGTGACCCTCCCCGACGGCAGCCGCAAGGCGACCAAGGTCGCCGACGGCTATTTCCGCCTCGTCGCCGACTGGATGAAAGGCGAGAGCCACCCGCCCTACGGCGCCGCGGTCCCCGGTCCCTGAAGCGCCGCCGCCAGCTTCTTGGGCGCGACGTTGCAATAGGCGAGCGTCAGCGCGTGGCGTATCGTCGCCGCATCGGCCACGGCAATGGCGACGCTGGTCCAGCCGGCGCGGCCCCAATGGCCGGGTATCGCGGTGAACGTCCCGGGCTGGGTTTCGGTCATCATCGCCTGCTGGTCGGGCCTCAGCTTGACGACCAGCGGCAAGGCGCGCTCGCCGAGGGTTGCGAAGATTTTCTTCCGTATACGGAACGAGGTCGCCTCGAAATGCGGCGCCTCCGTCGCTTCTGGCAATGCAAGCGCCAGCGCGCGAACCTTGGCTTCCGTCGTCATGCCGCCGCCTCCCGTCTTCGCCCGGCCAGCGCAAGAAATCCGAGCGCGACCAGCGCCAGGCCGGCCGCCAGCGCAAAAGCGGCGCCCGGAAAATGGACCGGCGCGTGCACGCCCGAGAAATAGCCGAGCGCCCCCGTCATCAGCAGCGGCCCGGCGATCTCGCTCAGCGCGTTGAGGCCCGAGAGCGCGCCTTGCAGTTCGCCTTGCTCGCTCGCCGCCGTCTGCTGCGACAGCAGCGCGTTGAGTGCCGGATAGGCGAGCCCGCTCAGCGCGCCGCCCGCCATGACCGGATAGATCATCCAGCCCTCGGTGATGACGGCCATCGCGACGAACTCGAATATCCCGAAGGCGATCCCGGTGACGAGGGCACGGCGCTCGCCCAGGCGCTTCACGGCGGGGCCGGTGACGAAGACCTGGACGATCGTCATGGTCATGCCGACGAAGGCGAGCGACAGGCCGATATCGGCGGCGCTCCATGCAAAGCGTATCTTGGCGAAGAAGGCCCAGGTCGCGGGATAGACGGTGCCGGCGAGCGCCCAGGCGAAGAGCGCCGCGGCGAGCAGGCCGAGGGCCGGCATCCGGGTCAGCGCCCGGAAAGCGCCGAGCGGATTGGCCCGCCGCCATTCGAACGCACGCCGTTTCTCCGGCGGCAGGCTCTCGGGCAGCACGAAGAAGCCGTAGAGGACGTTGAGGAGAGCCAGCCCGGCCGCGGCGAAGAACGGCGCCCGCGGGCCGAGTTCGCCGAGTAGCCCGCCCAGCGCCGGCCCCAGGATGAAGCCGGCCCCGAAGGCCCCGCCGATCAGACCATAGGCCTGCGCCCGCTTGTCCGGCTCCGTCACGTCGGCGATGAAGGCGTTGGCCGGCACGTACACGGCGCCCGCGAGCCCGGCGATCGCGCGCCCCACGAACAGCCATGCGAGATTTGGCGCGAAGGCCATCAGCGCATAGTCGATGCCGAACGCCGCCAGCGACAGCAGCAGCACCGGGCGCCGCCCGAAGCGGTCGCTGAGATTGCCCATCAGCGGCCCGAACACGATCTGCATTACCGCGAACAGCGCCAGCAGATAGCCGCCGACGATGGTCGCCTCGTCCAGCGTTCCGCCTTCCAGCGTGACGATGAGGTCGGGGAAGACCGGCAGCGTCACGCCGAAGCCGATCGAATCGATCAGCACGGTCAGGAAGATGAAGGTCAGCGCATGACGCGAGGGAGATGCCATCGGGGCCTTCTAGCCGAAGCCGGAAGGCGCGATCTTGGACGAAAGATACCTCAGGCCTCCAGCCCCAATTCCTTCGCCTTGGCCGCGAGCTGCGCGAGCGCTGCGGCATCGTCCTGGAACGCCGCCCGCGCCTCCTCGAGCGCCGCCTTCGCCTTGTCGGTCTCGCCGAGGCGGACATAGCTCGTCATCAGCATGAGCCAGCCCTCCAGATTATGCGGATCGGCGGCGAGCTTGGCGGCGAGGCCGTCGACCATGCCGCGGATCGCGGGATTGTCCTTGATCGCCGCACCTTCGAGCCCCGCGATCGTCTGCTCGATCATCGGCCGCTGCGGGGCGTCGGCCGGGGTGTCGGCGAGCAGGGCTTCGAGGTCGGCCTTCGCGCCGGCCGTGTCGCCGGCCTGCGCCTTCGCCTGCGCCAGGTAATAGCGCGCCGGCGCATCTTTCGGATCGAGCGCCAGCGCCTTCTCGAAGGCTGCCTTGGCGTCCTGCGTGACGCGCCCGCCGGCCGCCAGCGTCAGCGCCTCGCCATAGGCGCTGTAATGCTCCGCCTTCGCCGCCGGGCCCAGCCACGCGATCGCCTGGCCGAACGCCATGGCCGCCTGGTCGAATTGTTCCAGCCGCATATAGGTGCGGCCCAGCAGCACCCAGCCGTCCGGCTTGTTCGGTTCCATCGCCAGCTTCTGGAACAGCGTCTCGGCGATCTCGTCGAGCGAGGCCTGCGCCATGGCCGCATTCATGTCGCGCGAAGCGAGCGGCTGCGCCGGCAGGTCCGGCCGGCCGAGCCATGCATAGAGCGCCAGCGCAGCCAGCGGCATCAGGACGCCCAGGCCGAGACCCAGCCAGGCCTCATGGCGGAACCCGGCCGGAACCGCGGCGCGCTCGGCGGCGTCGGCGCTCAGCAGCCGGCGGGCGATTTCGCGGCGCCCCTCCTCCGCCTCCGCCGCGCCGATCTCGCCGGCCGCCGCGCCGCGCTGAAGTTCCGCCAACTGGTCGCGATAGATCGACGACGCGCCCGAAACGCCGAGCGGAACCGCGCGCACCAGGAACGGGCGCGCGATCAGCCCCGCCGACACCAGGGCCAGCACCACCAAGACGATCCAGAGCAGCATTCCTGCAACAAGCCTCGCAATTCAGGCGGCGGTCAAGCTGCACCCCTGCCGCTCGCGCCGCCAGTTCGTATATCTCCGCGCCATGATCCGTCGCGTCCCCTTTCTGTCAGGCTTTGCCCTGACGGCCCTGCTGGCCGGGACGGCCTCGGCTTTGCTGGCGCCGGAATACTATCAGGAGGCGCGCCGCTCGGCCGCCAATCACGTTCAGATCAGGCTCGACAGCGTCGAAGCGCCGGACGGCGGCATGGGCGCGTGCCCGGTGGAAGGCGAGATCGTGCGCGTCTTCCGCGGCAGCATGCATCCAGGAGACCGGGTCGCGTTCAGCGTCTCCTGCTACGACTACGGCACCATCCCGGACGGCGCGACGCTCTGGACCGACTACGACGCGCTGAACCAGGCGAAATTCGTCGAGGCCTTCCTCTCGGCCGACACGCCGCCGCGCATCGTGCTCGACCAGGTCGAGATCATCCTCACGCCGCGCGACAAGCCGTATTGCGACAGCAATTCGCTCTACTGCGAATCCACCGTCGACGGCACCGCAAAGGTCCAGGATTGCAGCATGGCCGGCCGTGTCTGGGGCTGGCTCGGGATCGGCGCCGAGGAGTGCCAGTAGCCCCCGCCGTTGCACTTCGCGCCGCCAGCGCCGATACGGTTCCATCCCTTCGCGACGAGGCTCCCTCCCGTGCCGTCCGTGACCCCGTATAGCGACATGCCGGCCCGCGCCTTCTGGCGCACCGGCGCCGGCCCACGGACGCCGGAGCAGATGGAACATCTGTCCGACTGCCGGGCGCGCCTCACGCCCGACGCGGTCGTCGCCACCGCCGGGAGCTGCTTCGCGCAGCATATCTCGCGCCGCCTGCGCCGCATGGGCTTCAACTTCCTCGACGCCGAACCGCCGCCGCCGTGGATGAACGCAGCCGCCCAGCGCGACTTCGGCTACGGCATCTTTTCGGCGCGCTACGGCAACATCTACACCAGCCGCCAGCTCAAGCAGCTTCTGCTCGAGACGCTCGGCACCTTCGTTCCGGCCGAGCGCGTGTGGGAGACGGACGGCCGCTTCTACGATCCCTTCCGCCCGTCGGTCGAACCGCAGGGCTTCGAGAGCGCCGCCGAGGTGCTGCTGGCCCGCGACACGCTGCTGCGCGGCGTGCGGCGCATCCTGAAGACGGCGGACGTCTTCGTTTTCACCCTCGGCCTCACCGAATGCTGGCGCTCGCGCGAAGATGGCGCGGTCTATCCGACCTGCCCGGGGACGCAGGCCGGCGCCTTCGACGCGCGCCGGCACGAATTCGTGAACCTCACCTACGGCGAAATCCTCGCCGATATGCGCGACGTGATCCGTCTCCTCCGCCGGCGCCGGCCGGCGATGCGCTTCATCCTGACCGTATCTCCGGTCCCCCTCACCGCGACCGCCTCGGGTCGCCATGTGCTGACGGCAACGACACATTCGAAGGCGATCCTGCGCGCGGTCGCCGGACAGCTCACCGACGAGTTCGACTTCGTCGACTATTTCCCGTCCTACGAGCTCATCACCGCCCCGTCCTTCGGCGGGCGCTTCTATGCCGCCAACAAGCGCGAGGTCACCGACGAGGGCGTCTCGGTGGTGATGGACCTCTTCCAGCGCGAATTCTGCGCCGCGCCGGCGGAGGCTCGGCCGGCCACCCCCGCGCCGCATCCTAACCCCGCCGGAGAGGCCGGGGCGGATGCGATCTGCGACGAAATGGTCCTCGATTTCTACGCCCGCCGATGAAGCCCTGGATCATCTTCGGCGACTC
This sequence comes from Alphaproteobacteria bacterium, assembly GCA_020852655.1. GTDB lineage: Bacteria > Pseudomonadota > Alphaproteobacteria > Micropepsales > Micropepsaceae > JADZAI01. The sequence continues at coordinate 25,445 of JADZAI010000066.1, forward strand.
GCATGCCGGCGTCCTGGCGCGGGCCGGCGCAGAGCGCGGCGACGGGCTTTTCGCCGGCGGCCCGCTGATGGGCGGATCGAATTTCTATCTCGGGCGCCTCGCCGCCGAGGGCGGGCGCTGGGTGGCGGCCGCCGGCTTCGAGGACAAGGTCGGACAATTCCTGGCGGCCGCCGGCGTGCCGGATTTCGAAAGCTGCGCCGGACGGCTGCTCATCTCGCTCGGCTTCACCACCGGACCGCTCTTCAACGACCGCCGCTTCGCCAACGACAACGCCTGGCGCTCTTTCTTCCGCGGCCCTGTCGCGCCGCCGAACAAGGCCTATCTCAGCACCGGCGCGATGCATCGCATCATGCGCGACGCCCAGGCGCCGATCCTCGACCTCTACCGCGTCGCCCTCGCGCAGGGCTGGCTCGCCGCCGCGATCGCCGCGCCGCCGCCGCCCTCGGACATGGCGGAGCGCTACGGCAGGGCGCTGACCTACGAGCTCCATGCCGCGTTCGAGGCGCCGCTGCGCGCCCTGCTGGCGGCCGAGGGCCTGCCGATCGTCGAGGTACCGGAGGAGACGATCGAACCGGGCGGCGGCCTGCGCCCCGAATTCGTCGGCGTCGACGGCTTCCACGGCAACCAGGCCTATGCCCACCTGATGCTCGACCGCACGCTGGCCTTGCTCGGCCGGCCGCCCGAAACCGCCTGACGGCATTTCCGTTCGCGCAAACGAAAAAGGGGGACGGCGCCGGGGCGTTGGCAGCCGTCCCCCGAAACGCGTGCGGGCACCTGGGGGGCTTAGGCCCGCGCGCGAACTCTTCGAAAGCGGCAGGGCTGGGGGATATTGGCCGCTTCGATGTCCTTCAAACGGGCATGTGGGGACATTCCGTCGCGCCGTCACGTTGCTCCGGCCGGCAGCGGCGTCTATTGCTGCGCCCGTCACAGAACAGAGGGATTGGGGCCAGGGGCATGACCAAGGTGCTTGACGGGATTCGCGTGCTGGATTTCGGCCGCTACATCGCCGGCCCCTATTGCGGCGCGCTGCTCGCCGATCTCGGCGCCGACGTGATCCGCATCGAGAAGCGCGACGGCAGCGAGGACCGCTGGATGACGCCGATCATGCCGGGCGCCAAGACGACCGAGCGCGAAGGCGCGATGTTCATGCAGATGAACCGCAACAAGCGCGGCATGACGCTCGACCCGATGAAGCCGGAGGGCCGCGCCATCGCCCGGCGGATGATCGAGAAGGCCGACGTGGTGATCGCCAACCTGCCGCCCGAGACGCTGGCGGCGATGGGCCTCGACTACCCGACGCTCTCGGCCATCAACCCGCGCATCGTCCTCGCCACGGTCTCCGCCTTCGGGCACGGCGGCCCCTATTCCAACCGCGTCGGCTTCGACGGCGTCGCGCAGACCATGTCCGGCATGGCCTATATGACGGGGACGCCGGACCAGCCGATGCGCGCCGCCGCCCCCTGGGTCGATTTCTCGACCGCCATCTCCTCGGCCTTCGGCACGCTCGCCGCGCTCATGGCGCGCCAGCAGACCGGGCGTGGCCAGGTGGTCGAGGGCGCGCTCCTCGCCACCGCGATCACCGTCATGAACGCCCAGTTGATCGAGCAGTCGGCGCTGGGCATCAACCGCGTCGCCACACTGAATCGCGGCCAGACCGCGGCGCCCTCCGATCTCTTCCGCTGCCGCGACGGCTGGATCATCTGCCTCGTCAACGGCAACCCGCTCTACAAGCGCTGGGCCCGGCTCATGGGCGAGCCGCACTGGCTGGAAGACCCGCGCTTCGCCACCGACGAATTGCGCGGCGACCACGGCGAGCTGATCTCCGAACGCATGTCGGCCTGGACCGCGACGCGCACCGTCGCCGAGACCCTCGCCGAACTGGAGAAGGCGCGCGTCCCCGCGAGCCCCGTCTATTCGCTCCAGCAGACGCTCGACGACGTCCATGTGCAGGCGATGGGCTTCATGCAGCCGCTCGCCTATCCAGGGCTCGCCAGGCCCGTCCCGGTTGCCCGCATGCCGGTGAAGCTCAGCGAGACGCCCGGCACGATCGAACATCGCGCCCCGGTCCTCGGCGAGCATACCGACGCGATCATGGCCGAGCTCGGCTATTCCGCCGGCGAGATTGCCGCCTTCCGCGAGAGCGGCGTGATCTGAGCGGCAAGGACGAGGCTCGCCAGCCCCAGCCCGATCGCCAGCGGCACCAGCCGGAAGGTGAGCGCGGTGTGGGCCAGCGTATGGCCCGCCAGCGCCTCGACGCCTGCGAAGCCCAGCAGCGCAGGGATCAGCAGCAGCGCGAATGTCGCACCGGCGCTTGCCCGCCATCCCGCGTGCCGCACGGCGAGCCAGGCGATACCGGCGAGCACGACGGCCAGTCCGCCCTTCCACCAGGCATCGAAGGTGGCCGCGACGATCGCCGCGCTCGCCCGGCCGGGCAGCCAGCCGCCGCCCTGCGGCCCCCAGCGCTCGGCGTCGCCGGCGCTGAAGAGATAGACCTCCCCGCCGCCCGCTGCATAGCCGAGCGCCAGCCCCCATTTCAGCGCCCAGAACGCCCCGTAGCCTGCGATCACCGCCCCGAAGACCAGGGCGATGTCGAACGGCCGCACGGCGGCGCCCCGCTTCAGGCGGACGGCTGCGAAAATCCAGGCGCAGAGGGCCGCCAGCACATCGGGATTGCAGAAGAAGTCGAAGAAATTATAGGCGGCGCCGGCCAGCCCGGCGGCCACCAGCACGCCGGCATTCCCGCGCCCCGCCCCGCCCTGCGCGAAGGCCGCCGCCGCCCCCGCGAGCGCCGTCACCGAGACCGCCTGCATCGGCACGGCGCCGACCGCCACCGCATCGCCGAGCAGCGCGAATGTCCCGACCGCGAGCCCCGCGGCCACGACACCCACGCGGCGTGCAAGCGCGGCGAAGAGCAGCACCAGCCCCCCCGCCACCAGCCCCGCTGCAATCGCCTGAAGCGCCGCATAGCCGCCGAAGGACAGCACGGCGCGATGCAGCAGCAGCGATCCGTGCCAGTAGCGCGCATAGGTGAACCAGGTCACCGCGCCCTCGTCCGCAAAGGCGCGCAGCAGCTCGCGGCAGATCGTCGTGTCGGGCGGCGGCAGGATCGTCTCCGAACGGATCACCGAGGCCAGCGGCGCGGCTTCGTCCTCGCGCAGCAGCAGCGACAGGCCCGCGCATTCCGGAAAGAAGCCCTCGCGGAAGCCGCGCCGATACTGGTCGATCGCCGGAACACCGAGTTCCACGGGCGGCGCCGCGCGGATCGCCCGCCCGATCGTGGCGTGATCGGCCAGCGCCGTCGCCCCGGCAAGCAGGCCGAACGCCGCGGCGGCGAGCAAAGGCAGCACGAGCGCCAGGCGCCAGGCAGCGGACAGCAGGTCGCGGAATGTCATTGCGCGACCTTTACGGCGACGCGCGCCCCCTGCCTACCGTCAGGCGGCGGCCGTTTCGCCATGCGCCGCCACGGCGGCGGCGGCGCGGCGGCGGATGAGCTCCGCTTCTTCCTTGCCGAGGATCAGGCGCGACAGCTCGATCGCATGCGACACATAGGCCGTCGCCTGGGCCGTCGTTCCCTCGTCGGCGGTGCGCAGCTCGTCGAACATCTCTTCGGTGTAGTGCCGCAGCGTTTCGACGGTCTTTTCCTCGACCTCCGTGAGGAAGCCGGCGAAGGCGCCCGCCATCGCATGCGGCTTGGCGCCGCCGATGATGGTCGCCAGCACGATCGCGCGTTCGGCCTTTTGCGGGTCCAGCCGCTTGCTCATGTCGGGCGTGCGCCGGGCATGCAGGCTGAAGCTCGAGCGGCGCGACATCGGCAGCGTCGCGGTGATGTCGCGCACTGCACGCCCCAGCAGCCGCTCCATCTGTTCCGACATCGCGCTGCGCGCCGCCATCAGCCGCTTGCCCCAGGCGCCGTCGCGCTTGATGCCGAGTTCGCGCACGATACCGGTGGAGATCTGCGCGAAGCTCTCGACCGCCTCCAGCACCTCGGCGGCGACGGTCTGGTCCACCCGCATCGCCGCCAGCCGGGCCACGCAATCCTCGATGTCGCTCAGCAGCAATTCGCCGACATGGCCGGCGTCGGTCCGGCTGACCAATATGTCGTCGAGCCGGCGCGACAGGGCGCCGGCGAGGCGCATGATCTCCCAGGGCCGCTGGAGCCGTCCGAGCACGAAGAACGCGACATAGGGCGCGCAGTCCGGCTTCTGCTCGATCACCTGCTCCCAATAGCCGCGGATCGTCCAGATATCCTCTTCCTCGAGCGAGCCGATGGGGCGCGGCAGGCGCGCCTGGAGATCGCGGATTTCCTCGCCGATCTGCATCATGCGCGCCATGTCGTGGGCATCGGCGGCGACGTCGCGCCCGATCATCCGGGCGAGGCCGGCGTCTGAGGCCGCGTCCGGCATCGCCGCCAGGATGACGGGGGCGGCCAGCGCATGGAATGCGTCAATCTCTGCCCCGGCGAAGTCTGGCCCGGATTTCAGCATCTTGGCGCTGATCGCATCCAGCGCCCGCGCGCCGGCATCGCCGAGTTCGCGCACCAGCCACGCCCAGACCGGCGTGATGCTGCTGCGCGCGATGCGGCCGCGCTGTTTGCGGCTGCGCCGGTCGACCAGCAAATCCTCAAAGCAACCGCACACGATCCGCTGGGCCGTCGGCATGCGCGTCGCAAAATCGCTGGCGCGGCGCAAATGGGGCCGCAAGGCGCTGAGGATCGTCGCGTGCGGCAGCGCGCCGCCGCGCAGGCGATCGAGTTCGACGGCCTGCGCCAGCCGCACCGCCGTCGCCGGTGTGACCGTCTTCAGGAACTCGTCCAGCTTTCCGATCCTCAGGGCATCGATCGGCAATACACGAGCCTCGCTTCAGTCAGGGGCAGACAGGGGAGTCGACACCCCAACCTCGAAGCAAACATGCGACCCGTCAGTTAAGGAATGCTCAAGCAAGAGGGAGGTCGAGTCGCGCCGACAATCCACCAAGGGTTGCAGAGCGCGAAAGGCTGAGCGCGCCGCCATAGAGATCGGCGATGTCGCGCACGATGCCGAGCCCCAGGCCCGAGCCCGGCACCTTCTCGTCCAGCCGCTCGCGCTTCTCCAGCACGCGCGGGATTTCCGCTTCCGTAAGGCCCGGCCCGTCGTCCTCCACCACGAGGGTCAGCCGCCCGTCGACCGCTGCCGCCGTCGCCCGCACCTCGGTCGCCGCCCATTTGCCGGGATTGTCCATCAGGTTCCCGGCCATCTCCTCCAGGTCCTGGCGCTCGCCGCGGAAGGCGAGCCCCTCCGGCGCTTCGGCGAGATACTCGACGCCCTTGTTGCCGTAGACCTTGTCCAGCGTGCGGGCGAGATCGGCCAGCACCGGCGCCACGTCGGTGCGCACGCCGATCAGATCGGCCGAGGCGGCGGCGCGCGCCCGGGTCAGATAGTGGTCGACCTGCCGCCGCATCACCGCGGCCTGCTTCATCACCGTGTCGGCCAGCGGCGTGCGCAGCTGCGCGGCCTCGTTGGTCAGCACGCTCAGCGGCGTCTTCAGGCCATGCGCCAGGTTGCCGACATGGGTGCGGGCCCGCGTGACGACTTCGGCATTGTGGGTCAGCAGCGCGTTCAGTTCCTCGACCAGCGGCACGATCTCCGCCGGGAACGTGCCTTCCAGCCGCTGCGCCTTGCCGGCCCGGATCGCCGTGAGGCGCGACTTCACGACGCGCAGCGGGCTGAGGCCGACGCGCACCTGGATCAGCGTCGCGATGGTCAGGAACACGCCGAGCGCGCCGAGCGACCACAGCAGGGTCGTGTCGAAGCGCGCCGCCTCGGCCTGCGAGTTCGAGCGGTCGGCCGCTACCGCGAACTGGTAGATCTTCGGCTTCGCCGCCTCGCCCCGCGTCAGCGCCCCGACATCGGGGAAGCTGATGCGGCGCACCACATAGCGGAGCTGCTGATCCTCCGGACCCGTCGTATAGCCGCGCACCACGCCGCCCTCGGCCTCGGCCTGCGGCAGGTTCAGCCCCTTGTCCCAGAGCGAGCGCGAGGTCAGCGCGTCGTCGCGCCCGCCCTGGCCCGTCACTTGCCAGTACCAGCCCGAGAAGGCGGTGTCGTAGCGCTGGTCCGGGCTCAGATTCATCATCGCCAGCGTGCCGTTGTCGGCCGGTTCGGCGGCGGCGATCAGATTCTCCATGTCGGCGAGCAGGCGCTCGTCGAGCTGGCGCTCCAGCGACGCGCGGAACACGTTCGAGAGCAGCCAGCCGCCCGCGACGAGGCCGAGGAGGCTCACCACCGCCGCGGCGGCGAAGAGCCGGAAGGCGACGGAGTTAAGGCGCAGCATCGTCCGCGTGATCGCCCGGCGGGCTCAGGCGGTAGCCGAGGCCCCGCATCGTCTCGATCACGTTGACGCCCAGCTTCTTGCGGATGCGCCCGACGAAGACCTCGATGGTGTTGGAGTCGCGGTCGAAGTCCTGGTCGTAGAGATGCTCGACCAGTTCGGTGCGCGAGACGACCTTGCCCTGGTGATGCATCAGATAGGCGAGCAGGCGGTATTCCAGCGAGGTCAGCTTCACCACCGCGCCGTTGACCGTCACCTTCGCGGCGCGGGTGTCGATGCGCACCGGGCCGCATTCGAGTTCGCTCGAAGCATGCCCCGCCGCGCGGCGCAGCAGCGCCCGGATGCGGGCCAGCACTTCCTCGGTATAGAACGGCTTCGTCACATAGTCGTCGGCGCCGGCATCGAAGCCGGCGACCTTGTCGCTCCAGCGGTCGCGCGCGGTGAGGATCAGCACCGGCATCGACTTGCCGGACTTGCGCCATTTCTGGAGGACGCTCACGCCTTCCATTTTGGGGAGGCCGAGATCCAGGATCACCGCGTCATAGGGCTCGGTCTCGCCCAGGAAGTGGCCTTCCTCACCGTCCCGCGCCGAATCGACGACATAGCCGCCTTCCTTCAGCGCATTGACCAGCAATCGGTTGAGATCGGGATCGTCCTCGACAACGAGCAGCCGCATCGTGCTCAGCCTCCATCCACCGAAAGGATCGCGCCGCTCTCGGCGTCGGCGATGATGTAGAGCACCGCGCCGTCATCCGTCAGCCACTTGATCCGATAGACATAGCCCCCGCCGCCGGGCGACGGCCCGCTGACGCTGAGCTGGTGTCCCGAATAACGCCGCTCGATCTGGCGCAGCACGGTTTCCAGCGGCACGAAATCGCGCCGGTCTTCCTGCGCGTCGTCATTGCCGCGGCCGCGGTTGCGGCGGTCGTTGTAGGACCGGTCGTCGTCGCGGCGATCCTCCAACCCACGACCGTTGCCGCGGCCGCGGCCCTGCCCGCGCTCCTCGTCCTGGCCGTTCTCGTCCTGGTAGCCGTAGCCGTGCCCCCGGTCGCCCGGGCGCGCGTCGGCCGTCACCGGCAGGGCCAGCGCGAAGGCGGTCAGCAGGAGGGCGGCATAACGGCGCATCGTAGCGCTTCGATAGTTCAGCCGGTCTGAACCGGCAATGAATGTTGCGAAAGCCGCCCGTCGCAACGCCGTGATGGCCATGAATGCCGTCTGAATGGCCGGTTCGGGCGCCGTTCAGCCGGCGCCTCCTAGGGTGCGCCTCATCGGGGACAGCAATCTCGCCGAACCGCAACGCCCCAGGAGGGGGTTCGATCATGCGTAAACTGACGAAGTTCGCCGCGGCGGCCGCGCTGGCGCTCCCGCTCCTCGGCTTTGCCTCGACCTCGGCTGAGGCCGCCGACGTGTCGTTCGGCCTCACCGTCGTCTCGCCCGGCGCCGACTATGTCCGCTACCGCGGCGAGGGCTATCGCGGCGGCCACTACGGCCGCGACCGCTACATGCCGGCCCATGTCGTCCGCCGCGACCTCGAGCGCGCCTATCGCCGCGTCGACACCTTCGACCGCAGCGGCAGCCTCTATGTCGCCCGCGTCCAGGACTGGAACGGCCGCACGCTGCGCGTCGCGGTGAGCGCCTATGACGGCCGTGTCGTCGAGTCCGACTATATCCGCTGGAACGGCTATGAGTGGAAACGTGTCGAGCGCTGGAACGAGCGCCGCGCGGACTGGCGCGACCGTGACGACCGGCGCGACCGCGACGACCACCGCCGCGACGACGGCTGGCGCAACGGCGGCTACGACGACTATCGCGACTGATCCTGCCCCGTCCGGCGCATAGATCAGACGGGCGGAACAGCGATGTTCCGCCCGTCTTTCGTTGCGTGATCCGATCACGAAATACGCCGCTTCCGCAGGGAACCAAAATCGGAATGCAGGGGAAATGCGGTCTTCTGCTGAACCCTGCATGAACGCCGCCTTCGGGTGACGTTCAGGCAGCGAATCCTAGGCTGCTTTCACCGGAACGGCATTCTGTCCGATCGCGTTTTCCCCGGCGACCAAGGAGGTTCATCATGCGCAAACTGGCAAAGATCGCGGCGGCGACGGCGCTCGCTCTGCCGCTCATGGGAATGACGGCCTCGGCGCAGGCCGCCGACATCACCTTCGGCGTCACCGCCGGCACGTACGACCCGGACTATGTCCGCTATGACGACGGCTATTACCGTTCGGGCTACCATGCCTACGGCGAACGCTATCGCGCGCTGCCGCCGCGTGTGGTGCGCAGCTATCTGCGCCAGTCCTATCGCGAGGTGTCGATGCTCGACCGCCGCGGCGACGTCTATGTGGCGCGCGCCGAAGACATGCGCGGGCGCGATCTCAGGATCACCGCGAGCGCTTACACCGGCCAGGTCATCGACGTGGACTATGTCTCCAACGGCGACCGCTGGGACGACCGCCGCGACCGCAAGGTCGAGAAGCGGCTGAACTGGCTCGACGATCACGACGGCTATGACCGCGACGGCGACGGCCGAGACAAGGACCGCTTCTATTCGCGCTAGCGGATAGACCGGTTGCCGCCGGTCCCAGCCTCGGCGGCACCAGACGGGCGGAGGCGCCGCAAGGGCCTCCGCCCGTCGCTTTATGCTTCAGCCCGCCGCTGTCACCATCGGCCAATAGGCGTCGGCGCCGGTGGCTGCGACCTGCCGGCCGAGGATGGCGGACCAGTGGGCTTCCGAGCCGAATTCGCTCCGCCAGCTCCACAGCCGCCGCGTGAAATAATGCAGCCGGTGCTCGTCGGTGAAGCCGATCGCGCCATGCGTCTGGTGGGCGATCGACGCCGCCACGCCCGCCGCCTCGCCGCAGCGGATCTTCGTGAACGCGGCTTCGTTCAGAAGCACCTCGGGGCTCGCGTTCGTGGCTGCGATGCGGTCGAACGCGGCGTCGACGACACGGCTCGCCGCCGCGGCATGTCCGCCGAGAATGGCGAGCTGATGCTGGATCGCCTGGAACGAGCCGATCGGCTTGCCGAATTGCTGCCGGTCGCGCGCATACTGCACCGTCATCGCCAGCACCGCCTCGATGCACCCGGCCATCTGCGCCGCCCGCATCAGCGCCCCGATCGCCGTCGGCTGGCCGTCGCGGGGTGCGCTGCCCACGGGTTTCGCGTCGATGAAGAGCAGCGTGTCGCGCGGCTCGCGACTGATCGTGCGGTCGGTGTGGAGGCGCGCGGACGAAACCGGCAGCACCACCGCCCGCCCGACCGCCTCGGCAACGACATGGCGCGCAGCTCCGCCCCACGCCACGCGATCCAGCCGCCCGGTGAGGTTTCCGTCATGCCCGACGGTCAGTTCGCTCTGCGCCGGCGCGGCGAGCGTCAGCGGCCCCTCGGGCGCAGCCTCGCCCAGCACCGCCCCCGCCATCAGCGTCTCGGCCAGCGGCGCCGGCAATACGTGACGCCCGCAGGCCTTCAGCACCACACAGGCATCGCGCCAGGGATCGTCCGAGCCGCCGGAGAAGATCTGGTCCAGCCCCTGCTCGGCCACCGCCGCCCACACCTCGGCGCAGTCGCCGGTCTCTTCCACCCGGCGCAGCACCGCGGGTTCTTCGAACCGCGCGAACAGCTTCGCGCAGGTGTCTTCCAGGATCGCGCGCGTCTCGCTCATCGGCTCACCTCAGCCCCAGGCCGCGCGCGATGATCCCGCGCAGGATTTCGCGCGTGCCGCCGCGCAGCGAGAAGGACGGCGCCAGCATCGTCAGCTCCGCCAGCACCCGCTCATAGGTCTTCGCCGCATCCATCGACGGCTCGGCGTCCAGCAGGTTCGCGGCGATCCCCGGAATGTCCTGCTCGAACACCGCGCCGACATCCTTCACGACAGCCGCTTCCAGCGCCGGGTCCTCGCCGCGCGCCAGCATGCCGGCGACCGACAGCGACATGCGGCGCAGCGTCACCAGATGCGCCGTCAGCCGCCCGATCGCCACCGCCTGGCGCGAATCGGGATCGGGCCCGATCGCCCGGATCATCTCCACGATCAGCCGCATCGACGACAGGAAGCGCTCCGGCCCCGAGCGCTCGAAGGCGAGCTCGGCCGTCACCTGGCCCCAGCCCTGGCCTTCGCCGCCGACCACCGCGTCGGGCGGCAGTTCGACGTCGACGAAGGCGCATTCGTTGAAATGCGCTTCGCCCGTGAGGTCGCGGATCGGGCGCACCGTCAGGCCCGGCGTCTTCATCGGAATGAGGAACTGGGTCAGCCCGCCATGCTTCGATTCGGTCGAGGTGCGGAACAGGCCGATCATGTAATGCGCGATATGCGCGCCGGTCGTCCACAGCTTGGTGCCGTTCAGCCTCCAGCCCATCGCCGTCTTCTCGGCCCGCGCCCGCGTCGCGGCGAGGTCGCTGCCCGAATCGGGCTCGCTCATGCCGATGCAGAAGAAGGCCTCGCCGCGGGCGATACGCGGCACGATGTCCTGCTTCTGCGCCTCGGTGCCGAATTTCAGGAGCGTCGGAGCGCTCTGCCGGTCGGCGATCCAGTGCGCCCCCACCGGCGCCCCGGCCGAGAGCAGCTCTTCCATCACGACATAGCGTTCCAGGAACGAGCGCTCGTGCCCGCCATAGGCCTTCGACCAGGCCATGCCGACCCAGCCCTTGGCGGCCAGCTTGCGGCTGAACTCGGGCTCCAGGCGCATCCACGACCCGGCGCGGACGTGCGCTGGATAGTTCGGCATCTCCTCGGCCAGGAACGCCCGCACCTCGCCGCGCAGACGCTCGGCGTCCGGCGGGATCTCAACGGCGTCGAAACGGAATGCACCCATCGGCGGCCCCTCAAAGAGGCGCGCACACTAGTCGGCGCCGGAGCGCACGCAAGCCCGGGATTGGCGCCGCGCTACATCACCCAGGCGCGGCGCGGCGGGGGCGGCGCGCCGTCCGGCCGGCGCTCCAAATCGCTGGCGATCGCCGACACCGCCACATGGACCAGATTGGCGGCAAACGCCCTCTCGTGAATACGCAATTCGCGCTCCACCTCTTTCAGCAGGTGGATCAGCATCTGGGGCCGGTAAGACCCCTTTCCCCTTGGCACGTATATTCCCCAAGCGCGGCAGCGCCTGCGCCATCGTTACGCCAGCCCCCCGTCAAATCCTGTCGCCAGCCCTCCGGGCCAACAGCAGGGGAATCGCCTGCGGCTTGTCTTCCCCCAGCGGAGGCGAAGCCGGAGCGGTGCGGGGGAAGATGTCGCGAAGCGACAGAAGGGGGTAAAGCGCGCTTCAGCGCGCCCATAACCGCCTGCCGCAGACTCCGCCTGGGACGGACGGGATCAGGCTGCCTGGCTCACCGGATTGGTGGCGCCGCGCTCGGCGGATTTCTCCAGCCGCCCGGGCTTGTCCCACTCGCCCTCGGGGCGGAGGATCTTCATCGCCGGGCCTTCCATGGTCACCCGGTCCGGATGCGGCGGCAGGTCGCCGCACATCTCCACATATTCATGGTCGGACCACACGATCGGCTCGTTGCGCCCGGTCGGGTAGAAGCCGAAGCGCGCCCAGAAATCGACCAGCCGCTTCTGCGCGTGGCCGTAGACCTTGGTGTAGCCCTTCATGCGCACCACCTCGATGCCGCGTTTCACCAGTTCGGGCACGATGCGCGAATGGCGCGCCTTGGGCAGCGCGGCGAGGCGGCCGAGATGCGCGAAGCCGGCGAACCAGCGGATGCGGAACGTCGCCACCGGACGTCCGTCGACATAGCCGACGAGGTGGGTCGACGAATAATCGTTGCCGTCGAACTCCTCCTCGTAGGGGCAGCCCTGCTCCGACATGAATACCGCTGCCCGCAGCGCGATGACGTGGGCCATCTGCTCGGCGTTGGAGACCACGGCAACCGTGCGGGTCATGACTTGAACTTCCTTACGAATGAACGTTTGGCGTCTTGCGATTTTTCGTAGCGTGACAGGCCGGTTTCGGCGTCCAGCGTGAAGCCGCGACGGTTCACCGTCCGCTTTCCATCTTCGGTTGCGGCATAGGCCAGGATCGGCAGGTCGGCATAGAGGTCCCCCATCCGGAACGCGAGCATCTTGACCGTCAGGTCGAAGAGCCCGGGAGCCATGACCGCCCATGAATAAATGGCGGCCGGGCGTTCCCCGTAAGGCACCATCAACTCGTCCGGCGGGTTGCGGGCATTGAACGTCCCCGCCTGCAAAGCCGCAACCCCGGATTGATTAAGCATCAGGTTTGCATAGAAGCCAAGCAGAGTTCTCTCTTCCCGTTTGGTCGCCGTGGACTTGCGAAAGATTCCGAACAGGGAATCCGCATTTCGATGGACCACCCGGCGGACGATCTCCTCGCCGCAAATTCCCGGAATGGTCATGCGGCCCATGAGACACAGGCCGGGAATCTCATAATCATACGGATGGTCGACGAAGATATCCGAGCGGTTCCGTGCCAAAACGGGACCGGATTCAGGCTTTATCAAGGACTCACGCCTATCCGGCATCAGGATCACCCCGTGGTCTCGTACCCCGATTCAATTTACGTTCCATTAATCATGAACGGGCGGCGCTAGGTGTCTGAACCCTCGAATTCTGAGAATACCTATCCGAATATGGATAGCCTGCGGCTCGAGGACATCGACTGGGAGGACTTCCGCATCTTCCTCGCGGCGGTGCGTTCGGGGGGATTCGCGAAGGCCGCACAGGATCTTTCGCTCGGACAGGCGACGATCAGCCGCCGAATCGAGCGCATGGAGAAGCAGTTCGGCGTCCGTCTGTTCGAGCGCACGCCGGCCGGCTCCAAGCCCTCCGCCGAAGCCATCCGGATCATCGGCCTGCTGCGCTCGGCCGAGGAGGCGATCAACCGCGCCGCCGAACGCATCGGCTCCAGCACAAGGCGGCTGGCCGGCGACGTGCGCATCCTCGTCACCGAAGGTCTCGCCGCCTATTGGCTGGCGCCCTTCTTCGCGGCGTTCCGGCGCGCCCATCCCGACGTCTCGGTGCGCGTCCACACCGAGCCCAACGTCGCCTTCGACCGCGGCCATACCTACGACGCCCAGATCCAGTTTCTCGAATCGACCGACCCCAATCGTGTCACGACGCGGCTCGGGACGCTGCAATTCGTGCCGATGGCCTCGAAGGCCTATCTGCAACGCTATGGCTGGCCGCGCAGCATGGCCGAGCTCGACAGTCACCAGCTCTACGACCACACCGCCTATGTGCTCGACAAGGGATCGTGGGCGACCTGGCTCGACGGCGCGCGGACGAGCGACGCCCCGGCCAATTCGCTGATCTCGAACTCCACGCCGCTCTTGGCCGAGCTCGTGCGCCAGGGGCACGGCATCGCGATCCTGCCCAGCTATGCGCCGCTGGTCGACGAGCGCCTCGTGCCGCTCTCGCTCGGCGTCGAATTCCTCACCCCGTTCTGGCTCTCGTACCGGCGCGAGAATGCCGACCAGCCGCATGTCCGCGCGATGACCGACATGCTGCGCCGGGCGATCGACCGCACCCGCATGCCCTGGTTCTCCGACAGCTTCATCTACCCGACGCCCGAGCTGCTCGAAGGCTGGCGCGCGATGGTGCATGCCGAGACCGCCGCCATCGCCGAGCATGTGCTCCTCCCCGAGCCCCCGGCGCCCTGAGCGCGGGGCGTCAGCCGAACGACACCGCCCATAATTCGCCGCGCCCGCCGTCGCCGCCGCGGCCCGATTGCAGGCCGTTGCGCGATGCGCCGCCGCCCCCGCCTCCGCCGCCCGGCGCAGCACCGGCACCGCCTGCCCCGCCATTGACCGCGTGGCCCGCTCCGCCGCCGCCACCCCCGCCGCTGCCGGCGGGATAAGGCTGCGGGTTCGCGGTTCCGGCACTGCCTGCGCCGCCGCCTGCCGCACCGCCCGCAACCGCGGCGACCGTCATCGCGCCGATCGCCGCCGGCCCGCCATTGCCGCCTGCCCCCTCGGCATTGGCGGCGCTCAGCCCGCCGCCGCCACCGCCGCCCGAGGCGAGCCGGCCGCCACCATTGCCGGCGCTCGTGCCGGCACCGGTCCCACCCGCCCCGCCCGAGCCGCCGCTGCCGGTCGGATAATCCTTGACCGCCTGGTGGGCGCCGGCCGCGCCGCCGGCCGTCGTCCCGCCCGCGCCCGGATTGCTGCTGTCGATTTCGGCCTTCAGATAGCTGCCGAAGCTCGTGACGCCGCCGGCCGTCCCGGCATTGCCGTTCCCGTCGGTCGTGGTCTGCGCGGCCCCGCCGGCGCCCCCGGCGCCGATCGTCACCGCCACCGTCGCCCCGAGATCGGAGGCGGCGAAGACGGCTTCGGTCATCGCGCCGGTGCCGCCGCCTCCGCCGCCGCCGCAGGCGACGCCCGCCGCCCGCAGCGCGCCCGAGCCGCCCCCGGCCCCGCCGGCGATCGCGACGACATGCACGCGCTTCGCCCAGGCCGGCTTCGTCCAGGTGCCCGACGCGGTGAAGCGATCGGTCTGCACCCGTTCCGCACCCAGCGGGAACGACACCGCGCCGTCAGCCTTGTCGACCAGCATCGCCGCATGCCACGTCGTCCCGTCCGGCGACACCTTCACGTGCAGGTCGTCGTCGCCGGTCAGCCCGATCTCGCCGCGGCCCGAGAACCCGGTCTGGAGCATCAGGCTCGCCGTGCCGCCGGCGCTTTCCTTGTTGAGCTTGAGCTGCGTGTCGCCCGAGCCGCCGTCCGCCGCATAGACGGCGCTCAGCAGCGCCGCGGGGGCACGCACGCTCAGCCGGTTCGTCGTATCCGCCACCGTGCCGACGCCCAGCAGCGCCAGATTCTGGAGTGCCGTGATCGCATCCTGCATCGGCGCCCAGGCCGCGCCCGTCCAATAGACGAGCGTCGCCTCGTCCACGGCGAAGGCGACCCACCCCGCCCGCGGCACCAGAAACATCCACCCCGCATCGGCGAACAGCGCCACCTCGCCGTCATGCCCGGACCAGTCGCCCGTCGCGCCCGCCGCCACGATGTAGCGGTCGCCCTCCGCCGGCGACCCGGGCGGCGCCGCGAGATCGCGGTCGATCACCGCCAACTGCACCACGCCGTCCAGCATGTGCAGCGCCTCGTTCACCGTCACATGCTTCTGCGCCTGCCCCGCCTCCACCACCGGCAACCCCAACCACACCGTCCCCATCGGGTCCTCCTCTGCCTATCCCTCTTCCCGTCATCCCCCGGTTCGCCGCCCTCTTTCTCCCTCCGCTTGCGGAGGGAGTACCCGCGAAGCGGGGGAGGGAGGGCCCGGGCGTAGAGCACCGCCCGTTCCCCCCTCCGTCTGTCGGCTACGCCGACAGCCACCTCCCCCGAAAACGGGGAGAGGGAAGAGGCCGAGCCGCGCACACGGCGGCGCGTCCAACGACACACCCGACCCGCCAACGCCCCACCCCGTTTCCTCCCCCGCCTTTTCGCGGGGGAGGTGGCTGCCGGCGCAGGCCGGCAGACGGAGGGGGCCTCGCCGCGCACCGCCGCACCCGCCACTCACACCCGCACCACCGCCACCACCGCCGCGCCCCGCCCGTAGCGCGGCGAGACCTGCGCGACGCGCAGCGTCAGCGGCGACGGCACCGGCCCGCCCCAGTCCGCCGCCTGCATCGCCGCGTCATAGATCACCCCCGGCGACGACACCTCGAACGCCCGCACGACGTCGCCGCCGTCCAGCAGCTCGGCGCGATAGCGCTCCGCCTCCTCGCCAAGCCCGACCTCCAGTTCGCCCCAGCGCCCGGCATCGTCGCGGGCCCGCCGCACCCAGCTCAGCGCCACATCGCCGCCGATCCGCCGCGCCCGTATCTGGCACACCGTCCACGGCAGCCGCCCCGCCCCCGCATACACATCCGCCGTCTCGGCCATCGCGACATCGTCCAGCGCTAGGCCCGCCGGCACGACGCGCAGCACCACGTCGCCCGCCTCGTCGGGCGTGACCGGCAGCGCGGCCACCGCCGCGTCGAGCAGCACGAAGCGCGCCCCCGCCGCCAGCCCCTCCGCCATTGCTGCCGCGCTCCCCGCCTGCCCGCGCAGCAGCCCGCTCAGCCGCCAGGTCTCCGGCCCCACCAGCTCCGCGCCGGCAAACTGGAGCACTTCCCAGACCCCCGGCGCCGTCTCGACCGCCGCGCGGTTCGCGCCGTCCAGCACCGCGCGTTCCTCCGCCGCCGCCAGCGTTCCGCCATAGAGCATCACGTCCACCGTGTTGCGGCGGTCCCAGCGCCCCACCGGCCCGCGCCGCAGCAGGCTCGCCGTTTCGCCCAGAACCGCCCGCCGCGTCACCAGGGCGATCGGCGCGAATGCTCCGTCTCCGGACGATCCTCGCCATATCTCCATCACCCCCGGCCAGGGCGAGGCGAACACCGCCAGCCGCAGGCCGTCCGTGCCGCCGCCGAAGGCGATCGGCGCGAGGTCCAGCCGCGCCGTCAGCGCCGGCCCGAAGGCCGGCAGCCCCGCCGGCAGCGCGCCCTCCAGCACCGGCACCGGCGCCGCGTAGAGCTGGCGCTCCAGCCGCCCGGCCTCCACCAGCCCGCGGCCGCCCTCGCCGACCCGCGTCAGCCGCCAGGCCCGCCCCTCCAGCCTCACCGCATCGCCCGGCTCCAGCGCCAAACGCGACGGTGGCAGCGCGAAGCTCACCTGCTCGCGCGCCGTCCACGCCTCGTGCAGCGTCCGCGCCGCGATGGCTTCCGCCTCCGCCTTCGTCAGCGCCAGCGGCAGCATTGTCTGCTCCAGCTTGGCCGACGGCCCGGCATTCAGCCGCGCCTCCGCCGCATCGGCGCGATATTCCGCCAGCGGATCGATGAACGACACCTTCGCCGCGACCGGCAGCGCCACCGTCTCGGCTCTGAGCACCGACGCCGCGGCGCTCGCGCCCTCCTCCGGCTCGGCGAGGCCGTCCGCCGTCAGCGCCGTCTCGCCCGGCGCGTCGCGGTGGAAGAAGCGCACCTGTCCCTGGCTCTCCGCCGCCTCGAAGGCGAAGGCCGTCATCAGCGGCGCCAGCGCCTCGCGCGCGCTCATCGTCCGGTCGATCGCATAGCCCGCGCACGCCCCGCGCAGCCCGCTCACGTCGACATCGCTCACACCCGCCGCCGCGCAGATCTCGCGCACCAGCGCGCCCAGCGGCGCGACGCCGGCGCGGCCGTTCAGCCAATGCCCGGTGCGCCACAGCGGCCCGTCCGCCCACACCTCGGCGCGCAGCGGCCAGTCCGGGAAGGGCCGCGCATCCCACGCCCACACATGGGCGCGGCCGATGTCGATCATCGCGCCGCCATAGACCGCCGACACCGGATTGACGCCGTCGCCGCGCCAATGCCCGATCACCGCCTCCAGCGCCCGGCGCTGGATCAGATCGTCGCGCACACCGTTCGAGAAATAGGGCAGCGCGCTTTCCGACGAGCGCGGATCGAAGAAGACATTCGGCTGGTTCGCGCCCTTGTCGACCGCCGGGCAGCCAAGCTCGGTGAAGCGCACCGGCTTCGCCTCGGGCACCCACGCCGTCGGCGCCGCGGCCTCGACGCCGTCCGGCCGGTCGTAATGCGCGTTGGCCCACCATGCGCGGATATCCTTCGGCCGGAACACCCAATCCTTGCCGTAGGCCGTGTCGGCGATCGGCGTCCGTATCTGCGCCGCGCGATCCTCCGTGCTCGCATAATACCAGGCGAAACCCTCGCCGCCCTCGACATTGCCGGTCAGATAGGCCGTGTCGTCGCCGCGGCCCGATGGGCTCAGCGCGTAATCCAGATGCGCCGTCCCGTCGCGCCAGTCCGCCAGCGGCGCGTAATTGTCGATGCCGATGAAATCGACGTCGGCGCTCGCCCATAGCGGATCGAGATGGAAATGCACGTCGCCGCTGCCGTCCGCCGCGTGATGCCCGAACCACTCCGTCCAGTCCGCGGCATAGGAGACCGCGGCATCCGGCAGCAGCGCCTTCACCTCCGCCGCCAGCGACACCAGATGCGCGACCGCCGGATACGTGCTCACGCCCGAGCGCATCGTCGTCACGCCCCGCAGCTCGCTCCCGATCAGGAAAGCATCCACCCCGCCCGCCTCGGCCGCCAGCCCGGCATAGTGCAGCGCCATGCGCCGCAGCCCCCATTCGCCCGTGAAGAAGGCCGCCATTTGGTCGGCCGCGGCCCCCGTCTTGTCCGGCGAGCCCGGCTCGCCCGGCGCGGGGTGGCAGGTGATCCGCCCGCGCCACGGAAACGCCGCCTGCTCCGCCCCGCCATAGGGATCGGGCAACCCGTTGCCCGGCGGCACGTCCATCAGCACGAAGGGATAGAGCGTCACCTCCATCCCCCGCGCCTTCAGCGCCGCGATCGCCTGGCGCACCGTGTCGTCGTCCGGCGTCCCGCCGAAATTCGGCCGGCCCTCTGTCGCGCTCACGACATGAGCGTCGCCACGCGTCACGCCCGCCACCGACCACGCAACAGGATGCGTCCGCTTCTCCGCCAGCTCGACGCCCGGCCGGATGCGGCATGCCCCGCAGCGCAGATCGTCGCCGAACCACGCCACGACCAGCGCGACCCGCCTCACATTCGGCAGCGCCGCCTGCAACTGGTCGAGCGAGGCCTCGATGTCCGTCCGGCCCGTGCGGTTGTTGGCGTTCTCCGCCACCCAGGCGCCGCGCCCCGCATCGCGCAGCACCTTGCCGGTCGCCAGCGCGAACTCGCCCGATCCGGGGATCAGGCACACCGCCTCGACACAGCGCTCCAGCGCGCCGGCATCGCCGTCCTCGGCCGGGCGGAACACCTCGAAGGACAATTGCGGCACGCGGTTGCCGAACGGCTCCAGCGGCAGATCCTCGAACACCGCATAGGCGAGCCCGCGATAGGCCGGCGCCTCGCCTTCTACCGCCAGGATCAGCGGATCGCCCGCCTGATCCTCCGTCCCCGGATGAACCCGCATCACGACGCCGTCGAGCGCCAGCGGCTTGCCGTCCGCCCAGATGCGCCCGACGCCGCCGATCACCCCCTCGCACAGCCCCACCGCGAAGGAGGCGGTATAGGTGTAGTCCGTCACCCGCGCGCCGGATTTGCCGCCGCCGTGCCGCTCCTCGGTCTCCTTGAACGAAGCCGCCCAGATCACCTGCCCGGCCAGCCGCATCGCGCCCCACACGCGCGGCACCGGCGCCCCCGGCGTCGAGGCCTGGACATGCAGCTCGCTCAGCCGCGGCCCCTCGACGCGCCGCGACCCGAGCAGCAGCCCGTCCACCGCCGAGCCCGCCAGCGCCCCCACCGCCCCGCCGATCTCCGCCCCGGTGATCGCCTGCCCGAACAGGCTGATCCCACCCGGCAACAAAGCCTTCCCCACCGCCTGCCCCACCAGGCCGAGCACCAGTGTCGTCATCTTGCTGTCCTTTTCTCAAACGCCTGCGACTCCGACCTCTCGCCCCCTCCGTCTTCCGGCTGCGCCGGCAGCCACCTCCCCCGTAAACGGGGGAGGAAACAGACGGAGCGTGGAAGCGTTTTCTCCCCCGCCTTTTCGCGGGGGAGATGTCGCCGCAGGCGACAGAGGGGGCCCGGGCGCGAGTCAGCGCGCCGCCGGAAACCCGAACGCCCACGCGCGCCGGCGCAGCCACCACGGCCCCAGCGGCGTCTCGACGACACCGCGCCCGGCATAGGCGTGCACCATCCGCCCGCCGCCGCTCAGCACCGCCGCATGCTTCGCCGCCGCCCCCGGCGCGAAGCGGAAAAGCATCACGTCGCCGGCCTGCGCCGCCTCGACCGGCAGCGCCCGCATGTGCCGCGCCAGCCCGTCGCGCAGCGCCTCGCCCGCGCCCGTCTCAGCCCACAGCGGCGCATAGGCCGGCGGCATTTCCGCCTCCGCGCCGCACAGCATCCGCCACACGCCGCGCACGACGCCCAGGCAATCGGCGCCGGCGCCCATCAGGCTCGCGCGATGGCGATAGGGCGTGCCGATCCAGCGCCGCGCCGCGTCCACGGCGTGCGCCCGCACCAGCTCCGCTTCGGTCACGGCGCCAGCCGCCCGCCGTCATGGGCCTCGCCGCGCACCGGATAGGAGGCGATCCAGTCATTGCCCGGCATGTGCGGACAGCCGCGGAAATTCTCCGCATTGGCGAATTTCGCGGCGCAGGTGACGAAGCGCTTGTCGCAGCCCGCCGTCACCCGCACCGCCTCGCCCGGCGCCAGCGCAGTCGCCGGCGCCCGCCACAGCTCCACGCTGCCCGCCCCCGAGGCGCGTATCTCAAACGTCAGCCCGGACGACAACGCCGTCAACACGCCCCCGGCAAACCACCCGTCGTCGAAGGCCCCAAGGCCGCTCACCGTAACCACCCGTCCATCCACGGACGCCGACACCACCGCGCCCTCCGCCCGGAAGGCCGGCGCCGTCAGGTCGACGCCGCAGCGCGCATCGCCCAGCACCGCGTCGCACATCGGCTGATAGCTGCGCCCGACCGGCACGTTCAGCCGCGCCGCGACGCTGCGCAGCTCGGCCTCGAAGCCCTGCGGGCCGCGCCGCACCTCGCCGATCTCGGCCTTGCCCAGCAGCACGCGCATCTCCGGCGCCGCCCAGTTCACCAGCCACGCCTCGACCGCCGCGCCGTCATAGGCGCCCGCCTCCAGCGCCGCTTCATCCAGCCCGTCATCCGACAGCACCCCCGCCACCGCCTGGTCGCCGACCCCGAGGCCCGTCACCCGCTCCATCGCCGAAGCCGCAAACCCCGTCGCCGCCCGGCACATGACCGCGCCGAGTACGAGGTCCCGGTCATGCTCCGTAAACCCCACCGCCGCCCCCTCCAGCGGCCGCACCACCCAGCACCGCGCGAGCGTCGTGACGCCGCCGTCGAGATGCGCCTGCAATGCCAACGAAACATCCCTCATACCGCACCCCTATGTTTCCTCCCCCGCCTTATCGCGGGGGAGGTGGCAGTCGGCGCGAAGCGACGGCTGACGGAGGGGGCCGATGCAGCGCCGTGCCCCCTCTGTCGCGCTCCGCGCGACATCTCCCCCGCAAGCGGGGGCGAAAACATGCTTGCTCACACCATCACCTCGACCACCGGAATGTCCGGCACCTCGCCGGCCTGGAAGGCGCTGAGGCTCACCGTCAGCCGGTCGGTGTCGAAGCGCACCGGCACGTCGAAGGCAAAGCCCGCCGTCACCGCCGCACCCACACCCGGCGCCGCCGCCAGCGTGACGACACCGCTCGTAGCATCCACCGCGAAGGCCTCCGCCGCCAGCTCCACACCGTCGACCGCGACGCGCACCGTCCCGGCCACCGGCTTCACGATCCGCCGCTGATAGCTCGCCGCGCCGTCGCCATAGGCCTTCACCAGCGCGAAGGCCGCGACGACACCGTCGCCTGTGCCCAGCATCTGGTCCGTCGCCGACACCGCCTGCAAGGGCGGACAGGATTTCCAGTCCAGGTGATCCTTCCAGCGAAAGCCGTGCAGCCGCCCGCGCCGCGCCTCGAAGAAGGCGATCACCCCGTGCAGGTCGTCCAGCGACCGCGAGGCCCACGCCCGCCTGATAGCGCCGCCGCGACATCGCCCAGGGCGTGTTGCGCTCCTCGCGCCCGGAGCCGAGCGTCACGATCTCCGTCCGCCGCTCCGGCCCACCGGCCGAGCCGAAACTCCAGGCCGGCGGAAAGCGTATCTCGTGAAAGCCCATCGCACGTCTCCCCTAAAGCCCGCGCTGCCCGCGCAGCACGGCGCGGCTCAGCATCGCCGCGACCTGCCCTTCGCTGCGCAGGAACGACGCCGCGTCGTGCGCCGTCACGTTCACCACCACCGCCGGCCGGGCGGCGCCTGCACCCTGCGGCGCGATCGCTCCGTGTCCGGACGGTGTGAAGAGCTCCGGCCCCTGCTCGCCCACCAGATAGGCCCGCCCCGGCGCCACCGGCCCGCCCGCCGCCCGCGCCCCGCCGAAATCGAACAGCCCGGAGAGCAGCCCCTCCAGCGGCTTCGTCACCAGGCTCTGGAACGCGACGCGCGAAAGATCCGCCACGATCGCATCCACCATCGCGCGGAACGACAGCTCGCCCGATTTCGCCGCCCGCCCCATCTGCCGCTCGATCGCATCGAACGACGTCTGGAACGCCTGCTCCACCAGCCGCGCACTCTCCGCCCACCCGGCCACTACACCGCGCGTGTCGTCGTCATCCGTCATCGCGAGCCTCCGCCTGTTCATCCGGCCACGCCGCCATCAGCGCCTTCAGCTCCTCCGCCCGCAGCGGCGCGACGGCGTCCGCGGTCAGCGCCCGCCATTCGCGCAGCGACAGGCGCCAGAAGGCGGCCGGCGCCAGCCCGAACGCCCGCATCGCGTGACGCAGCGCCGCGTCCCAGCGGGCGCTCATGCCGCCCCCGCCCGGAAGCAGGCGGCGATCGCCGCCGCCGTGGCGCGCGGCTCCAGCGTCAGCCGCTCCACATCGCGCGCCGCCGGCCCTTCCCCGCCGCCGCGCAGCAGCGCCCGCAGCACCGCCAGCATCTCGCGCGCCCCGAACGAGCCCCCTTCGCCCAGCACCGCCTCGATCTCCGCCAGCGCGCCCAGCGTCAGGCACAGCGTGAAGCGCCCCTCCTTCGTTTCGAGCGCCACCTCGCCCCGCGCCGGGTTCACGACGCCGCCGTGAAGCCGAGCGCCCCGGCCGAGTTCAGCGTCATCGAAAAGGTCGCGGCGCCGTCATGCGTGCCGGCATATTCCAGCGCCGCGATGTGGAACGGCCCTTCGATCGTGCCGAAATCCGGCACCACGATCTGGAAGTCCGGCGTCGCGCCGTTCCAGAAGGCGGTGCGCAGCAGCGCGTCCGACGCCGCGTCCTTGAAGATTCCCGCCCCGGTCACCGACGCCGCCTTGACGCCCGCGCCGCCCAGGATCTCCCGCCACGCCCCCTCGCTGTCCGCATTCGTCGCATCCGCCCCCACCGCCGAAAGCTGGATGGCCCGTGCCCTGAGCCCCGCTACCGCCGCAAACACCCCCGGCCCGCTCGCCACCTTCACCAACACCGCCCGCCCCTGCTGCGCCGCCATGTCTTCCTCCGCCTAATGATAATTTACGCCCGCCCCGCGCGCGCGGCCCCTCCCTCCCCCACGCGTGCCGCGTGGGTACTCCCTCCGTAAACGGAGGGAGAAAGGCGCCGCGCCCCTCGCCGGCCTCGCACATCCCCTTCAACGACACCGCCCTCTTTCTCCCTCCGCCTGCGGAGGGAGTACCCGCGAAGCGGGGGAGGGAGGCCCCGGGCACCGAGCACCGCCCCGACCCGCCTCAGCGCCGGAAAGCCCCTCACACCCCCTCGACCAGCGCCCTGAACCGCGCCACCGCCCGCCAGGTCTCGCCGTCCTTCAGCGGCGCCGCTTCGGCTTCGCTGAAGAACAGCGCGACCATCCCGGCGCCGCTCCACGCCAGCCCGGCGCCGTCGAGCGCCGCGGCGCAGGCTTCGGCGACGGTCAGCGCCTCGGTCCGCCCGCCGGCCCGGGCCAGCGCGTGCACGGCGAACAGGATCTCCGCCCCGGGCTCGCCGCCGGCGTTCCAGGCGCGCGTCTTCAGCGGCCCGAATGCGACATGCGGAAACACCGCCGAGGCGACGCCGTAGGGATAGACCCGCGCCCCGCACAGGGCGGCGACGCCCGCATCGGCCCGCAGCGCCGCGACCACCGCGTCGGCCAGTCCGGCACTCAGCCCCGCCCCCGCCGTCACAGCCGCACCGCACGATAGGGCGCGAGCAGCGCCGCCACCGCCTCCGGCCTTGCCGCCGCCGGCGCCGCGACGCTGTCGCGCCGCTCCCACACCTCCGCCGTCAGCATCAGCACGGCGATCTTCAGCGCCTCGGGCACCGCGGCGGCATCGGCATGGCCGGCCTGCCAGACGATCTCGACCGGCCGCCAGCTCCGCGCCCCGGTATAGGCCGCGTGCTGGGCCGGCAGCAGCACGTCGCCGCTGTCGGAGCGCACGCGAAGCGCATCCAGCGCCAGCGCCGTGCTGGTGTCGTCGTCGCGCACGATGCGCACCTCGGTCAGTGCCAGGAACGGCGGGCGCGGCAGCGCGAAGGCGCGCCAGCCGTTCAGCCGCCGCGCCTCGCTCCAGTCCGCCGCCATGCGCCAGGCCTGCGCCATCAGCGCCCGCCCGGTGCGTTCCTCCACCGCCTCGCGCGCCGCCCTGGCCAGGCGGGCGATCAGCGCGTCGTCGCCGTCATGACCGATGCGCAGGAAGGCGCGTACCTCCTCCAGCGCCACCGGCTCCGCAGCCGGTGGCGTCACGCGCTTGAATGCGGCCATGGTTCAGCTCGCCGCGAATTTCATCAGCTTGATCGCTTCGAAATTCTGCACCCCGCCGCCGACCCGCTTGGTGGTGTAGAACAGCACGAAGGGCTTGGCGCTGACCGGATCGCGCAGCACGCGGATGCCCTGGCGGTCGGCGATCAGATAGCCGCGGCGGAAATCGCCGAAGGCGATCGAGAAGGCGTTGGCCGCCATGTCGGGCATGTCCTCCGCCTCGGTGACGGAATAGCCGAGCAGGCTCGCCGGCTGGCCCGCCGCGGCGCCCGGCTGCCAGATGTAGTTGCCCTCGCCGTCCTTCAGCTTGCGGATCGCCGCCTCGGTCGCCCGGTTCATCACCCAGCTTCCGTTGGCGCGATAGATCTGCTTGGGCGCATAGGCGAGGTCGATCAGCCGGTCGACCGGGTCGGACGCTGCGAAGGCGCCCGCCGCGCCCGAGAGCACGAAGCCGATCTGCCCCCACGCCCAGCTCGCATCGGCGACCTTGGTGTAGGCGAGGAAGCCCTTCGGCTTGCCGCTGCCGTCGCCGTCCACGAAGGCCGCGCCCTCCTGCACCGCGAAGGCGTGCTGCACCTCCTCGGCGACCCAGGCATTGACGTCGACCAGGCTGTCGTCGAGCAGCGACTGCGTCGCCGCCGGCATGGCATAGAGCTCCATCGCCGGAAACTCGACCAGCGACAGGTCGGCCGCGTCGGTCTGCACCCGCGCGCCCGTCTCGCTTGCCCAGCCGCTCGCGAAGCCGTTGCGCGAGACCGGCTGGCGGAAGCTCTGCCCCGCGATCTGGCGCACCGTCGCGATCGCCCGGATCGGCGACACCTCGCCCAGCAGCGTGTCGATGCGCCGTTCGGTCTCCTCGGGCACCAGATAGCCGCCCTCCGCGTCGGTGCCGGCGGTAAGCTGGTCGCCTTTCAGCTCCAGCCGCGCCAGCGCCCCCGCATCGCCCTTCCTGACATAGGCCGCGAAGGCCTCACCCCGCTCGTCGGGCAACGACACGCGCTCGCCGCCGCCATGCGGGCGCAGCCGCTCCAGCGCCATCCGGTCGAGCGCCGCCTTCTGCTCGGTGATCGCCCGGTTGATGCGGTCGACCTTCTCGACCGTCACCACGTCGGCCGCCAGCTTCGCCTCGATCTCGCCGAGCCGCGCGTCGTTCGCCTCCTTGAACGCCTCGAACGCCTCCATCACCGCGCCGAGCGCATCGCCGCGCCCAAACGCCTTCACCTCCAGCGCCCCCGGCGCCGAACCCAACCCGTCCATACCGCTCTCCTTGCTTATGCTCCGTTCACGGACGAAGCCGCCGTTTCTCTCAACCGCCTGCGCCGTCCGACCCCTCTCCCCGCCCTTCGCGGGGAGAGGAGGGAGCGCCGCGCAGCGGCGCGGAAGGTGAGGGGCCGGCGCGCGTTCAGCGCGCCGCGAAAGACTCACGCCGCCTCCAGCGCCCGCAGAATATCGTCCAGAACAAACCGCAGATGCTTCAGCACATCCGAATTCCAGAACCGGATCACCCGCAGCCCTTCCGCATTCAGCCGCACCGTCCGCCACGCGTCATAGGCAAGCGCCACGTCCTCGCCGTGCTGCGATCCGTCCAGCTCCACCACCAGGCCGCGTTCGGCACACAGGAAGTCCACGATGAACGGCGACCGCGGATCCTGCCGCTTGAACTTGTATCCACCCAGCCGCCGCGCACGCAGATGTCCCCACAGCAGCCGCTCGGCGTCGGTCTGCTCCTGCCGCAACCGCCGCGCACGCGTCACCAGGAGCTTGTCGTCCGTCATGCGACAACTCTGCCACGGCCGCAGCCCAATGCCCCGTCGTCCCCTCATCGACCCGGCCTTCGGCCGGGCCACTTCTCCCCGCAAGCGGGGCGAAGGGTCGGATAATCTCAGAAGCCCGCGACTCCGACCCCTCTCCCCGCCCTTCGCGGGGAGAGGAGGGAGCGCGGCATCGCCGCGCGGAAGGTGAGGGGCCGGCGCGCGCATGCGCGCCCTCAAAGACTCACCCCACCCGTCGCACCCGTGCCCCCTCCAGCATCGGGAACGTCACCACGCTCACCTCCCAGAGGTCGGCCTCCAGGATCGTCCGCGCCCCCGTCCGCCGGTCCGTCCGCGCCTGGCGCGTCTTGAAGCCGACCGACAGGCCGTCGAGCGCGCCTTCGCGCATCAGCGCCAGTACGTCGCGGCCGCGTTCGAGGTCGGTCAGCACGCGGCCCCGGGCGAAGAGGCCGAGCGCGTCTTCATACAACTCCGTCCACACGCCGATCGGCTCGGCCGCGGCGTGCTGGTAGAGCAGCTTCACGCCGCCCGCCCCGCGCCGCCGCAACGAACCAGCGAAGGCGCCGCGGGCCATCACGTCGCCGGCCCCGTCGGCGATGCCGAAGAGGCTGGCATAGCCCTCGAAGCGTCCGTCGGGGCGCGCCGCGAACAGCGCATCGCCCTCCCCGCGCACGCCCGAGCCGCGGCGCGAGAAGCGCACCACCTCAACCATCGCGCCCATCCTTGGCGCGGCCCGCCTTCGCCGCCCCCAGCGCGTCGACCTTCTCCTCCACGCGCGTCAACTGCGCCCGCATCGCCGTCACCTGTTCCTCGACGCGGGCCAGCCGCTCCGGCGTCACCGCGCCGATCGCGACCTGGCGCTCCACGTCGCCCAGCCGCGCATCGGCGCTGCCCACCCAGATCAGCCCGCCGCCCGTCTGGAGGGCAATCGTCACCGCCACCGCCAGCGGCACCTGCCGCGGCGCCATTTTCGTCTCCGCCATCGTTCGTCTCCTCAGAACTCGCTCGATCCGTTTCCTCCCCGCCTCATCGCGGGGGAGGTGGCAACCGGCGCCGCGCGCCGGCTGACGGAGGGGGCCGATCCAGTGCGCCGCCCTACCCCTTCACCCCATACCCCGCCGCCACGCGCTTCTCGTCGCGCGTGATGAAGCCTGCCGCCTCCAGCCGGGCCCACAGCGCGCCGCGTTCCGCCGACAGCGCCTCGACGCCGTCGGCGTCGACATCCAGCCGCAGCCCCGCGCCGAAACCCGGCCCCAGCCAGGCCGAGAGACCGGCGCACACCCGGCGCACCAGCGGCAGCACGGTCTGGCGCCAGAAGGCCAGATTCGCCTGCTCGTAATTGGCGTAGGTCGCATCGCCCGGCACGCCCAGCAGCATCGGCGGCACGCCGAAGGCCATCGCGATGTCGCGCGCCGCGGCGTTGCGGCCGCGGTCGAAATCCATCTCCTGCGGCGTCAGGCCCATGGCGCGCCATTCGAGCCCGCCGTCCAGCACCATAGCGCGGCCGGCATGGCGCGCCCCCTGCTGCGCCTCCTGCAACTCCGCCTTCAGGCGGGCGAATTGCGCATCGCTCAGCGCCTCGGCGCCCGGCTGGCCGCGATAGACCAGCGCCCCCGAAGGCCGCGCCGCATTGTCGAGCAGCGCCTTGTTCCAGCCCGCCATCGCGTTGTGCAGGTCGACCGCCTGCCCCGCCGCCTCCAGCGGCGAGAGTCCGTAATGGTCGTCCGCCGGATGGAACAGCTTCAGGTGCAGCACGTCCGCCCCCGGCAGCCGCGTCTCGCGCCCGCCCGCCGCATAGACATAGCCCGACGGCCAACCGTCCGGGCCCGGAACGACGCGCACCCGGTCGGCCCGCAGCGCATAGAGTT
Source organism: Alphaproteobacteria bacterium (assembly GCA_020852655.1). Lineage (GTDB taxonomy): Bacteria > Pseudomonadota > Alphaproteobacteria > Micropepsales > Micropepsaceae > JADZAI01. The sequence goes on from JADZAI010000066.1 coordinate 53,581, forward strand.
CGCGCGTCACGCCCTCCAGCCGCACCGCCTCGACATAGGCGTTGCCTGATATCTCCAGCCCGGCATAGAGGCGCTCCAGGAAGCCGGCGCCCGTCTCGCTGGCGTTCGGCCGGGCGATCAGCGCCAGCAGCGGATGGGCATCGGCCTCGCGCGCCCCCTCATAGAGCACCAGCGGCACGCTTGCCGCCGCCTCCGCGATCATCCGCACCGCGCGATAAGCGACCGGGTTCTTCATGAAGCCCTCGCGCGCGAAGGCGCCATAGTCGCGCGGCGCCCAGCGCGGCCGCCCCTGCCCGTGCAGCGCCACCAGCGGCCCCGCCGCCGACGCCTTCTCCTCCCGCCGCCACAGCCTCGCAAACATCGCCGTCCTCCTTGTTTCCGTTGCCTGCGTCATCCGACCCCTCGCCCCGCCCTTCGCGGGGAGAGGAGGGAGCGCCGCGTCGGCGGTGCGGAAGGTGAGGGGCCGGCGCACGCCAGCGCGCCGCAAAAAGGCCCCCCGTCTATACCTTCCACACCCGCGGCTCCGCCGGCGGTTCCAGCACCGCCTGGAGCGCCCAGACGAGCGCGTCCACCCGGTCGGGGCTGCGGCCCTTCATCTGCTTGCTGCCGAAGACGCACATCTCGTCCTCCAGCGCCTTCGGCGTCCCGACGTGATGCACCTCGTCGCGCTCGTAATGCGCCTGGATCAGGTCGGCCCGGTGGCGCTTGCTCCGCGCCGCCCGCGCCGCGACGACACGCACGCCCGGACAATGCCGCTCCAGCAGCGCCTTCACGAGGTCGCCGCCCTGGTTGGTCTCGACGACGACCCGCGAGGCGGCGTGGCTCTCCACCACGACCGCCACCTTCGCCGCCCAGGCCTCGTGCGTCGCGCCCTGCACCGTGTAGTCGCCCAGCACATAGGCGTGGCCGTCGAGGCCGCGCCCCGCCGCGACGATGCCGCAGGCGTCGGAATGCTTCGTCGCCGTCACCGGCGGGTCCACCCCGACCACCGCGAATTCCAGCGCCGGCGCCTGCGCCACCCGCGCGCGGTCCAGCCAGCTCCGCTTGAACAGCGCATCGCTGAGGTCGACCAGGAACTCGGCGTCCATCTCCTGGCGTTCGCGCTCGGTCCCCTTCAGATCGGCGCGCATCGTCCGCGCGAAATCCGGCGACAGACCCGGATTGGCCTCGGTGATCGCATGCGTCTTGGCCACCGCCGGGTTCTCGCGCAGCGCCAGAAGCGGCTTGATCGAACGCGGTGTCGTCGTCACCATCATGCGCGGCGGACGGCCCTGGCGCAGCGCCAGCTTCGTCATGTCCATGGCGTCCTCGGCGCGGCGCCACTTGCCGAACTCGTCCGCCCAGACGAGGTCGAATTCCGGCCCGCGCAACTGCTCGGGATCGGCGGCGGAATACCAGCGCGCCTCCGCCCGGTTCGGCCAGACGAGCCGGCGCTGCGTCACCTCCAGGCGCGGCCGCCGCGCCGGCCAGCGCACATGCATAAGCCCCGACGGACCCTCGACCATCACGTTGCGCGCATCGTCCAGCGTCTCGCCGATCAGCCCGACCCGGCGCGCGATGCCCAGCCATACCGCTGCGGCGACGAACTCGGCTGCGGCGCGCGTCTTGCCCGCGCCGCGGCCGCCGACGAACAGCCAGGTCCGCCAGTCCTTGCCTTCCGGAATGTGCTGCGCCTCATGCGCCCAGAACCAGAAATCGCGCAGCGCCCGGGCCGCCGCGTCAGGCCCCGCCTCCCTGATCTTCGCCTTTATCTGGGAAGCTGTACCCAGCGCGCTCAAAGAGCTCGCGCTCCAGGGCCGAGATGGGGTCTCCCCAGGCATAATGCTCCTCCGCCGCCAGGGCCGCTTCGGCGCGGCGGTCCTTCAGTTTCAGGAATTGGGTGATGATGCGGACGTTGCGCTCGTTCGCCGCCTGCCAGTCCCGGTGCGACGACACCAGCGTTTCGATCCCGGCATCTGCCCCCATCTGTTTCTCGATCCGCTCGGTGGCGCGCATCATCGCGTCGATCGAGTTGCCGATCAGCGCCATCCAGTTTTCCAGCGAGGCGTCCTCGTTCAGTGCCGCCTGCTGCGCCCGCTCCTTCTTCTCGGTCTGGTAGGGCCGCAGCCACGCCTTGCGCGACACCTGCTGCGTCACCGTTCCGTGCTTCAGCCCGAAGCGCCGGGCGATCGCCGCCAGCGACTCCTCCGTCGTCTCCACCGCCTCCTGTACCGGCGCCCAATCGATCCGCCCCGGCGCCAACCGCCTCCCGCTCTCCATCCTTCGCCCTCCTTGAAATGCAGACGGGCCGCGCGAACGCAGCCCGCCCTCTCGCCGGCCGGAACGCCGGCCGCCGCGCCGCCCTCTTTCTCCCTCCGCCTGCGGAGGGAGTACCCGCGGGAGCGGGGGAGGGAGGGCTGCCCGGCGCTCGGGCCGCTACCCCGCCCGCCGCCCCCGTCCGGGCGCAATTCTCGATCTGCGGCAGAGATAGGAATATACCGTTCGCCTGTCAATACCAGAATATGACTTTTTTCTTCTCCTGCACGACGATTGTCCGGTTCCCGTGGCGGAATACGGAATTTTCCTGAGGGTTCCGTCGCGGAACATCGCGGGTGCGTTTAGGCAAACATCAACCATTCCGCGCAACATTCCCGCAATCCGCAAATGGACATTCGCGTACGTACCCCATGCAGGCCAATAGCCGCCCCAAATCCCGCGGCGCGCGCGAGCTCGAAGTGCTCGCCGCGCAGCCGTGCAACTGGCGCATCTTCAATGTCGGCAAGCACCTGAAGCAGATCCGCGAGGAAGGCACCGCGCCGAACTGCACCATCTTCAAGAACAAGCGCCTCGACGACGCGATCATCCTCAAGCACGCGCTGCGCCCCAACGAGCGCGACCTCTTCGAGCGCCCCCCGATGGTCGCGACCAAGGTCCTCGTCCCGATCGATCCCGCGCAGATCACGCTCGGCGCCATTTCCTTCTTCGTCGGAGAGCGCAGCGCTGCGCAGGTCCTTCAGCGCTCCTTCGGCATCCGCAACGACCAGGGCCGCGGCCCCCCCGACCGCGACGTGATGATCCTCAACGAGCTCGACCGCACGCCGTCGCTCGACGTCTTCCTGCTGCGCGAGATCCTCTGCAACGACCGCATCAAGGTCTCCACCGACATCTTCAACGTGTCGCTCGCCGAGGACCCGCATTTCCGCACCTTCATCTTCCGCGAGCTCGCCCCTCTGGTGAATTTCGCGATCGGCTCGTCCGAGCCGGGCAAGGTCTACCGCTTCGTCGATTCCATCTTCGGCGCGACGATCGGCCCCCAGGCGGCCGACTTCCTCTCCGCCCTCATGCTGCCCCAGGCCAAATGGGCGGAGATCGTCTTCGCGTGGAAGGCCGCGCTCTTCTACGAGAAGGGCGCCGACGAGATGCGCGGCCGCTTCGAGCGGATGGCGGCCCAGCTCCGCACCCTGCGCACCTACGGCCACAACGAGGCCTATCCGCGCTCGCTCATCCTCAACCAGATGCGCGAGCTCACCGACGTCGTCGGGCGCGCCTATGGCCGCTGCCTCACCAATATCCGCCACTTCAACAGCGCCCGCCGCGCCTCGGTCATCTCCGGCAAGAGCATCCACGCCCTCACCAGCTATCTCAGCGAGCTGCCCGGCACCGTGCTCGACTACGGCACCGGCGCCGCGCTGGTCGACCACATCCTCTCCTATTGGGCCTATTGCGCGCGCGGCTACGAACTCGACCGTTTCCCGGCCGAGGTCTTCTCCATGGTCGCCTCCGACATCTGCTCGATGGACACCCAATACAACGCCGCCGGCACCCAGGCCTGGGCCTGACCGGGCGCCCCCCTCTGTCACGCTCCGCGTGACATCTCCCCCGTAAACGGGGGAGAAAACAGAGCGCTTCATCCGGCGCCAACGACACCACCGCCCCGTTTCCTCCCCCGTTCACGGGGGAGGTGGCTGCCGGCGCAGCCG
>JADZAI010000067.1 GCA_020852655.1 Alphaproteobacteria bacterium
CGTCCGCTGCTGATCATCGCCGAGGAAGTCGAAGGCGAAGCCCTCGCGACCCTCGTCGTGAACAAGCTGCGCGGCGGCCTGAAGATCGCGGCCGTGAAGGCCCCGGGCTTCGGCGATCGCCGCAAGGCCATGCTGGAAGACATCGCGGTCGTGACCGCCGGTCAGGTGATCTCCGAAGATCTCGGCATCAAGCTCGAGAACGTGAAGATCAACATGCTTGGCCAGGCCAAGAAGATCCGCATCACGAAGGACGACACCACGATCGTCGACGGCGCCGGCAAGAAGCAGGAAATCCAGGCCCGCGTTTCGCAGATCAAGGCGCAGATCGAGGAGACCACCTCGGACTACGACCGCGAGAAGCTCCAGGAGCGCCTTGCGAAGCTGGCGGGCGGCGTTGCCGTCATCCGCGTCGGCGGTGCGACCGAAGTCGAAGTGAAGGAGCGCAAGGACCGCGTGGATGACGCCCTCAACGCCACCAAGGCGGCGGTCGAGGAAGGCATCGTCCCCGGCGGCGGCACCGCCCTCTTCTACGCGACCCGCGCCCTCAACGCGCTGGTTGCCGAGAACGACGACTCCAAGCAGGGCATCGCGATCGTCCGCAAGGCGCTCGAAGCGCCGCTGCGCCAGATCGCCGAGAACGCCGGCGTGGAAGGCTCGGTCGTGGCCGGCAAGCTGCGTGAATCGAAGTCGACCAACCAAGGCTTCGACGCGCAGAAGGAAGAGTATGTCGACCTCGTCGACCGCGGCATCATCGACCCGACCAAGGTCGTCCGCATCGCGCTCCAGGACGCGGCCTCGGTCGCCGGCCTGCTGATCACGACGGAAGCCCTCATCGCCGACAAGCCCGAGCCCAAGTCGGCCGGCGGCATGCCCGGCGGCATGGGCGGCATGGGCGGCATGGACATGTAAGGCGCTTTGTGCGGCCTGCCGCGAGGCAAGCCGCACAGTCTTACGGCCCTCACCGGCTGAGACAGGAAGGCCCCGGAGCAATCCGGGGCCTTCCTCTTTTCGGGGCCTGGTTTCCGGCCGTCGGGCTTGCAGTCGGGAAGCCACGGGTCCAAATGTCCGATGGATGATGCACTGCAACACGGGGCTCGCATGGACAAGCTGATCGACGGCTACCGCCGCTTCCGGGCCACCACGTACCGGACCAACAGCCAACTCTATGAGGATCTCGCCACGAAGGGCCAGAAACCATCGACGCTGATCATCGGCTGCTCCGATGCGCGCGTCGATCCGGCGATCAATTTCGACACCGCGCCGGGCGAGGTCTTCATGGTCCGCAACGTCGCCGCCGTCGTGCCGCCTTATACGCCGGACGGCGATCATCACGGCACCTCGGCCGCCATCGAGTTCGGCGTGAAGGGCCTGAACGTTCCCAACATCGCGATCCTCGGCCATGCCAAGTGCGGCGGCATCAAGGCCCTGGTCGAAGGCGAGCCGGATGGCCCGCCGAAGACCGACTTCATCGATTCATGGATGTCGATCGCGGCGCCCGCCCGGAAGGTCGCCTTCGCACGGGCGGAGTCGGAGAACAAGGCTCGCGACCTGCCCCATGTCTGCCGGCTCTGCGAGATGGCGAATATCCGCATCGGCCTCGCCAATCTGCGCACCTTTCCCTGGATCGCCGAGCGGGAGGCCAGGGGCGAGGTCGTCCTGCACGGCCTCTATTTCGACATCACCAAGGGCGAGCTCTTCCGGCTGAACGAACTCAACGAGTTCGAGAAGGTCGCCCCGGAATAGGTGCGCGATGGAGTATGGGAGCTATCTCAAACTCGACCGCCTGCTCACGGCGCAGGAACCCGAGAGCCTCAAGCAGGGCCGCGAGGCCCATGACGAGATGCTCTTCATCGTCATCCACCAGGCCTATGAACTCTGGTTCAAGCAGATCCTGCATGAGCTGGAGCGCGTCGGCCGCATCTTCGGCGGCCGCCTGGTCGACGACGCCGAGCTGAGCCGGGCCGTCCACGCCGCCGAACGCGTGGTCAAGATCGCCCAGCTCATCGTCTCGCAGATCGATGTGCTGGAGACGATGACGCCGATGGACTTCCTCGAGTTCCGCGACCTGCTGGTTCCGGCTTCGGGGTTCCAGAGCGTGCAGTTCCGCCTCATCGAGACACGCCTCGGCCTGACCCGCAGCGACCGCCTGAAGTTCGACGGGAGCGATTTCGACGCACGCCTGCCCGACGACGCCAGGCTCCGCATCGCGGCCGCTGAGGCACAGCCCAGCCTCCGCGCGGAGATCGACCAGTGGCTTTCGCGCACGCCGTTCGTGGAGATGGGCGGCTTCGATTTCCGAGCGGCCTACGACGCCGCGATCGACCGCATGCTCAAGGCGGACATCGAGACGATCCGCCGGCATCCTCAACTGACCGAGCCGGAGAAGCGCGTCCAGATCGCGAGCCTGGAAACGTCGAGCGCCATGTTCGACGCGCTGCTCGACGATGCGCGGTTCGAGGCGGTGCGGGCGGACGGCGGCTGGACGATGTCGCGCCGGGCGTTGCAGGCGGCGTTGTTCATCTTCCTGTATCGCGACGAACCGGCGCTCCAGTTGCCCTTCCGGATGCTCCGTGCGCTGATGGATATCGACGAGCAGATGGCCCTGTGGCGCCTGCGCCATGCGCTGATGGTCAGCCGGATGATCGGCCGCAAGGTCGGTACCGGCGGTTCGTCCGGCTACGACTATCTGCGCGGCAGCGCCGAGCGGCACCGCGTCTATAACGACCTCTTCGCGATCGCGACCTTCCTCATCCCGCGGTCTGACCTACCGCCCTTGCCGCAAGCCGTGCGGGCGTCGATGCGCTATCGCTACGAAGGAATGTGAGACCGCGCGATATCTCTCGCTGGGTCTAACCGATATTGGGCGCGGCCGACGCACCGCTACATGCCGGTTCCGCCGCCGCATCGCGCCCTCTCAGCACGATGCGGGTTCCGAACACGCGGCGGACTTTGACGTCGTGATTCATGATCCGGATGGTCTGCATCGGCTCTTCCGCCGCCTGCACGCGCTTAGGCCTGCCGTCGGTGCCGAACTCCAGCACGCAGGCGTCGCGAAGGTCGGGTCCGGCGGTCGCCATCGTCGCCGAGGCGCACGCCGAAAGGCCCAGCAGAGCCAGACCCATGACGATTGGCGCGCCTCGATGCATGCCCGACTCTCCTGCGATCCGACGGCGGGAATCATGCGCCTCCGCAAGCCCGCCGCCAAGACCTTTGGTCACTCCGTGGGCGTATGACCCGAACCGTCGCCCGGATGGGTCTTCGTCCACAGCTTGTTGGCCTCGCTGAGGATGTATTGGCGGATCGCCTCGACATCTTCCGGCTTCAGCACGTCGGCAAACGACGCCATGCCGTTGGGCGCCAGGGCGCCGCCGAGCACGATGTCGTTATACTGGTCGAAGATCTCCGGCTGGCTCATCCGAAGATCGGGCAGCACGCCGACGCTCTCCGCGAAGAAGCCGTGGCACACCGTGCAGACCTGGTGGAACTTGACGAAGCCCTGGTCCACCAGCGCCTGGTCCGTGCCGCCTGCGGGCGGCTTGACCATCGGCAGACGCGTCGGCGGCAGCGCCGCCACCTGCTGCTTGCCGCCCAGCTTGAAGACGAAGAGGCGGCCCTGGTTGGTGTTGTATTTGGCGACGGCGCTGGTCGGGTCCTTGGCGTTGGCAAGGCCCCATGCACCGCCCCAGCCCGCGAGCAGGGCGATATATTGCTCGCCATCCACCTGGAACGTCACCGGCGGCGCGAGGATGCCGGTCGTCAGGTCGATCTTCCAGACCTGTTCGCCCGATGCCGCGTCATAGGCGGCGAAGATGCCGTTGGCGCCGCCGTTGAAGACGAGGCCGCCGGCGGTGGTCAGCATGCCGCCATTCCACGGCCCCGGCATCGGTACGGACCAGCGCTCCTTCTGGGTCAGCGGGTCCCAGGCGCGGATGAAACCGAGCTGGGGATCCGCCGTCTGTCCGGACGCCGCGGCGTCGGCGAGGAACTTTACCAGGCCGGCGAAGTCGGTGCCGGTGTTCCACAGGCCGGGCGTGTAGGCATAGGGCTCCTGCTTCTTGTAGAAGCTCGGCGCGTCGATCACCGGGATGTAGACGAGGCCGGTGGTCGGGTTGAACGCCATCGGCATCCAGTTGTGGGCGCCCTGCGGGCCGGGCCGGATGTTCTTGGGCTCCTTCAGGTAATAGACGTCCGGATTCTTGATCGGCCGCCCGTCGGCATCGATACCCGACGCCCAGTTCACGCCGGAATAGGCCTGGGCCGAGATGAACTTGCCGGTCTTGGCGTCCAGCACATAGAAGAAGCCGTTCTTCGGTGCCTGCATGACCACGCGGCGCTTCTCGCCGTTGATCATGAGGTTGGCGACCATGATCGGCTGGGTGGCCGTGTAGTCCCACGATTCCGACGGCGTCGTCTGATAGTGCCAGACATACTCACCGGTATCGGCGTTCACGGCGACGATCGAGGAGAGGAACAGGTTGTCGCCGCCGCCCGGCGAGCGCATGTCCGCGTTCCAGGGCGAGCCGTTGCCGACGCCGAGATAGACCAGGTTAAGTTCGGGATCGTAGACGATCGAATCCCAGGTCGTGCCGCCGCCGCCTTCGGTCAGCCAGGCGGCCTTCGGGTCCTTGCTCCAGGTTTCCAGCGCCATTTCGAGCGCCTTGCTTTCCTGCGGGCCGGTCGACGGGTCGCGCGGCACCGTGAAGAAGCGCCACTTCACCGCGCCGGTCTTGGCGTCGAAGGCCGTGACGTAGCCGCGCGCACCCAGTTCGGCGCCGCCGTTGCCGATGAGGATCGCGCCCTTCGCGACACGCGGGGCGCCGGTAATCGTATAGGGGCGCTCGCGGTCGATGAGCGTGTTGACGATCCAGTCGGGCTTGCCCGTCTTTGCGTCGAGGGCGACCAGGCGGCCGTCCAGCGAGCCGACATAGACACGGCCCTCATAGACCGCGACGCCGCGGTTGACGATGTCGCAGCAGGCGTTGCGGGCCCATTCGCCGGGCACGTCGGGATCGTAGGTCCAGAGCAGCTTGCCGGTCTTCGCCTCGACCGCCTTCACCACGCCCCAGTTCAGCGAGAAGAACATGATGCCGTCGACGACGATCGGCGAGGCCTCGAGCCCGCGCACGGTGCCGGTCTCAAGCTCCCAGGCGACGCCGAGCTGCGCGACGTTGGACTTGTTGATCTGGTCGAGCGTCGAATAGCGCTGCTCGTCGCGCGTGCGGCCGTAGGTCAGCCAGTTCTGCGGTTCGCTCTCGGCATTGTTGATACGGTCTTCGGTCACCGCTGCGGCCTTGGCGAGCGCCGCCTGCTCCTCGGGCGTCGGAGCGCCCGTCGTCGTGCCCTTGCGGGTTGCGCTCTCGGCAGCGGCGGCGCGGGGGGTGCCGGCGGGATAGGCACCGGGCGCGGCGGGGGCCGGCGTGCCGGCCCCCGCCGGCGCTGCCTCGGCCACGGCCTGGTTGCCGGTCGGCCCGCGCGTGAAGAAGCCCGCATTGGGCGCGAAGAAATAGAATCCCGCCGCAGCGGCGAGGACGAAAGACCCGAATCCGATCAGCGGCCCGCTGAACCCACGCATGAGGCGCCACTCCCTAGACATTGCTTGTTCTAATTGGGCGCGACCTTGCCTGAACTGGCGGCTGGCGCAAGGGGCCGCGCGTTCGCGCGCAGGCGATCAGCGCCAGTTGCCGGTATAGGCGAAAACCGGCAGGCCCCATTTGCGCCAGACCGCAAGCAGGCGCAGCGCCAGCCCAACCCCGATCGCGACCAGGGCGGTGGCTTCCACATTCAGGCCCAGCGCGAGGCCGCTGACATAGGTCGCGCCGGTGACGATGGAGGCGCCGGCATAGATCTCGCTGCTGAAGAGCAACGGCACCTGGTTGCAGAGCACGTCGCGGATGATCCCGCCGCCGCACCCGGTTATGACGCCGGCGAGGACGGCGATGACCGGTGGATGGCCCATCTGCCGGGCAATGTCGCACCCGATGATGGTGACGACCACGAGGCCGATCGCGTCGATCGCGATATAGGCATGCTTCATCCGCTCGACGAAGCCGGCGGTTGCCATCGCCAGGATCGCCGCTGCCGTCGTCACGGCCAGGATCCAGGGATTGGCGACCCAGTAGAGCGGGTGGTGGTCCAGCAAGACGTCCCGGATCGATCCGCCGCCGAGGGCGGTGACCGACGCCACGACGAACACCCCGATCCAGTCCATGCGATAGCGGCCGGCCGCCAGGGCGCCCGTCATGGCCCAGGCGGCCGTGGCGACGACGGTCAGCGCCTCCAGGAGCCCCGGGTTCATTCGCCCCAACGCCGGAGAAGATTCGCGACGGATTTCGAGATGAGGTCGAACTCGCGCGTCTTGCCGCCCGCCGCGAACATGGCGCGGCGCGCCCGCTCCAGGTCGTAGATGATCTCGCGCTGGCCCGGGTCTCGCAGGCGGCTTTCGATCCAGCCGACGCAGGCGAGCCGCTCGCCGCGGGTGACGGGTTCGACGCGATGGATCGTCGTCGCCGGGTAGACGATCGCCGCGCCGGCAGGGAGCTTCATGCGCTGTTCGCCCGAGGGCAGATCGATCACCAGTTCCCCGCCGTCGTAGTCCTTCGGGTCCGACAGGAACAACGTCATGGCGATGTCGGTCCGCTGAAGGCCCATATAGGCGTCGTCGACGTGGCGCCCATACGAGTCGCCCACCCGATAGCGATTGACCATGAGGCGAAGCGACTTGGGATGCACCGCCGGCATGAAGAGGGGGTGCTTCTTCAGCGCTGCATCCAGCGTCGCAATGATCTCAGCGCCGCCCGGGTCGTCGATCGAGAGCTGCGTGTTCTGCTTTACGTCGCGCGCGTACCACCCGGCGCTGCTCTTGCCGTCGGCAAACCGCCCCGCCGCTATGCGTGCCCGCAGCGCCGGGAGTTCGCCCGCGGCGATGACATTCTCGAGACCAATGATCATGGGGATTCCTCCGGCCCCATGATAGCAACGCCGGCCATGCGCTGCGACCGCCAGATCGATCAGTTGCCCAGAACGGCGTAGTCGAACGTGAGCCTCAATCCTGCGACGACCGCAGGCTTGGCATCGCGATCACCGCCCGGAGTCAGGATGACCTGAAGATCGGGCTGAAGAGCAAGGTGATCGAGGATCTTGTCCGAGTAGGTGACCTCCAGCGTCGTTTCGGCATGCGCCGGGTCAATGCCGGCATCGCGCAGATTGGCGCGCCCGCCATCGGACAACAGGGCCTGGTTGATGCCGAGCGAGAAGGCACTTTCCGGGCGTCCGGCGAGGACGCCGGTCACCAGTGCGCCGGCCTGCCAGCCACCCACGAAATCGGTCGTGTTGCCATCGGAAATGCTCACCCGGGCAAACAGCCTCGTCGCGAACCGGCCCGTCTGATCGCCGAGAGGCGCCTCGGTCAGCACATAGCCACCTTGCGAGACACGCGGCCGGCCCGCTCCGGCGCGAATATCGTCTTGCCGTTGGGCGTAGCGCCAATAGCCGCCGGCGATGCGGAGCCCGACATCGACACCCGCCTCGCCGATAAGCAAAGCGCCGTCGTCGAACGAAACGTCTAGCCCGCCTTTGTCGCCCCAGGTGCCGGCGTTTGCATTGAAGGCCGCGACCCGCACATACCCAGCCCCCTCGACATCGTAGTTGAGCCGCAAGGCCAAGGCCGTCGACGGGAAGAGCGAGGGACCGGCCGCACCGGTCGCCGCGAAATCGGTCGCGATCCCAAAAGGCGATGCGACGAGCAGGCCGGCCGAATCCGTTACCGAAAACTCGTCGTTCAGGTCGTATATGCCGGCCAGAACCGACAGCCCGCCGAAGTCCTGCTGGATCCATGCTTCATAGAGGCGCAGCCCGGCATCGGAGACCTCGATGCTGTCGATCCCCTGCAAGGTTCCCGCATCTTCGTTGGGCTGATCCCCGGCGTTGTGCAGGATGTCGACGTGCACCGTCGCGCCATGCCAGCCGAAGGCCTGATCGAGATCGCCGTCGAGGACCAGGCCGAACTCGCCCACGTAGCGGGCCCGATGCGCGGAGCCGCCCGATACGACGCCAAGCAGGTCGGCCTGATAGTGAAATCCGGCTTCCCAGGGCTCGGCATGGGATAGACCCAAGCCGAACGCCATGACGCCAAGGGGCACTCCGACCGGCATACAAGCGGTAAGCCTGCCGGGGGAAACGCGGCGGAAGGAAGGGAGAAGCGGTATCGACATTCTGCATCTCATTGCAGGACCTGTATTACAATTCGTGAAAGTTCCGAGATTGCGACGGACTTGCATAAGCAGGCCGTATCTGCGAATGACTTACAATAGCGGTTCCCCAAGTCAACGAGCGCAGGATTTCGATGAAGGTCACAAAGGGTCACCTCCTTGTGGGGGCAGGCGCGCTCGCCCTGACGCAGACGCTATCGCTGTGGGCACCCGATAGCTTCGGCGGTCCCGCCTATGCTGCGACAGCGGCGCAGGCCGCGCCGGACGAGAGTGAGGGTGGCGAAGGGGGTGAAGGCGGCGGGGAGAACGGCGGTGCGCCGAGTTCCTATGCCCTGAACGCCACCGATCCTGGGAAATGGGCCTATGACGCGGCGCCCGAAATCGACGCTTATGTGAAGGGTGTGGCCGCGCAATACGGGCAGGCCGCCAGCGAGGGCAAAACCCTCGCCGCGGCGATCGACGCCCTGCTCTCCGATCCCTCGCCCGCGACGCTGGCCGGTGCGCGTCAAGCCTGGACAAGCGCGCGGCCCGCCTATCTCAAGACGGAGGCCTTCCGCTTCTACGACGGTCCGATCGAAGCCGTCGAAGGCGAGATCAATGCCTGGCCGATGAACGAAGCCTATATCGACTACACGGTCGATGCGCCGCAAGGCGGGATCGTCAACGACCCCGCTGCCGGTGTCGATGCGGCAACGCTGGCGGGCATGAACCAGAAGGCCGACGAGGCCGACGTCACCACCGGGTGGCACGCGATCGAATTCCTGTTGTGGGGACAGGATTTGTCCGCCGCGGGCCCGGGCGACCGTCCCTATACGGACTACCTGCCCGGGACGCCGGCTACCGACAAGCGGCGCGCCTATCTGAAGGCGGTCACCCAACTCCTCGTGACGGATCTCGACGGTCTCGCGGCGGCATGGAACACAGCAGATTCCGGTCCCTACGCTGCCGGCTTCCGTGCGCTGCCGACGCGCGAGGCGGTCGGGCGCATCCTGAACGGCATTGCCATCCTCACGGGCCATGAACTGCGCAGCGAGCGTATGGCCGTGGCCCTCGACAGCGGCGACCAGGAAGACGAACACTCCTGCTTTTCCGATACGACGCATCAGGATTTCGTCTATGATTTCGCGGGTATCGAAGCGGTTTATCATGGGCGCTACGGCAACGAGGACGGGCCGGGGCTCGACGGCCTGATCCGCAGGCTGGACCCGGCGCAGGCCGACCGGATCGATGGGCTGATGACCGATGCGGCAGCCAAGATTGCAGCGCTTGGCGACCCCTGGGACCAGGTGCTCGCAGCGCCTCCCGATTCGTCGTCGCGCGTGGCGGCTGAGGCCGCCGTACAGGCCTTGGGAGACCTCGCAACCGAGCTCAAGGCCGCAGGGCGCACGCTCGGCGTCCTCGTTCAGGTGCCGGGCTTTTGAGCCATGACGCGCCGTCTCTCGATCGCATTTTGCGGCTTGCTTTCGGGGCTGACGGCAGCTTCGAGCGCCCCGCATGAACAGGACCTCCGCCAGGCGCTGCTGGCCGAGCCGCTCACGGCGAAGCTCGGCGGAGATACGACGCGCCTCATCGCCAGCGCCGGGTCGTTCACCTTCCTGATCGAGAACGCCGCCCCCGGGCGGGCCCGCGTTTTCTCCTTCGGCAACCGCATCTTCAACACGAACTGGGTGCAGGCGCCAGCCTCGGTGAAGGCCTTTGACGGCCTCGGCCCGGTGTTCAACCGGGTCTCATGCGCCGGATGCCACACATTCGACGGGCGGGGCCGCCCGCCGGAGACCGAGGGCGGGCCGATGGATTCAATCCTCGTCCGGCTCAGTGTTCCCGGCGAGGGGCCGCATGGCGGGCCGAAGCCGCACCCGGCCTATGGAGACCAGCTCAACGAGCTGGCGATCCAGGGTGTGAAGCCTGAAGGCAAGACGACGATACGCTACACGGAAATCCCCGGCACGTTCGGCGACGGCGAGCCCTACACGCTGCGCAAGCCGGCGCTATCCTTCACCGAACTTGCCTACGGATCGCTGGACGGTGCGCTCACCAGCCTGCGCGTGGCGCCGCAGATCATCGGCATGGGGTTGTTGGAGAGCGTGCCGGACGCGACGCTGGAAGAGCTCGCCGATCCGGACGACGAGGACGGAGACGGCATCTCGGGCCGCGTGAACCCGGTGTGGAGCGAGGCCGCGGGAGGCGCCGTCCGCATCGGCCGTTTCGGATGGAAGGCCAACGCGGCCTCCCTGGAAGACCAGTCCGCAAATGCCGCGCTTGGGGATATCGGCCTGACGACACCCCTCCACAGGTACCAGAACTGCACTGAGGCGGCCGTCGACTGCGCAGCCGCCTATGCGCAGCCGGCCTCGGACGGGCCTGAAATCAGCGTCCCCTTCTTCGCAAAGCTGCTGTTCTATACGCGCGCCATAGCCGTTCCCAAGCAACGGAACGAGCGCGATGCAGAGGTCGTGCGCGGGCAAGCCGCGTTTCGTGCGGCCGGATGCGCGGACTGCCATATGCCGACGCTAAAGACCGGGGCGATAGCGGTCGAGCCGGAACTGGCGAACCAGACCTTCCATCCGTTCACCGATCTGCTGCTGCACGACATGGGAGAGGGCCTGGCGGACGGGCGGCCCGACTATGCGGCGTCGGAATCCGAATGGCGCACACCGCCCTTATGGGGTCTGGGCCTCATACACGAGGTCAATGGCCACACCTTGCTGCTGCACGATGGCCGTGCCCGCGGCTTCGCCGAGGCCATCCTGTGGCACGGCGGCGAGGGGGAAGCGGCGAAGGAACGGTTCCGCACGATGCCGAAGGACGAGCGGCAGGCCCTGATCGCGTTCCTGGAGTCGCTGTAGACGGCGTTCTGATATGCGCAGGCCGGAGCCGGCGATGCCGGTCCGGCCTTCGGCATAGAAGCTACCAGGTGCGCGCGACCTTGTAATAGTCGTACGACTTGTCGCGGATCTGCGTGAAGCCGTCGCCCTTGGTGAAATCATTCATGTCGTAGCTCGGCGCCGCCTTCAGCGTCTCCTTCGAAAGCGCCACGACATAGCCGCCCTCTTCCTTGCTGTAATCGAGCAGCGACCACGGAATGGAGTGGTATTTCTCGCCGATCCCGAGGAAGCCGCCGAAGCTGACGACGGCGAAGAGAATCTGATTGGACGTCTTGTCGAGAATGATGTCCTCGACGTGGCCGATCTTGTCGCCCTTGGAGTCGTAGACGGCGCTTCCGTTCACGCGCGACGCCCGGATAGCCTTGGTGTGGCCAGTCGCAGTGGGCATTTCGAACACTCCTGTCATATAGAGGGATAGGGCCGGCGCGCGGCCCTTGCCGCATCAAACGCGACAGGCCGCGCGCCGTTCCCTGTAGGGGAGATGTCGGCATGCCATCGCGCACCGCGCAGGAAGAACCGCCGCGGAACGGCGTGCGGCAACACTTCCACCAGCATCTCCGGTTCTATGCCGGGGCGCTGGGTGCGATTGTCGTTCTTGCCGTGACCGGCGGCGAAGCCATCGCGATTCGTCTCATCGCCGCGGCAGACGCGTTCTTCGTGGTCTATCTTGCCCTGCTGGCGCGCTTTGCCGGCAAGGCGACGCCGGACTCGACAATGCGGCATGCGCGGATCGAGGACGAGGGCATCACGCTGATCGCGATGCTGACGATGGGCTCGGTGCTGACCAGCCTGACGGCGATCATACTGGTCCTGACCTCGTCCGAAGGCGTTCGCGGCTGGCCGCTCGCCGCCACCATCGCAAGCGTGCCGCTGGGCTGGATGACGGTCCACGCCAGCATGGCCCTCCACTATGCGCGGCTCTATTACGCCGAGGAGGAGGATGGCGGCTCCACGCGCGGACTGGATTTCCCCTGCGACCAGGAGCCGGATGTCTGGGACTTCCTGTATTTCTCCTTCGTCCTGGGGATGACGGCCCAGACGTCGGACGTGCAGATCGAGGGGCGGCGCATGCGGCGCACCTCCCTCGTTCATTCGATCGTTTCCTTCTTCTACAACACGGTCATCGTCGCGCTGAGCGTGAACGCGGCCGTACAGTTGGCCAACTAGGAGTCTTCATGGCCTATCGCGAACCCCAGGATCGCACACCCGGACGACAGCCTGCCCTGAATGTGCTGGGCGGCCCGCTTGCAGCATGCGGCACCGACCCCGTGACCGGATTCTTCCGCGACGGCTGCTGCAACACGGGGCCGTCGGATCAGGGCGTCCATACCGTATGCGCGGTCATGACGGCCGAGTTCCTGGCCTACTCGAAATCGGTGGGGAACGACCTCTCCACCGCGGCTCCCGAATACGGCTTCCCAGGGCTCAAGCCCGGCGACCGCTGGTGCCTGTGCGCGGCGCGCTGGGTGCAGGCCTACGAGGCGGGGGCGGCGCCGCGGCTGGTCCTCGCCGCGACGCATCGCCTCACGCTCCACTATGCGCCGCTCGACATCCTCAAAGCGCACGCCATCGACCTGAACTGAACATGCCTCCCAAGACAAAGACCAAGCGTCGGCCCGCCAACGCCGACCAGATGGCGGCTCGCGCCTATCGCCTTGCCGCCCTGGACCAGGATTTCCTGCTTTCCGATCCCCTGCGCGGCGCCCGCTTCCTGCTGGAATACGAGAAGGCCGAGCACAGCCTGCGCGCCTGGGGCGTGCGGTCGACCATCGTGGTGTTCGGCAGTGCGCGGACGAGCCCCGACGGCCCGCCGCAGCATCGCCGCTGGTATCAGGAGGCCCGCCATTTCGGACGCATCGCCTCCGAGCGGGGCGGCGCGATGGATGCCGCGGACGGGCTGCGCGACAACGTGATCTGCACAGGCGGCGGACCCGGCATCATGGAGGCGGCCAATCGGGGGGCGCATGATGCCGGTGCGCCTTCGATCGGCTTCAACATCGAACTGCCACACGAGCAGGGGCCGAACCCCTATTCGACACCGGACCTGACGTTCCAGTTCCACTATTTCGCGATGCGCAAGATGCATTTCGCGATGCGCGCCAACGCCCTCATCATCTTTCCCGGCGGCTTCGGCACGCTCGACGAACTCTTCGAACTGCTGACGCTTCGCCAGAACGGCAAGATGGCCGAGGACCTGCCCATCATCCTCGTCGACCGGGCCTACTGGAACAGCCTGATCAATTTCCAGACGATGGTGGATGCCGGCACCATCTCGGCGCAGGATGTCGACCTGTTCGGCTATGCCGAAACGGCAGAGGAAATCTGGGCCGCGCTGATCGCACGGGGCCTGCACGACGTGCCGGCCCGGCAGAGGCGCAAGCTGCGGTCCCATCCGGCGGGGCGCCGGCGCAGCGGCTAGGGGGACGGCATGGTGCGTAGTCTGAAATGGTTCGGCCTCCTGGTCCTGGCGGTCCTCGTCCTGGGCGGGGGCTGGCTCGGCTATATCGCGTTCCTCAACCCGTCCCTGCACATGACCGTCCAGAAGCAGGCCTTCTGGCGGCTGGTCGACGACCCCGAATTGCTGACCAATCTCGGCGCCGTCGACGGCACGGTCTTCGACTTCCACTCCGGCAAGCTCTCGGACATGTCGTGGGACCGCCGGGCGCTGGACGACAAGACGGCCTCCGACAATCTGGCGCAGATCGAGGGCTATGATCCCGCAGGTCTCCAGGGCCAGGAGGCGATCACCCGCAAGGTGATGGCCTGGTACTACACCTCGCAGCTCTCGTTCCACGCCGTGCCCTGGCTGGCGCCGGGCAATGTGCCCTACCCCGTCAACCAGATGTTCGGCGAGCAGAGCGGCTTCCCGCGCTTCATGCAGTTCAGTCATGTCGTCTACAACGAGAAGACGGCGCGGACCTATGTCGACCGGCTGAATGCCGTGGGCGCCAAGTTCGACCAGGTCGCCGACGACGTGCGCCGCCAGGCGAAGATGGGCGACGTGCCGCCGCTCTTCGTCTTCGACAAGGTCATCGCGGAGATGGAGAATTTCGTCGCGAAGCCCGCGAAGGAGAATCCGCTCTACACCGGCTATGTCGCGCAGGTGAACAAACTGGAGATCGACGACCAGGCGAAGGCCGGCTTTGCGGCCTCCGCGGAAAAGGCGATCAACGACACGGTCTATCCCGCCTATGGCCGCCTGCTGGCGGCGATGAAGGAAATCCGCCCGCGGGCGACCGCCGACGCCGGCATCTGGAAGCAGCCCGGCGGCGACGGCTATTACGCGCTGGCGCTCAAGGAACAGACGACCACCGACCTGACGCCGCAGGAGGTGCACGATATCGGCCTGTCCGAGGTCGCGCGCATCACGGCGGAGATGGACGCCATCCTCAGGGCGCAGGGCCTGACCGAAGGCAGCGTCGGCGACCGGATGACGGCGCTCGGCGAAGACCCGCGCTACCTCTTTCCGAACACGGACGAAGGCCGCGCCGAGATGCTTGCCGAGTATCAGCGCCTGGCCGACGAGGTGGCGAAGCGCCTGCCCGAGGTCTTTTCGAGCATCCCGCCGCAGAAGCTGGAGATGGTGCGCGTGCCCGTGTTCTCCGAACAGGGCCAGGGCGGCGCCTATTACAACCAGCCGGCGCTCGATGGCTCACGGCCCGGGCGCGTCTTCTTCAATCTGCGCGACACGAGCGAGACGCCGCGCTGGGCCATGAAGACGCTGACCTATCACGAGGGCATACCCGGGCATCACTTCCAGATTTCGACCGCCATGAATCTGGACCTGCCGCTGGCCCGCACGCAGCTCGGCTACACCGCCTATATCGAAGGCTGGGCGCTCTACGCCGAGCGGCTCGCCTATGAGATGGGCATGTACGACAACGATCCGCTGGGGAATCTCGGGCGGCTCCAGGCCGAAATCTATCGGGCGGCGCGGCTGGTGGTCGACACGGGCCTGCACTTCAAGCGCTGGAGCCGCGAGCGGGCGATCGACTACATGGTCGGCGTGACCGGCTCGCCGCGCTCGGACATCACCTCGGAGATCGAGCGCTATTCGGTGATGCCGGGCCAGGCCTGCGCCTACAAGATCGGCATGCTGAAAATCCTGGAGCTGCGCGAGAAGGCCAAGGCCGCGCTCGGCGACCGGTTCGACCTCAAGGCGTTCCATCGCGTGGTGCTGGAGAACGGCCCCCTGCCGCTCACCATCCTGGAAGATGTCGTCAACGACTGGGTGAAGCGCGGCGGCGCCTGACGCCTAGCTCCGATAGGCGCCGTTGATGCGGATGTAGCCATCGGTCAGGTCGCAGGTCCAAACCCTGGCCTGGCCCTTGCCGACGCCGACATCGACCGCAATGTCTATCTCCGGCTTCTTCATGTAGGCGGAAACCTTGGCCTCGGAATAATCCGGATCGCGGCGGCCCCGGTGGGCGACGCGGAACGGACCGAAGGCGATGGAAAGCTTGTCGCGGTCCGCCGCCTCGCCGGCCTTGCCGACGGCCATGACGACACGGCCCCAGTTGGCATCCTCGCCGGCGATGGCGGTCTTCACGAGCGGCGAGTTGGCGATCGACAGGGCGATGCGCTTCGCCGCGATGTCGTTCTCCGCGCCGGTCACGGCGACGGCGATCTGCTTCGAAGCGCCCTCCCCGTCCCGCACGGTCTGAAGCGCAAGGCTGGTCAGGACCTCGCGCAGCTTGGCCCGGAAATCGGCGAGCCGCTTGTCGTTCGCCTTCGTGACAGGCTCGTGCCGCGCGCCGCGCCCGGTCGCGAACAGCATGAGCGTGTCGGAGGTCGAGGTGTCGCTGTCGACGGTGATGGCGTTGAACGTGCCCTTGACCTCTTCCGACAGCAATTCCTGGAGCAGCGCGGCCGGCAGCGTCGCGTCGGTCACGACATAGGACAGCATGGTCGCCATGTCCGGCGCGATCATGCCCGAACCCTTGGCGATGCCGTTGATACGTACCGTCGCCTCGCCGATCTTGGCGGTGGCCGAGGCGAGCTTCGGATAGGTGTCGGTCGTCATGATCGCCCGGGCGGCGGCGAGCCAGCCGGCGGCCGAGCAGGTCTCCAGCACCTCTTCCAGCTTGGCGACGATCTTGCCGGCCGGCAGCGGCTCGCCGATCACCCCGGTCGAGGCCAGGAAGACCTCGCGAAGCTCGCAGCTCGCAAGCGATGCCCCGGCCTCGGCGGTCGCCTGAACGGCCAGGAGCCCGGCCTCGCCGGTGAAGGCGTTGGCATTGCCGGAATTCACGATCAGCAGCCGCGCCTCGCCGCCCTGCTTCAGCATGTCCCGGCACCACTGGACGGGGGCGGAGGCCGTCTTGGAGGTCGTGAAGACCCCGGCGGCCTGGGTGTGGGGGGCGAACACCATGCACATCAGGTCGGTCCGCCCGGCATAGCGCACGCCGGCCTCGATCGCCCCGAGCCGGACGCCGGCCATGGGCGGCAGGTCCTTGATCACTTTAGGTGCCAGGGGCGACACCGGATGGGCCGGTTTGGCAGGCGGGGGCGGCGGCGCAGCCTTGGGCGGGGCCCGGCGCGCCGCCTTGGCAGGCCCGACGGCCTTGGCTTTAATCTTTGATTTTACTGCCTTTTTGGCCATCGATTTGGCTGGCATCAGGCCCCGCTCCCCGAAAGTGGCGCGAAATCTATCCGAACGCGTCGCACCGGCAAGCCGACATCGTGCGGTTTCGTTGACAGGGGTTGGGGGCGCTCTTATCTAGCCCTGAAGGGCCGAAGCCGGGCGCGCGCACCGCGTTGCGCCCCTTTGCGCCTTGAGCCGCCGGGCGCCGGATCTGTCGCAGCGCCATAATTTTGCGCCCCGCCCCCCTGTAGAGGCGCGAGGCCGGACACTGGGATCGTTGATGCTCGGATTGGGAAAGCTCGCCCGCAAAATCTTCGGGTCGGAGAACGAACGCAAGGTCAGGTCCAAGTTCGATCGCGTGGCCGCGATCAACGCCCTCGAGCCCGAGTTCGCCAAACTCACCGACGCGCAACTGGCGGGAAAGACCGTCGAGTTCCGCGCCCGCATCGCCAAGGGCGAGACGCTGGACAAGCTGCTTCCCGAAGCCTTTGCCGCCACCCGCGAAGCCGCCAAGCGCGCGCTCGGCCAGCGCCATTTCGACGTCCAGCTCGTCGGCGGCATGATCCTGCACGAGGGCCGCATCGCCGAGATGAAGACGGGCGAAGGCAAGACGCTCGTCGCGACGCTCGCCTGCTATCTGAACGCGCTCGAAGGCAAGGGCGTCCACGTCGTCACCGTGAACGACTATCTCGCCCGCCGCGACGCCGGCTGGATGGGACAGGTCTATGCCAAGCTCGGCATGACCACCGGCGTCATCGTGCACGGCCTCGACGACATGCAGCGCCGCGACGCCTATGCCTGCGACATCACCTACGGCACGAACAACGAGTACGGCTTCGACTATCTGCGCGACAACATGAAATACGCGCTGAACCAGATGTGCCAGCGCGGCCATCATTTCGCGATCGTCGACGAAGTCGACTCGATCCTGGTCGACGAAGCGCGCACACCGCTCATCATCTCCGGCCCGACCGAGGACCAGTCGGAGATGTACAAGACCATCGACACCTATGTGCTGCGCCTGCTCCCTGAGCATTTCGAACTCGACGAGAAGGCGCGCCAGGTCCACCTGACCGAGGACGGCAACCAGGTGATGGAGGAGTGGCTGCACCAGGCGGGCCTCGTCGAAGAAGGCAATCTCTACGACAGCGCCAATATCTCGGCCGTCCATCACGTGAACCAGGCGCTGAAGGCGCACAAGCTGTTCCAGAAGGACAAGGACTACATCGTCAAGGACAACAAGGTCGTCATCATCGACGAGTTCACCGGCCGCATGATGGAAGGCCGGCGCTATTCGGAAGGCCTGCACCAGGCGCTGGAGGCGAAGGAGCACGTCCAGATCCAGCCCGAGAACCAGACGCTCGCCTCGATCACCTTCCAGAACTATTTCCGCCTCTACGGCAAGCTCGCCGGCATGACCGGCACGGCGGCGACCGAAGCCTCCGAGTTCATGGACATCTACAAGCTGGATGTCGTGGAGGTGCCGACCAACACGCCGATCCAGCGCAAGGACGCGGACGACGAGGTCTATCGCACCGTCGACGAGAAATACGATGCGATCATCACGCAGATCGAGGAATGCCAGACGCGCGGCCAGCCGGTGCTGGTCGGCACCACCTCGATCGAGAAATCGGAACAGCTCGCGGCGCTGCTCGCCAAGCGCAAGATCAGGCACAGCGTGCTGAACGCGCGCTATCACGAGCTGGAAGCGACCATCGTCGCGCAGGCCGGCGTGCCGGGCGCCGTGACGATCGCGACCAACATGGCCGGCCGCGGCACCGACATCCAGCTCGGCGGCAATGCCGACATGCGCATCGCGACCGAGACGGCGGGGCTCGAGGACGGACCGGAAAAGACGGCGCGCATCGCCCAGATCAGGGCCGAGATCGCGGCGGCGAAGAAGAAGGCGCTGGAAGCCGGCGGGCTCTACATCATCGGCACCGAACGGCACGAGAGCCGGCGCATCGACAACCAGCTCCGCGGCCGTTCGGGCCGCCAGGGCGACCCCGGCGCCTCGAAATTCTACCTGTCGCTCCAGGACGACCTGATGCGCATCTTCGGCGGCGACCGGCTGGATTCGACGCTGGTGCGCCTCGGCCTGAAGCCGGGCGAAGCGATCGCCCACCCCTGGGTCAACAAGGCGCTGGAGAAGGCGCAGCAGAAGGTCGAGGCGCGCAACTTCGACATCCGCAAGAACATCCTGAAATACGACGACGTCATGAACAACCAGCGCAAGCAGGTGTTCAAGGACCGCATCGAGTTCATGCGCGCGGACGACATCTCGGAGACCATCGTCGACTTCCGCCACGACGTGATCGACGACCTCGTGACGAAGCACATCCCGCCCTCGGCCTATGCCGAGCAGTGGGACATCGCCGGCCTCAGCGAAGAGATCGAGCGGCTGTTCAACGCGAAGGTGCCGGTCGCGGACTGGGCGAAGGAAGAAGGCATCGCCGACGAAGAGGTGAAGGAGCGCCTGCTCAAGCGCGCCGACGACCGCTTCGCCGAGCGCTTCCAACCCGTTGAGCCCGAGGTCGCGCAGCGCGTCGAGAAGCAGGTGCTGCTCCAGACGCTCGACGCGATCTGGCGCGAGCACATCGTGATGCTGGACCACCTTCGCCAGTATGTGGGCCTGCGCGGCTATGGCCAGCGCGATCCGCTGAACGAGTTCAAGACCGAGGCCTTCGAGCTCTATCAGAGCATGCTGGGCAAGCTGCGCTTCGACGTGACGCGCACGCTGCTGAACATCCAGTTCCAGGTCATGCCGCCCTCGCCGGTCCCCGGCGAGGAGGAGGCGCCCTCGCTGCCCCTTCCGCCGCGCCCGCCGCTGCCGCAGATGCGCGCCCAGCATATCGACCCGCTGACCGGCGAAGACGAGATGGCGCTGGCCGACGAGCAGCCGAGGGGACCGGCCCGGAACCAGCCGATGATGGGCGGACAGCGCGTGCCGGTTTCGCCGACCGACCAGAACACCTGGGGCAAGGTCTCGCGCAACGAAGCCTGCCCCTGCGGATCGGGCAAGAAGTTCAAGCACTGCCACGGCGCCGTGATGGCGTAGGGGCGCTGCGCCAATTGTGGTAGCATCGCCCGATGTACGACTATCGCTCTGACCCTTTCGTTGCTGAAACGGCTAAAGCGGTTCGCGCGCTCTATGGCGAAAAGCTGAAAGGCCTCATGCTCTACGGCTCGCGCGCCCGCGGGGATGCCACGCCGGACTCCGATTACGATTTCCTTGTCCTGCTGGACGATCCTATCGACTGGATTGCCGAGCGGCGACGCTTGTCCAGCCTGTCGCTCGACCTTGAGCTGAGGACCGGCGAGGACGCATTCTTCATGCCCGAGACGCCGGAAGCGCTCCAGCGGCGCACCCTGTTTATGGGAAACGTCCGCAAGGATGCCGTCAGGCTATGACGGCGGAAAGCGAGCATCAGCTTGTGCTCGCCGAGGAGAAGCTTGCCGACGCGACTGCAATGGTCCGCGACGGGTATTCCAAGGCCGGCCTGAAGGAGTCCTATCTCGCGGCGCTCGCTGCTGTCCGGGCAATTCTCTCCGAAGTCGCTGGAACGCCTCCGAAGACGCACCGTGGAGCGCGATCTGAATATAACAGGTTGTGCCATGAGCGGCCGGACCTGCGGCTACCGCCCGCGCTCTTCCTGCGGCAAGGCTTCGACGCGAAGCAGATCTTTGACTACGGCGAGTCGGGTCGACCCCAGATCGAACCCGCCGAAGCGATCGCCATGGCGACGGAGTATCTCGCCGCTGCCCGGCGCATCGTGCTCGGCAGATGACGGCCATCAATGTCACCATTGCTCAGCTCCGCCCTGTCCTCCGCGCGCTGCGCCTCGGTGAACCAGATGCCATTACGCCGCTCCAGGGCGGCAGCACGGCGGTGTTTCGTGTCGACCGCGCCGATGGCGAGCCGCTGATCCTCAAGACCTATCCGGACGACCGGCCCTGGACGCCGCAGAAGGATGCCTATGCCGCATCGTTGCTGCGCGATCTCGCGGTGCCCGTGACGCAATATCTGGCGATCGACCAGACGCAGGACCTGCTGCCCTTCCGGTTCGCGATCACCAACTACCTGCCCGGCGTCCCCGCAGCCTCGCTAAAGGACGATCCTGGCATCGGCGACGTCTATCGGCAGATGGGTGCGCTTATCCGCGCGCTCCACTCGGTGCGGATGCCGGCCTATGGCTATCTCGGGCCGGCGGGGCTTCTGGAGCCGGCGAGCGATCACGCCGCCTATGTCGGCGCGATGGCCGATCATGCCTTCGCGCATTTCTGCAAGGTCGGCGGCGATGCGGAGCTGGCGCGGCGTCTGCGGGCGATCTTCGATGCGCGGTTCGATGCCGTCGTGCGGCATGGCAGCGGGCCGGTCTTTGCGCATGACGACGTGCATCCCGGCAATGTGCTGGTGGAGCGCGGCGGCGATGGGCGGCTGCGGATCAGCGGGCTCATCGATTTCGGCAATGCGCGCGCGTCAGACGCGGCCTGCGATCTGGCGAAATGCATTTTCTGCACGGTGCACCAGGCGCCGGAGGCAGGTGCGCTGATGCGCGAGGGCTATGGGCCGGTCGATCATCCGGACCCGGAGGGCGCGCTGTGGTTCTACACCCTGCTCCACCGCATGATCATGTGGTGGTGGCTGCGCCATATCGGCGTCATACCGGCGGGCGAACCGCACGATCTCATCGACCGCCTGCGCGAGATGGCGGGGACATGAAAAAGGCGGCGGGTCGCCCCGCCGCCTTCCTCGTTCGGGCCTGGGCCCGGAAGCTTACATGCCGCTCGCCGAGATGGCCGTCGTGGCACGGCGGTTCTGGCTCCAGCAGCTTTCGGTCGACTCGCCGCAGATCGGCTGGTCCTTGCCGTAGGAGATGGTCGAGATGCGGTTGCGGTCGATGCCGTAGGAGACCAGCGTTTCTTTCACCGCGTTGGCGCGGCGGTCGCCGAGCGCGATGTTGTATTCGCGCGTGCCGCGCTCGTCGGCGTGGCCTTCGATGCGGACCATGACCTCGGGGTTGGCGTTCAGCAGCTCGGCCTGCTGCTGGAGGACGGCCGCGCCGTCCGGACGGACCGAATAGCTGTCGAGATCGAAATAGACGGTGTCGCCGACGGCGCGCAGGCGCTCGCCCAATGTGCCCCCGGTGACGTCGCCGCTGTTCGCGCCGGTTCCGCTGTCGCCGGTACCGGCGGTGGCGTCCTTGTTCTTGTCCGAGGCACAGGCGGCGGCAAAGAGCGCAAGGCTGGCGACCGCGGCGATCTTCAACAGTTTCATGAAATCATCTCCTCATCCGGCGCCCCTGCGCCAATCCGTGTTGCGACGCAGCGATGCTGCGAACGGGCGGAACCTATCCACCGCCCCATAACGCTTCAACCCGCATAAAGGCGGAAATGCGCAACCGGAACTGGTCCGGAATCACGAATTCCCGCCGCTCTGCAACAGTCAGTTCGTCGCCGAGCTGGTGTCGAGGTCCGGCGACCAGGCCGGATCGGAGGCCGCGCCGGGTGTCGGGATGCGGCGCAGATTGCGCCCGGTGAGGTCGACCGAATAGATCGACGAATTGCCGCCCGGCGCGCCGCGGGTGAACATGATGACCCGGCCGTTCGGCGCCCAGCTCGGGCCTTCGTCGAGGAAGCTCTCGGTCAGGCGGCGCTCGCCCTGCCCGTTCGTGCGCATCACGCCGATGCCGAAGGTGCCGCCCAGCATCTTGGTGAAGGCGATCATGTCGCCGCGCGGCGACCACACCGGCGTCGCGTAGCGGCCGTCGCCGAAGGAGATGCGGTGCGGGTTCGAGCCGTCGGCGTTCATGACGTAGATCTGCTGCGTGCCGCCGCGGTCGGACTCGAAGACGATCTGCGAGCCGTCGGGCGAGAAGGAGCCGCCGGTGTCGATGGAGGGGTCGCTGGTCAGGCGGCGCGTGGCGCGGGTGCGCAGGTCGACGAGGTAGAGATCGGTGTTGCCGTCGCGGGCCATCGACATCACCAGCGAATTGCCGTCGGGCGAGAAGCGCGGCGCGAAGGTCATGCCGTTAAAGCCCTGGAGCACTTCCTCGCGGCCGGAGTTCAGGTCGAAGATGTAAACGCGCGGCCGCTCGCCCTGATACGACATGAAGGAGATGGCCTGGTTCGTGGGGCTGAAGCGCGGCGTCAGCACGAGGTTGCGGCCGTCGGTGAGGAAGGAGGCGTTGGCGCCGTCCTGGTCCATGATGGCGAGGCGCTTGGTGCGGCGCGTGACCGGGCCGGACTCCGCGACATAGACGACGCGCGTGTCGAAATAGCCCTTGTCGCCGGTGAGCCGCTCGTAGACGGCGTCGGCGATCATGTGGCCGACGCGGCGCGAATTCTCGGGCGAGGTGAAGAACTGGAAGCCGATCATCTGCTGTTCGGCGAAGATGTCCCACAGGCGGAATTCGACGCGCAGGCGGCCGTCGCTTTCCAGATAGGTCTTGCCGGTAACGAGGGCCTGCGAGTTGATGACGCGCCAGTCGGCGAATTTCGGCGGCGCGGCGACATCGGGGCTGCGCGTGATGAAGGAGTTCGGGTCGAGCGAACGGAAGAGTCCGGAGTTCTGGAGGTCGTTGCGGATGACCTGCGAGATTTCGCCCGAGACGCCGGTTTCGCCGGGCGAGGCGGCGCCGAAATCGGCGATGGCGATCGGCAGCGGCTCCATGCTGGGCTTGGTGATGTCGATGACGAGTTCGGCCTGCGCGACGGGCGGCAGCGCGATGGTCAGCGCGGAAAAGGCCACAGCGGCAAGAGCGGCACGGAAGATGTTCTTCATCGGTCGTTCCTTCAGGTCGGCGTGTTTCAGTAGCCCGCCATCTCGCTCGGGTCGAAGCGGAGCGTGAGGGTTTTCCATTCGTCGTAGCTGTCGGCGGGCAGGGTGTAGTTCTGGCAGCCCATCACCGCCCGACGCGCCGATTCGGCGGCCGCACGGTAATAGGGATCGCTCAGCTTGGCTTGCTCCTTGTAGACCGGCAGGCCGTTCAGCGAGCCGTCGCGGTTGAGCGAAATGCCGAGCAGGACGATCAGCGTCTCGGCCCCCGGCGCGCCGGCGGGCGGCGACCAGCAGCGCGCGATCTGCGACTTGAAGGCGTCCTCGATCGCGGCGGTCGCCTTCGAGGGATCGCCCTTGCCCTTCTGTGACCGGGAATCCTCGCTCTTGGTCTCG
This sequence comes from Alphaproteobacteria bacterium, assembly GCA_020852655.1. Classification (GTDB taxonomy): domain Bacteria; phylum Pseudomonadota; class Alphaproteobacteria; order Micropepsales; family Micropepsaceae; genus JADZAI01. Next base: position 23,851 of record JADZAI010000067.1, read on the forward strand.
GTCGGGCCGTCGTCGACGTCCTCGTCCTTGTTTTCCTTGTCCTCGAGGCCGGCCACGAGATCGTCGATGTCGACATCCTCCGGCGGCTTCTTGCCGGGCTTCTTCGCCGGCTTGGAGTCGTCCTTCGGCTTGGCGTCGGGTTTCGCGTCCGGCTTGGCGTCGGGCTTCTTCTCAGGGTCCGGTTTCTTCTCCGGCTCCGCCTCGGCGACCTCCTTGGGCGGCTCCTTCACCTCCCTGGGCTTGGCGCGCGGCGTCGGCGGCGCAGGCTCGGCCTCCGCCTTCTGCGGCGCGGGCTCAGGCGTCGGAGTCGGCGTCGGTTCGGGCTTGGGCTCCGGTTTGGGCTCGGGTTTCGGTTCCGGCTTGGGCTCGGGCGGGGTGGGCTTGGGTTCGGGCTTGGGCTCCGGTTTCGGCTCGGGCTTCGGCTCGGGTGGAGTCGGCTTGGGCTCGGGTTTGGGCTCAGGCTTGGGTTCGGGTTTCGGCTCGGGCTTGGGCTCCGGCTGGGCCTCCGCGACCTTCGGCGTCGTCTTGGGCTTGGGGTTCGGCTTCTTGGCCGGCTCCGGCTTCTTCTCCGGATCCTTCGCCTTGGTGGTCGCCTTGACGTTGGTCGCGTCGGCGATCTGGAGCATTTCGACCGGGACGAATTCCTCGTTCTTCAGCGGCTCGACGGTGGCCGGCCATTCCAGGAAGGTGAGCGCGACGATACCCGCGTGCAGCAGCGCCGAGACGTAAAGTCCCGGACGCCTGTACCAGGGGGTGTCGTCGCGCTCCATGCCTCAGCCGCCGCCGCGCAGTTCGGGCGCCTTGGGCCTGGCGTCGTTGACGAGGATGAGCTTGGTGAAGCCGGCGCTGTTCAGCAGCGCCATGACTTCGGCGACGCGGCCGTAGTCGACCGTCTTGTCGGCGCGCAGGAAGATCGGCTTGTCGTAGCCGTTCTCGGAGATCGCAACGAGGCGCGGCACGATCTGGTCGTCGCCGATCGCGGTATCCTGGAGGAAGAGCGCGCCGGTCGCGTCGATGGTGACGGACAGCGGCTCGGTCTGGTCCTGGACCGGGCCGGCGGAGGTCTTGGGCAGATCGACCTTCACGCCGACGGTGAGCAGCGGCGCCGCCACCATGAAGACGATGAGCAGCACCAGCATCACGTCGACGAAGGGCGTGACGTTGATGTCGGACATGCGCCCGGCGCCCGAACCGCCGCGCCGCCGCGAGCCGCGCCTGCGGCGGCCGCCGGCGGTCGAGCCGACCGCGGCGCCCATCAGGCCGCCCTTTCGTCGAGCTGGCGCGACAGGATCGCCGAGAATTCATCGGCGAAGCCTTCGAGACGGCCGGCGTAGTGGTTCGCCTGGGCGATGAAGCGGTTGTAGAAGATGACCGCCGGGATGGCGGCGAAAAGGCCGAGCGCGGTCGCGAAGAGCGCTTCGGCGATGCCGGGGGCGACGACAGCGAGGCTGGTGTCGTTCGAGGCGGCGATGCCGCGGAACGAGTTCATGATGCCCCATACCGTGCCGAAGAGACCGATGAACGGGGCGGTCGAGCCGACGGTTGCGAGGAAGCCGAGCTGGCGTTCGACCTGGGTCATCTCGCGGCCGATGGTGACGTTCATCACGCGGTCGATGCGGTCGCGGATCGAGGGCGCGAGATGCGAGGCGACCTGCACGCCGCCTTCGAAATTGCGCCGCCATTCGCGCATCGCGGCGACGAAGACGACGGCGAAGGGATGATCGGGCTTGAGGCCGATCGCGTGATAGAGGTCTTCGAGGCTGCGGCCCGACCAGAAGCCCTGCTCGAAATCGTCGGCCTTGCCCTCCAGGGCCCTCAGGCGAACGAATTTCTCGACGATGATCGCCCAGGAGAAGAACGACAGCGTCACCAGGATGATCATGATCGACTTGCCGATCACATCCGCCTTGAGGAAGAGCTGGACGAAGGAGAAGGCGTTTTCGCCGGCGCTCGTCTGCGGGCCGATGGCCTGGCTCTCGACGGGCGGCGGCGGGAGAGCCGTCGGACCGCCCGGATCGGTCTGCGCCTGGATGAAGTCGCCGACCGCGCCCAGCACATGGCCGGCCTGGTTGACGAGGTGCATCGCGGTGTCTGCGAGCGAAACGAGATCCATTCGGGTCGGCCTTTCATCGATCGCCGGTTCAGCGGCCAAACCCGTCGCTTCTGACGCGAGAACCGCTCTCTAAGTGCCAATAGACCTTGACGGAATTTGGGCGCCCGGCGGTCGCAGCGGGTCGGTCGCCCACGGGCGTCCGCACAAACGAGGGGTTAACGGCCAAGCATTGACGGACGATTAACCTTGTCGGCGGGAGCCATGCCAGCGACAGATTGGTGACTTGCGTTACGGAAGTTTCACCGGCCCCATGCGCCGGTCCTTAGGGAGGAACAACCCGATGCGTTTCCGGTTCCCGGTACTGGCGGCCGCCCTTCTGGCGCTGGCCCCGGCCGCCTTGGCCTCGGCCGCCTTGGCCTCGGCCGCCTTGGCCAATGAGAGCGTGTATACGAAGCTCAGCGGGCCGGCGGCGCATTGCGCGGAACTCGAATCGCAGCCCGACGAAGGCGGGTGGTACCTCGAGCGCTGCACGGGCCATGCGGGCATCGCGGTCTTCGTCGGCGAGGGCGACCTGCGCACCATGGTCTCCTATGGCATGAACGCCCGCGCCGAGAAGGCGGCGAGCGAGACCTTCCCTGCCTTCAACACGATCGGCGAGACGCTGGAATGGCGGTTGAAGGACGGGAAGCCCTTCGCGACGATCCTGCGCTGGAAGATCGACGGCGGACCCGACATGCCGAAGGGCGAGATGCTGGTCGTGACCCAGCTCGACGAGGGCAACCAGTGCTGGGTCGCCGTCATCGCCGCGCACAAGAACAAGGACGCCAACGAACTGGCGCGCAAGGCGGCGGACGAGATGGCCGGCACCGTCACCTGCGGCGACGACTACCGCGCGAAATCGGTCGGTACGCCCGACCCGGCGATCTGGGAGGAATGACATGAACCGGCTGAGCCTGGCTTTTATCGCCGCCGCACTGGGCCTCACCGCGGCCGCGCAGGCCGACATTCCGCCGACGCCGCCGGAGAATCCGGTTCCCGAGGCCTGCCGGCCGCTGATCGGGATCTGGGCGCGCACGACGCCGCAGCACACCCGATGGTCCGACACCTGGGACGTGCTGGTGGTCGATTCCCAGCATGCGACGAAGCTCTATTACATGGACCAGAAGGGCGTGAACATCGAGGCGCAGACGGCGCTCTTCAATATCGACTGCCGGCCCGAGGAGGACGGCACGATGACGATATCGCTCGACAGCGCGACCGACGAGGAAGGCAGCGCGACGATGCTGATCCGCCTGGCGGCGGACCGCTTCACGCTGGAGGAGATGCCCGACTACGACCAGCCCGGCGCGCCGCCGCCCGGCTGGCAGCCGACGCCGGTCACCGTGACGTATACGCGCATCGCGCCGTGACGGCGCGCCACCGGGCCTCCTGCGGCTGCGGCCAGTTGACGATCACCGCCGAAGGCGCACCGGCGGGGGCGGCGCTGTGCTTCTGCACGGCATGCCGGAAGCGCACGTGGACGCATTTCGGAACGCAGGCACGCTGGCCGGCCGGCAAGGTGGAGGCCGCGGGCCAGGCGACGGTGTGGCGGCGCGTGGGCGACCATGGGACGCCGTTCGATTTCCGCTTCTGCCCGGTATGCGGGACGACGCTCTGGTACACCTCGGCGCTGGACCCGAGCTTCGTCGGCATCGCGGCGGGATGTTTCGACGACCCGAACGGCTTCGCGCCGGCGGTCTCGGTCTATGATTCGCGGCGGCCGGACTGGCTGGGGCTGCCGGAGACGCTGGAACGGCGGGGCTGACGCGGCCGGGCGGCGCATTCGTTTGTCGATTTTCGAGGTCCGGTGCAGGCGACGCGTGCGTCTGCCGGTTTTCGACGGCGGGCGTGTCGTCGCGCGGAACCGCCGTCCGCACCGCCGCCCGCGCGGCTTCCAGACGCATCGCGAGAAGCCGCGCCAGCGCGCAGAGGCGCCGGGCGCGGTGCACGAAGGCGCGGATCGTCGCCCGCTCGGCGCGGGCGGCGGCCGAGCGGGCGCCGGTCTTCACGGCATTGCGGTTGCCGGGCTGGCCACCCCGCCTGCGCTTGACCGGCTGATCCACGGCTATTTCTCGTCGAACGAGTAGCCGGCCCTTTCGAACAACTCCTTCTCCAGCGCGGAGATCGGGTCGCCCCATTTGTACTTGGCGTCGGGGTCCTCGTCGGCCTCGGCGGCGGCGGCCCGCGCCTCGGCCAGATGCGCCGACAATTGCCTATAGCGGCGCGAGGCGGCCGGGGAGACCGAAAGGGCGGGCAGGTCCGCGGCCGCGGCGGCTGCCGGCGCGCTCTCCGGGACGGCAAGGACCCGCAAGGCACAGCCCAGCGCGGCGATCGCCTGGCTCATCTTCTGGACGCCGCCCGGGATATCGGCGGCCTTCGCCTCGGCCGGTTCCAGCACCAGGCGCTGGAGATAGAGGCTGCCGAGGGCCATCGTATCGAGCAGCAGGCCGCGCACCGCCAGTGCGGCGGGGCCTTCGCCGATATCGCCGGCGATCTGTGCGGGGAGGTGCCTGTCCGCACCGTTACCATCGTTTCGCGACATGGATCATATTCCTTTCACGAGGAGACTTATGTCTCCCTTGCGGGCAAGTTAGGCGAGGATTGCGGCTTGTCAAGACAATCATCCTATATGCATGATAATTTTCTGGCCCGCGAGGCGGCACCCGGTTCCCGCGCCATTCAGTCGCCGTTCACGATGGGGCGACCAGGTTCCTGGCCAGACCCTGCATGAGGAGCCTCGAGTCCATGGCTGTCATCGAACGCGACGACCGCGACAACATCATCGACGGAACGAGCAGCGCCGACCTGATCTATGCCTATGGCGGCGACGACGACGCCGCCGGCTTCGAGGGCAACGACACGATCTACGGCGGCGCCGGGAACGACACGCTGTACGGCGGCAGCGGCAACGACGACCTGTTCGGCGGCAGCGGCATCAACGACCTCTATGGCGGGTCGGGCTATGACTGGTTCCGCATGACCTCGCGCGCGGTGGGGCCGAGCGACGATCTGATCCTCGATTTCCAGTTCGACCAGGACCGCGTCGACCTGCGCGGCTGGGGCGTTTCGGATTTCGACCAGGTGCGGGCGCTGATGGAGACCACCGCCAACGACAGCACGCTGCTGAACGCCTATCACAACGGCTACGACCACTTCCTGGAGATCGACGCGACGCAGGCGAACGAGTTCGTCGCCGCCGACTTCATCTTCTCCAACCCCGGCGCCGGCACCTTCAACGGCACGAATTACGACGACGTGCTGTTCGGCTCGCGCGGCCACGACACGCTGAACGGCAATAACGGCCACGACATCCTGCTCGGCGGCCGCGGCAACGACGACCTCTTCGGCGGCAGCGGCAACGACGAATTGTGGGGCGGCCTCGGCATCGACCACATGACCGGCGGCAGCGGCTACGACATCTTCGCCTTCCTGTCGGCCGCAGATCTCAACAATCCGGGCGGGGCGCGCGACCGCATCCTCGATTTCCAGTTGGACGTGGACGTAATCGACGTCTCGCGAATCGACGCGGACTCGACGCATGCCGGCAACCAGGATTTCGCATGGATCGGCCGGGGCGCGTTCACCGCGCCCGGGCAGTTGCGCTACGAATATACCGGCGGCGGTACCATCACGCTGATCTCGGCCAATACCGACGCCGACGCCGCGCCGGAATTCCGCCTGGAACTGAGCGGGCACTACCAGTTGATCGCGGGCGACTTCGTGCTGTAGCGCGGGAGAGCGGCGCCGGCCCCCTCTGTCACGCTGCGCGTGACATCTCCCCCGCACGCGGGGGAGAAAACAGGCCGGCGCGTTTCCTCCGACGCCAGCGACACGCCCTGCCCCGTTTCCTCCCCCGTTTACGGGGGAGGTGGCTGCCGGCGGAGCCGGCAGACGGAGGGGGTGCGGGCGGCTTTAGATTATTCCGATGGGGCGCTGAGGTAGGGCGTCATCTTTTCCACGATGTCCTTCGGCACGCGGCGGGGGCGGCCGTCGAGGGTGATGACGGCGGCTTCGACCCGGGCGGTGGCGAGGAGGTCGGCGCCCTTCACCACCTGCTGCTCGCCGGTCATGCGGGCGCCGGCGAGTTCGGTGAAGCGGGTGCGGACGTGGAGGAGATCGTCGACGCGGGCGGGGCGCATATATTCCAGTGCGATGCGGCGCAGCGTCCAGACGAGTTTCGTCTCGCCCTCCAGCATCACCAGATGGCGCACGCCGGCGAGGCGCAGGAAATCGGACCGGCCGCGCTCGAAATATCGGAGATAATTGGCGTGATAGACGATGCCCGACGTGTCGGTGTCCTCGTAATAGATGCGAACGGGGAGCACATGGGTCGTGCCCTCGAACCAGCCGGCGAAGGCCTTCTCCGGTTCGCGACCGTCATGGGCATGGGCGAAGAGGGGCTCAGACATCGCTGTCGTTCTTCAGCGGCTGGTCGAAGAGGGCGCCCTGGGCGGGGTCGCGCGGGGGCGGGACGAGGCCGAGGTGGCGGAAGGCGTGGCCGGTGAGGACGCGGCCGCGCGGGGTGCGCTGGAGGAAGCCCTGCTGGATGAGATAGGGCTCGATCGTCTCCTCGATATTGTCGCGCGCCTCGGCGAGGGCGGCGGCGAGCGTCTCGATGCCCACGGGGCCGCCGGCAAAGGCCTCGGCGATGAGGCGGAGATAGCGGCGGTCGAGCGCGTCGAGGCCGAGCTTGTCGACCTCGAGCTGCTGGAGCACGCCGTCGGCGAAGGCGGCGGTCACCTCAGCCGCCTTCTTCACCTCGGCATAGTCGCGCACCCGGCGCAGCAGGCGCCCGGCGACGCGGGGCGTGCCGCGCGAGCGCTGGGCGATCTCGCGCGCCCCGCTTTCGGTCATCGGCAGGTTCAGCACGCGGGCGCCGCGGCTGACGATGAGGGCGAGCTCGTCGACATTGTAGAATTCGAGGGCGGACTTGATGCCGAAGCGGTCGTGCAGCGGCTTGGCGATCATGCCCGAGCGTGTCGTCGCGGCGACCAGCGTGAAGGGCGACAGGTCGATCTTCACGCTGCGCGCGGCGGGGCCTTCGCCGATGATGAGGTCGAGCTGGAAATCCTCCATCGCGGGATAGAGCACTTCCTCGACCGCCGGATTCAGGCGGTGGATTTCGTCGATGAAGAGGACGTCGCGCGGCTGGAGATTGGTGAGCAGCGCGGCGAGGTCGCCGGCGCGGGCGATGACAGGGCCGGAGGTCGCGCGGAAATTCACGCCGAGCTCGCGCGCGACGATCTGGGCCAGGGTCGTCTTGCCGAGGCCGGGCGGGCCGTAGAGCAGGATATGGTCCATCGCCTCGCCGCGCGCCCTGGCGGCTTCGATATAGACCTTCAGGCGCTCGCGCTCCTTGGCCTGGCCGATGAAGTCGGCGAGGCGCTGGGGGCGCAGATGCGCGTCGGGCGAATCCTCGTCGCGGTTCGCGGCGGAGACGAGACGGTCGCTCATCGGGCGAGCCTCTTGAGGCCGTCGCGGATGAGCTGGTCGAGGGTGGCCGCTTCGCCGCGTTCGGCGACGGCTTCGGCGACGGCCTGGCCGGCTTCGCCCGTGGCGTATCCGAGATTGACGAGGGCCGAGACGGCTTCGGCCGGGGCGCCCTTGGGGGCGCGGGCGATGGCGCCGAGCTGGACCGGCATGCCGGCGATGACGCCGGCCGGGGCCTTGTCCTTCAGCTCGGCGACGACACGCTGGGCAAGCTTCGGGCCGACGCCCGGCGCGCGGGCGACGGAGGCCTTGTCCTGGAGCGCGATGGCCTGGGCGAGGCCGTCGCCGGGCAGGGTCGAGAGGATGGCGAGCGCCACCTTGGCGCCGACGCCCTGCACGGTCTGGAGCAGGCGGAACCAGTCGCGGTCGGCGGCGGCGGCGAAGCCGTAGAGGCGGATCATGTCTTCGCGCACGACGGTTTCGACGAAGAGTACCGCCGCCTCGCCGCGGGCGAGGCGCTCCAGCGTGCGGGCCGGGCAATAGGCGACATAGCCGACGCCGTGGACGTCGATGACGACCCAGTCGGGGCCGATCTCGTCGACCTTGCCGGAGAGCTTGCCGATCATGACGCGACGGCCCGGAGCTGCACGGCGCGGGCCTGGGCGAAATGGGCGTGGCAGACGGCGACGGCGAGGGCGTCGGCCTCGTCGGCCGCCGGCTCGCCGCACTGGGGCAGCAGGATCTTCACCATGTGCAGCACCTGCGCCTTGTCGGCATGGCCGACGCCGACGACGGATTTCTTGATCTGGTTGGGCGCGTATTCGGCGACGGCGAGGCCCGCCTGCGCCGGGACGAGCAGCGAGATGGCGCGGGCCTGGCCGAGCTTCAGCGTCGCGACGGGGTCCTTGTTGACGAAGGTCTGCTCCACCGCCGCGGCCTGCGGCGCGTGTTCGGCGAGGACGGCGGTGAGCCCGGCGTGGAGGTCGAGCAGGCGGGCCGCGAGGTCGTCGTCGCCGCGCGAGGTGACGGTGCCGTGCGCGACATGGCGCAGCCGGTTGCCGGTCGCATCCACGATGCCCCACCCCGTCCGGCGCAAGCCGGGGTCGAGGCCGATGATGCGAATCGTGGACATGGGGTGTTGTAGCAGAGGGTCAGGTCGCGGCGAGCGATAAGGCACCGGGCATGCCTAGCACTCCAGCGCGCTGAGATGGCCGTCGCGTGCGTAGCGGAGCAGGTCGCCGTCGCGCGTCACCAGCGTGAAGCCGTATTCCCGCGCGGTGGCGACGAGGATGCGGTCGGCCGGGTCGCTGTTGAGCGCGCCGGGCAGGAAGGATGAGTCCATCAGCACATGCGGCGGCATGCCGGCGAAGGCGATCTCCGGGCGCTCGGCGAGGACTTCGAGCCAGCGGCGCGGCGAATAGGAGGAGCGGAAGCGCCCCTTGCGCGCCATGATGCCGATCTCCCACGCGGTAATCGGCGAGACGTAGACCTTCCGGCTGCGGTCATGGGCGCGGTCGATGGCATCGATGGCCTCGGGCTTCAGCCAGGCATTCTCGAGGACCCACAGCACCGCGCAGGTATCGAGCAGCAATGTCCCGTCGCTCATGACGTGCGCCGAAGCCCCTCTTCGAGGCGATCGGCCTTGCGGTCGAGGCCGGCGTCCCACTCGGCCTGCTCCGCAGCATCGAGCGCGGGCTGGGTCAGGTCCTGTTCGGCGGCGACGGAGAACGTGCCTTTCAGGGCGCCGAACAGCGGCGAGCGGCGCGCGCGGACTTCACCCGCCGTAGCCCCGGCGGCGTGGAAGGGACCGGCCTCCTCGGACAGGCCGCCGGCCGCCGCCGCGCCGCGGCGACCGACGCGCCGGAAGACGAGGCGCTGTCCGGTCATGTCCACTTCCGCCGTTTCGAAGCCGGCGCTCAGCCATGCCTTGGCGTGGGAATGGCCGCGCTCTTCGTTGGCCCACCACGGCCGGTGCCGATAGGCGGAGCCCGGAAGCTTCCGGCCGAGAATCTCCTCGATCTGGCGGAACGACAGCTCGACGCGAAGGCCGGCCGCGGCGTTCAGGGCCGTGCTGAGCGGATCGTAGATACCCATGCGCACCTCAGTGTATGGGCCGCCCCTCGAACCCTTGCCCTGGTGAGGTGCGCGGCCGCGAAGCGGCCGGGCCTCGAACCACGCACGGCCGACACTCTGCGTGGTTCGAGGCTCGATCGCTGCGCGATGCGAGCACCTCACCATGGCAACTGCCAGCCGAGGTCTCGCGGATAAAGATACTATTTTGACCTGACCGTCAATAGTAATTACTATCTACGCCGCGGCGAGCTTTTCCATGACGGCGTCGCTCATTTCGTAGTTGGCGTAGACCTGCTGGACGTCGTCGTGGTCGTCGAGGCCGTCGATGAGTTTCATCAGGGTGCGGCCGGTTTCCTCGTCGACCGGCTTGGTGTCGAGCGGCTTGAAGACGATGCGGGCGGCTTCGGAGGTGCCCATCATCTTTTCGAGCGCATCGCGCACCTCGCCGAAGGCGGCGACGGCGCAGATGAATTCGTGGCCGTCGTCGGTGGTCAGCACGTCGTCGGCGCCGGCCTCGATCGCCTTCTCCATCATGTCGTCGGCCGAGCCCTTGGCGAGCGGGTAGACGATGGAACCGACGCGATTGAAGAGGAAGGCGACCGAGCCGTCCGAGCCCATCGCGCCGCCATATTTGGAGAAAAGCGAGCGGACGTCGCCGGAGGAGCGGTTGCGGTTGTCGGTGAGGACCTCGACGATGAGGGCGACGCCGCCGGGGCCGTAGCCCTCGTAGCGCACCTCTTCGTAATTCTCGGCGTCGCCGCCCAGCGCCTTCTTGATGGCGCGGTCGACATTGTCCTTCGGCATATTCTCCTTGCGGGCAGCGGCGATGGCGGCGCGCAGCTTGGGATTGTGCGCCGGATCGGGCAGGCCGGTCTTGGCCGCCACGGTGATCTCGCGCGCCAGCTTGGAAAACAGCTTGGAGCGCTTCTTATCCTGCCCGCCCTTGCGGAACATGATGTTCTTGAACTGGCTGTGGCCGGCCATCGGCAAATCCTGACAGTGCGGAAGGCGAGGCTCTTAAGCGGCCCCAAGGTTGCAAGGCAAGAGGGCGAAATTGACCTTGGGCCATCTTCGGGCCACGGTTAACCGCTCTGGTGACCCGGTGAAGCCGACGATTCAAACCATGCTCGACCTCGTCGAGCGCATCGATGCTGCGACGACCGTCGTGGAGGCGGCCGAAACGCTGCTGGCCGACATGCGGGCGCTGGGCGCCCTGTCGCTGATGGCCGACCACACCCGCGTGACCATGCAGACCCCCGGCGTGCGGCGCGCCCATACCTCGCTGGCAGCGCTGACGCCGGCGGGCTGGAAGGGCAGCAGCAACGCGGCCTTCGTCGACCGCTACAACCCCAACCCGGCCGCCGCCCGGAACCTCCGCCGCCCGTTCCGCTGGCGGCAGGCGGCGCTGCCGACACCGGCGCTGGCCGAAAGCTATTGGGAGGCGCTGGGCGAGTTCGGCGCGGTCGACGGCTTCGCGGTGCCGGTCTACGGGCCGACCCACCTGCTGGGCGTCTCGATGGCCTTTGCGACCAATGACTGGAGCCCGCGGGAACGGCGGACGATGGAGTTCGCCTGCTACGCCTTCGTCGACAAGATGCGCGCCCTGGCGCCGGACGACGCGGAGCCGCCGCGCCTCAGCCCGCGCGAGCGCGACTGCCTCTCCTTCGTCGCGGAGGGCAAGACGGACTGGGAAATCTCCGTGATCCTGGGCGTCAGCCAGCACACCTCGCATCAATATGTCGAAAGCGCGCGCAAGAAGCTGGGCGCCATGACCCGCGCGCAGGCGGTGGCGCGCTTCGTGCTGCTAGGGCTCCTGTGACACCAGGCTGAGGGCGACCGCCTCGGCCACCTTGATGCCGTCGATCGCCGCCGAGAGGATGCCGCCGGCATAGCCCGCGCCCTCGCCCGCCGGAAAAAGGCCCGGCATGGTGAGGCTCTGGAAATCCTTGCCGCGCGTCATGCGGACGGGCGAGGAGGTGCGGGTCTCGACGCCGGTCATGACCGCGTCGTCCATCGCGAAGCCGGCGATCTGCCGGGCGAAATGCTGCAGCGCCTCGCGGAGCGCGGCGACGGCGAAGTCCGGCAGGCAGAGCGACAGGTCGGTCGGGGTCACGCCGGGCCGGTAGGACGGCACGACATCGCCGAGCGAGGTGCTGGGGCGGCCGGCGAGGAAATCGCCGACGCGCTGGCCCGGCGCCTGATAGTTGGCGCCGCCGGCCGCAAACGCCTTCTCTTCCCAGTGCCGCTGGAAGGCGATGCCGGCGAGCGGATCGCGCCCGGCGTCGCCGGGATAATCGTCGGGCGTGATGGCGACGACGAGGCCGGCATTGGCGTTGCGCTCCTTGCGCGAATACTGGCTCATGCCGTTGGTGACGAGGCGCCCCGGTTCCGACGCCGCGGCGACGACCGTGCCGCCCGGGCACATGCAGAAGGAATAGACCGAGCGTCCGTTCGCCGCGTGATAGGCGAGCTTGTAGTCGGCGGCGCCGAGAATGGGGTGGCCGGCGCTGGCCCCGAAGCGCGCCTTGTCGATGACCGATTGGGGATGCTCGATCCGGACGCCGATCGAGAAGGGCTTCGCCTCGAAGAAGACGCCGCGTTCGTGGAGCATCGCGAAAGTGTCGCGGGCGCTGTGGCCGAGCGCCATGACGAGCCGGTTGCAGGCGATCGTTTCGCCGCTCGCGAGAACGACACCGGCGATGCGCCTATCCTTGCCGGCGCCCTCCACGACGAGGTCGGCGACCTGGCTCTCGAAGCGGATTTCGCCGCCGAGCGCCTGGATCTTCTCGCGCATCGTCTCGACCATCGAGACGAGGCGGAAGGTGCCGATATGGGGCTTGGCGACGTAGAGGATTTCCTCCGGCGCGCCGGCGGCGACGAATTCCGCGAGCACCTTGCGGCCGAGATGACGCGGGTCCTTCACCTGGCTGTAGAGCTTGCCGTCGGAGAAGGTCCCTGCCCCGCCCTCGCCGAACTGCGCGTTGGATGCGGGGTTGAGCATCGCCTTGCGCCAGAAGCGGAAGGTGTCTTTCGTCCGTTCCCGGACGATCTTGCCGCGCTCCAGGATCAGCGGGCGAAACCCCATCTCCGCCAGGATGAGGCCGGCGAACAGCCCGCACGGCCCCATGCCAACGACGACGGGCCGCGGCGTGCCGCTCCGCGCCGACGCCACGGGGCGATAGGCCATGTCGGGCGCCGGGCCGACATGCGGGTCGCGGGCGAGGCGCTTCAGCAGGCCCGGTTCGTCGGCGACCTCGGCGTCGATCGTGTAGACGAGCTGGATCGCGTCGCGCTTGCGGGCATCCCAGGCGCGCTTGAAGACGGTGAAGCCGAGCAGCGCATCGGGCTTCAGGCCGAGCTTCTTCAACAGCGCCTTCTTCAGCGCCGGCTCGGGGTGATCGAGCGGCAGGCGCAATTCCTGGACCCGCAGCATTCAGGCCGCCGCTTTCCACCCGAATCTGAGCAGCGGCTCGGCGTCGCGCACGAAGGCGACGAGCGTATCGACCAGCTTCGGGGTCGCGATATCCTTCGGGCTGAGGTCGCGGCTGACGACCAGGCCCTTGCGGCGGACGGCCGCGATAAGGCGTTCGTCGGTCAGGTGCTCGAAGCCCTTGGGCGTGCGCTTCAGCGACCACTCGTCGGAGAATTTCAGCTTGCCGGCGGCGAGCGCATCTTCCATCGCGAGATAGGCCTTGGGCGATTTCACGATGGCCTGGCGCAGCGCGGCGAGCGTCTCGGGCTCGGGGTGATACCAGCCGGCGGCGGTGAAGCAGCCGGCGGGGTCGATATGCACATAGAGCATGCCGCCGGTGTTCTTGGTGCCGTCGCGGTTCAGCACGAAGCCGGCATTGGTCTTGTAGGGCGATTTGTCCTTCGAGAAACGGGTGTCGCGGTGGATGCGGAAGACGGCCTTCCTGCGGTCGCCGCGCAGAGGAATCTTCGCCTTGCCGAGCGCTTCGGACAGCTCCTCGACGAGGTCGCCCATCGGCTCCTTCAGCTCGGCCTCGTAGAGCGCGCGGTTCTCGTCGAACCACGCCTTGGTCTGGTGGAAGCCGAGCGCCTTCAGGAAGTTCAGCGCCTTCGGCCCGAAGCCCGCGAAGCTCATGCGACCTCTTCGGCAAATTGCGGCAGGGAGGGTGCGAGGCGCCCGCCGGTTCGGACGGCGACGGCCTTGCGGGCGAGGCCGGTGCGGTCGTCGGTTTCCACGAAAAGGCCGCAGACGGTCGCGGGGCCTTCGGCGGGCTGCATCTTCCCGGCGGGGAGCTTCTGGACGAATTTGGCGAGCGGAATGCTGGGTTCGAAGCCGATCACCGAGTTGTAGTCGGCACAGGCCCCGGCGTCGGTCTGGAAGGCCGTGCCGCGGGGCAAGATCTGGGTGTCGGCGGTCGGCACATGCGAGTGGGTGCCGACGACCGCCGAGGCGCGTCCGTCGCACCAATGGCCCATCGCCATCTTCTCCGAGGTCGCCTCGGCGTGGACGTCGACCAGGATCGCGTCGGCCATAGTGCCCAGCGGACAGGCGTCGAGCTCCTTCTCGGCGGCGCGGAAGGGGCAGTCGAGCGGTTCCATGAAGACGCGGCCGAGGACATGGACGACGAGGACCTGGCGGCCGTCGCGGGCCGGGAACAGCCCTGCCCCGCGGCCCGGTGCGCCGGGCGGCAGGTTGGCCGGGCGCAGGATACGGGGCTCGCGCACGATATGGGTCAGCAGCTCGCGCTGGTCCCAGACATGGTTGCCCGTCGTGATGACGTCGGCCCCAGCGTCGAACACGTCGTTGGCGATCGACGCGGTCAGGCCGAAGCCGTGCGCCGCGTTCTCGGCATTCACGATCGCGAAATCGATGCCGAGCGTGCGGCGGAGATGGGGAAGTTCCCGGATGACGGCGTCACGGCCGGCCTTGCCGACGATGTCGCCCAAGAAGAGCAAGCGCATGCGGCCTACATAGTGGATCGCCCGGCCGTTGGGTATGACCCCGCCGGCACGCCGGCGACGGCTTCAGGCCGGCTCGGGACAGTGGAGCGCGCCTTCTTCGGTGACGATCCAGTCGAGGCGCTGGTCGTGGCCCTCGCGCGGCACTTCCAGGATATGCTGGGCGGCGAAGGCGCAGCCGACGGTGAGGACGGGCTTGCGCGCCTTCAGTTCGGCAATGGTCCGGTCGTAGAAACCGCCGCCGCGGCCGAGGCGATGGCCGGCGGTGTCGAAGGCGACGAGCGGGACGATGAGGACGTCCGGGTCGATCGCCGCCGCCCCGGCGCCGGGGTGGCGCGCCCCGAACTGGCCGGCGACCAGCTTCTCGCCCGGCCGCCAGCGGCGGAAGCTGAGCGGTGCCGCACGGCGTTCGATGACCGGCAGGCCGACCGGGTGACCGGCCGCGACCAGGCGCTGAAGCAGCAGGGTCGGATCGATTTCGGACTTGAGCGGGGCATAGGCGCCCACCGCCGCCCCGGCCGGCAGGGTGATTGCGGCGAGGAAAGCCTGCGCGACGCGCGCGGCCGCGTCCTCGCCATAGGCCGCGGCCGAGGCGCGGGCGGCGAGGAGCGCCTTGCGGCGGAGGACGGTCTTGGCGTCGGCGACGGCGGCGGCTTCGCTCAGGGCTGGCTCGAACTGAAAGCGGGCGGGACCAGACAACGCCGTCGAAGGATTGGATCCTCATGGGCCTGCAGATGCAGGTGGGCGCCATGTGTCCGGGCCCACGGGCCCGGACAGGGACAGCTCCCAATGAGAACCATTAAGGCCCCTGGGCATCGCAACTTCTAACGCACGGACCAGTAAGCCCGCCCGCCGCCAATATAGGGGCGCGCCGGGCCAACGCAAAATCCCGGAGGCGGCGCGTCAGCCGGGCCCGGGGCTGACCCTCAGTTTCGCCGCCGCAACGATCTCCGGCGCCATCATGCGGGCATTGACGCCCATGCGGTCGTGGCTCTTGTCGACCGGCGCCCAGTGCGTCGTGCAGCCGCAGGTCCGGCAGGTGTGGAATTCCAGGACCTCGTCCTGCCATTTGTAGATGAAGGTTGCGCCTTCGGGCGAGGTGATCCGGACCTGCCGCGGTGCATAGTAACTCCACAGCGCGCCGAGGCGGCGGCAGATGGAGCAGCGGCAGTCGAGCAGCTCGGCGGGCGCCGCCTCGATCTCCATCCGCACGGCACCGCAGTGACAGGAGGCCTCGATCATCGCCCTGCTCCCTCATGACGCTGCGCCGCGCAGACCTTCACGCTAGCGATCGCTTCGCCCCCTGCCAACGGCTTGACGATACCGTCGTTCCGGCGCGGTGATGGCAATTGTGCCGCGACTGCTGCGGCTCCTGCACCTGGGTGGCTTCCTGCCGCGATGACGTTCGATCCCAGCCACGGCCTGACCGGCGCCGAGGCGCAGGCGCGCCTGACATCCTGCGGCGCCAACGAGTTGCCGCAACCTGCCTCCCGCAGCTGGCCGCGCATCGTGCTGGAGACGATGCGCGAACCCATGTTCCTGCTGCTCATGGGCGCGGCGGTGCTCTATCTCGTGCTCGGCGATCTCGGTGAAGGGCTGTTCCTTGTCGCCGGCGCCGGCGCGTCGATCGGCCTCGTCGTCATTCAGGAAGTGCGCAGCGAACGCGCCCTTGCCGCTCTGCGCGAATTGTCCCAGCCCAAGGCGCGCGTCATCCGGGAGGGTTCCATGCGGATCGTCCCGGCCCGCGAGGTGGTGCCTGGCGATACGCTGCTCGTCGGCGAGGGCGAACGCATACCGGCAGATGCACTGCTGGCCGGGGGCGAGGTGATGTCGGTCGACGAGTCCGCCCTGACCGGCGAATCCGCCCCGGTCACCAAGTCGCCGGCCGCCGCAAATCCGCAACTGGAAGCGGCACCGGTTCCCGGCGCCGACCGGACACCCTGGCTGTTCGCCGGGACGCTGGCTGTTCGCGGCCAGGGCGTCGCTATCGTCGCGCGCACGGGATCCCGCTCGGCGCTGGGCGCGATCGGCGCCTCGTTGGCGGCGATTGTCGACGAGCCGACGCCGCTCCAGAAGAATGCCGGGAGACTGGTGACGCTGCTCGGGCTGCTGGCGCTTGCGTTTTGCGGGCTGGTGACGGTCGCCTATGGCCTTATCGAGGGCGCCTGGATCGCCGGCGTGCTGTCCGGCATCACGGTCGCCATCGCCCTGATCCCGGAAGAGTTTCCCATGGTGCTTGCGGTCTTCCTCGCGCTCGGGGCCTGGAGGATGGCGCGCAGCAACGTTCTCACGCGCCGGAGCGCGACGATCGAGTCGCTCGGGCGGGCAACGGTCCTGTGCGTCGACAAGACCGGGACGCTGACCGAAAACCGGATGCGCGTTGCACGCCTGTGGGCGGCGGACGGCGGCGACATCGCGATCGAGGGGACAAGCGCGGGGAAAGCGGGATGGCGACAGCTCCTGGAGGTGGCAGCGCTGGCATCGGCGGTCCGGCCTGTCGACCCGATGGACCGGGCGATACGCGAACAGGCCGCATTGCCGCCCGAGGCGCGCGAACCCGAGCGCATATGGCCGCTGCGGCCGTCGCTTCTGGCGGTGGTCCAAGCCTGGCGGCGTCCGGGCGAGGAACGCATCCTTGCCGCAAAGGGGGCGCCCGAGGCGATCTTTACGCTATGCCGGCTGGGGCAGGATGAAATCGTCCGCCTGCATGGCGTCGTGCAGCGCTACGCCGATGGCGGATTGCGTGTGCTCGGCGCCGCGTCCGCACGGATCGACGGACCGCCGGACATGAATCCGGAGGACGTGCCTTTCGCCTTCGCCGGCCTCGTCGGATTCCGCGATCCGCTGCGCAGCGGCGTTCCCGCCGCACTCGCGGAAGCGCACGCGGCCGGGATCACCGTCGTCATGATCACCGGCGATCATCCCGCAACCGCAAAGGCAATCGGGGCCGCTGCGGGGCTGGATACCGAGGCCGGCATACTACTCGGCGCGGAGGTGGTGGCGCTGCCGCCAGCAGAACTCGAAGATCGCCTGCGGCACGTCCGCGTCTGCGCACGGATATCGCCGGAGCAAAAGCTGCGGATCGTCGAGGCCCTGAAGGCGAACGGCGAGATCGTGGCGATGACGGGCGACGGCGTCAACGACGCGCC
Source organism: Alphaproteobacteria bacterium (assembly GCA_020852655.1). Classification (GTDB taxonomy): domain Bacteria; phylum Pseudomonadota; class Alphaproteobacteria; order Micropepsales; family Micropepsaceae; genus JADZAI01. The sequence goes on from JADZAI010000067.1 coordinate 41,524, forward strand.
GGCGCTCGAGGCCGCACATGTCGGCATCGCGATGGGACGCCGCGGTACCGATGTGGCCCGCGAAGCGGCCGACCTCGTCCTGCTCGACGACAGCTTCTCCTCGATCGTCGCCGGCGTGCGCCTGGGCCGGCGCATCTTCGAAAATCTCCGCCGCGCCCTCACCTATATCACGGCGATCCACGTCCCGATTGCGGGCCTCGCGATCGCCCCGGTCGTGTTCGGACTGCCCCCGTTGCTCCTGCCCATGCACGTGGTGCTGATGGAACTCGCGATCGATCCCACCTGCGCCCTGGTGTTCGAAGCCGAGCCGAGCGATGCCGACGCGATGAAGCGCCGGCCCCCGCGGCCAGGCGAGCCGCTCTTTGGCCTCTCACAGGTCGCCGCCGCGCTGATCCAAGGTGTCGGCGTGTTCGCCGGCGTGCTCGGGCTCTATCTCTGGGCTCTGGCAAACCTTCCGCAAGCCGAGGCGCGCGGCGCCGCGTTCGTCGCGCTGGTGCTGGGCAATCTCGTCCTCGCCTTCGCCGATTCGGCCTCGGGCGGGCCACCCTTCGCTGCGCACCGGCGCGCCTACTGGACCATCGCGGCGGCGATTGGCGTGCTGCTCGCCTGCATCCTCGGCATCCCGGACATCGCCGGCCTTTTCGGCGTCGCGATGCCCGGGCCGTTGGCCTTCCTGTTCGCCGGGGCCACCGCGTTGACCTGCGGGGGCTGGCCGTGGCTGGCGCGCCGCGCAGCCGAAGCGCCGGGGCGAAGGCAGGCAGCGGCCGAAGCACGCGCCGTCAGTGGCTGAGCAGGCAGGGGATCGGCGTGTGGTCGAGAATGTCCCGGGTGACGCCGCCGAAGACCCATTCCTTGAAACGGCTGCGGCCATAGGCGCCGGCGACGAGCAGCGTGGCGTCGACGCGTTCGGCGATCTCGAAGACCGCATCGCTGTCGGCGCGGCCATGCCGCGGCTCGGCGACCGCCTTGGCACCCAGCCCGTGGGCGCTGAGGTAAGCGACGACGGCGGCGGCTTCGGGGCCGGCTTCGTCGCCGCCGACCGCGCAGACGAAGACTTCGTCGGCCCGGGCGAGGAAGGGCAGCGCGTCGGCAACCGCGCGGCGCGATTCACGGCTGCTCTTCCAGGCGATGGCGACCCGCGCCGCGCTGAAGCGGGTCGCCGACGGCGGCACCACCAGCAGCGGCCGGCCGAGCTGGAGGATGACGTCGCCGGGGTCGACGCCGATGAAGGCGTCACAGGCGTCGCCGGTGCCGTTGCGGCCGAGGACGATCGCGTCGGCGGCTCCCGCCTGGTGCAACAGGAAGGGCACGGCGTCGGTTTCGAGCGAGGATTTCCACGCCGCGCGCGGGGCGTTCGCCGCTTCGAAATTCGTGCGTGCGATCCCGACCGCGGCCTCCACCCGGCGCCGCGCTTCCTCGATGATCTGCGGCTGGTACGCCAGCAATTCGTCGCCGAGCGGGCTGTAGGACGGGATCAGCGGCCGGGCGGCTGCGACGCCCGTCAGCTCCGCGCCGAAGGCATCGGCGAGCGAGGCGGCCCAGCCGGTGCGATCGCGCGCCGACGGCGCGGTGTCCACGCTGACCAGAATCCGGCGGATGAGATGTTCCAGAGCCACGGCTACCCTCCCCTTTTTCCCTGCCGGCCAAGCGACGGTTTTCGGCGGGCATAGATTCGCCGTCCTGCGGCAACCTGCAAGGGCGGTGATATACGGATGCGCCCCCAACGGCCATCCGGTGACGCCGAACGCAATGCCGACATATTGGCCTGTCACCGCTTCTTCGAGGGACCGAACCATGACCGCTCACCGCCGCCTGCTGCCCGTCCTTGCCGCCGCGGCGCTGCTGCTGGCCGCCGCGAACGACGCCGCGGCGTGCGCCTGCTGCACCCATCGCGGGCAGCGCAATGTCGGCATGCAGGACTTCGACAGCGGCAAGCGGGCGCAGGTCGAGGAGATGGTCTTCCAGCCGGCGGCCGAACTCTATGTCGGCGAGGCCGACTACGAGACGGTCGAGGGCATCGCCGCGGCGGAGGGCAACTACACGCTCGCGGTGACACGCGACGCGGCGGCGCTGACATTCGCCTTCAGGGGCACGGCGGGCGCGGGCGGGAGCCTGACGTTGGCGCTGCCCGGGCGCGTGTCGGTGTTCGAGGTCGATACCCGCGATGCCCCCGACAGCGGCATGGGGCCGCCGCTCTACAAGGAGTGGAAGCTGACGGGGACGGTGAAGGGCACCGGCGATTTCGCGGCGGCATCGGCGGCGGGGCAGAGGCTGACGCTGATCCTGCACGGCAGCGGCAACAGCTGCACGAGTTCGATCGACTTCGCGCACTGGACGCTGGTGATGGAAGGCCCGAAGGCCAACTACACGCTGCTCGGGGATTTGCGGCAGCCGGAGCAGTAGGGGCATCATAGCGGGGCAATCATCGCTGCCCTTCACCCCCCTTTGTCATTTGCCGGACGTGTTCCGGCGATGACAAGGGGGAGGCGTATAAAGGTGCGGTGATCTCTACGCGGCGGGCTGTAAACGGGCGGCCATGGCTTCGACGCGCTGGGCGAGGCGTTCGACGTAGGCGGCGGATTTCGCTTCGACCTGGGAGATGCGGTCCTCGACTTCCGACTGGACGCGGCGGGCGCCGTCGATGGCTTCGGCGGCGTCGTGCGCCTTGGCTTCGGCCTGTTCGAGATCGTCGGCCATCAGCAGCGAGGCCATCAGCATCAGCCGGGCATCGCCCACCTGGCCGACTTCGCGCGCCAGGCTGGTGACGCGCTCGTCGACCACGGCGGCGAGGCGCAGGAGGTGTTCCTCCTCGCCCTCGCCGCAGGCAACGGCATAGGTGCGGGTGTTGATGGTGACGACGACCTGGGGCATGGGCGCTTACTCGGCAAGAACGGACTGGACTTCGCGCATCGCGGAATCGAGGCGCGCGGACATGTCGTCGTGCAGGTCGTCGAGGGCCCGCACCTCGGCGCGCAGGCGCTCGATCTCTTCCTGCATCGCCCCCCGTTCGGCCTTCAGGCGGGCGAGTTCGTCATTCGCCTCGCGCGCCACCTTGCTGCCGTTGAGGGCGCCGGAGAGGCGCGCATCCAGGGCGTCCAACGCAACCGCAAGCCGGCTCAGGGCCGAATCCAGATCTGCCATCGCGGCACAATCCTCAAACACGCACGAATCCATGGCAACATAAACCCTTGGCCGCGCAAGGCCAATCGGCCCGCGCACAGCTATCGCGCGCCGCCCGCCTTGCGAGTCAGGGGGGCATTGTCTAAGCGGTCCCCGCGCCAGCCCGGAATCCACCCATGACTGAGACTGCTCCCGCCACCCCGGAGATGACACGCCGCATGGCAAACGCCATCCGCGCGCTCGCGATGGACGCCGTACAGGCGGCCAATTCGGGCCACCCCGGCATGCCGATGGGCATGGCCGACGTGGCGACGGTGCTGTTCTCGCAATTCCTGAAATTCGATCCGCGCGATCCGAAATGGCCGGACCGCGACCGTTTCGTGCTCTCGGCCGGCCACGGCTCGATGCTGCTCTATTCGATCCTGCACCTGACCGGGTATCAGGACATGCCGCTGGATGCGCTGAAGCGCTTCCGCCAGTTGCACTCGCCGGCGGCGGGCCATCCCGAATACGGCCATGCCGGCGGCATCGAGACGACGACCGGGCCGCTCGGCCAGGGCATCGCGACGGCGGTCGGCATGGCGCTGGCGGAGCGCCACCTGAACGCGCGCTTCGGCGACGAGCTGGTCGACCACCGGACCTATGTGATCGCCTCGGACGGCGATTTGATGGAAGGCATCAGCCACGAGGCGATCTCGCTGGCCGGGCATCTCAAGCTGAACAGACTGATCGTGCTCTTCGACGACAACGGCATCTCGATCGACGGCCCGCTGGACCTTTCGGAGAGCGGCGACCAGGTGGCGCGCTTCAAGGCGGCGGGCTGGAACGCGAGCCGGGTCGACGGGCATGATCCGGCGGCGGTGGCGGCGGCGCTGAAGGCGGCGCAGACCTCCGACAAGCCCGTCATGATCGCCTGCAAGACGGTGATCGGCTATGGCGCGCCCAAGCTCGCGGGCTCGTCGAAATCGCACGGCAGCCCGCTGGGCGCAGAGGAAATCGCCGGCGCCCGCGCCAAGCTGGTGTGGGAACACGACGCCTTCGTCATTCCGCAGGACCTTTCGGATGCGTGGTCGGCGGTGGGCCGCCGGGCCGGCGCAGCGCGCGCCGCCTGGTTGAAGCGGCTGGAGGGCTCGGCGCAGAAGGCGGCGTTCGACGGCGCGCTCGGCGAGGACGCCGCGGCGGCGCTGGCCGGTCCGATGGCGGCCTATCGCAGGGGGCTGATCGAGAAGCCGTCCAGCGTCGCGACCCGCAAGGCGAGCGAGATGGCGCTGGAAGTCGTCAACGCGGCGCTGACGACGACGGTCGGCGGTTCGGCCGACCTCACAGGCTCCAACAACACGCTGACCAAGGGGCTGAAGGGCATCCAGGCGACCGATTACGGCGGCCGCTATATCTATTACGGCATCCGCGAGCACGGCATGGCCGCGGCGATGAACGGCATGGCGCTGCATGGCGGCGTAATCCCCTATTCGGGCACCTTCCTCGCCTTCGCCGACTATTGCCGCCCGGCGATCCGTTTGGCCGCGCTGATGGGCATCCGCGTCATCCACGTCATGACGCACGATTCGATCGGCCTCGGCGAAGACGGCCCGACGCACCAGCCGGTGGAACACCTGGCCTCGCTGCGCGCCATCCCCAACCTGCTGGTCTTCCGCCCCTGCGATGCGGTCGAGACGGCGGAGGCGTGGGAGGTCGCGCTGAGCCAGACCAAACGGCCGAGCGTGCTCGCCCTCACCCGCCAGAACCTCGCCCCGATGCGCGAGGCGGACGGGCCGAACCTGACGGCCAAGGGCGGCTATGTGCTGCGCGCCGCGACGAAGCCCGAGAAGGTCGCGCTGATCGCCACGGGCTCGGAAATCGAGATCGCCGCCAGGGCGCGCGAGGCGCTGGAGGCCGAGGGGATCGGCACGCGGCTCGTTTCCCTTCCGTCATGGGAACTCTTCGGCGAGCAGGATGCGGAGTATCGCGCCGCTGTGCTGCCGGCGGGGCTGGTCAAGGTTGCCATCGAAGCGGCTTCCCCGATGGGTTGGGAGCGCTATATAGGGTCCAACGGAGCCTTCGTCGGCATGACGGGCTACGGCGCCAGCGCGCCCTACCAGGAGCTTTACCGGCATTTCGGGCTGACGCCCGAGGCCGTCGTCGCCGCTGCCAAGGCGCGGCTTTGACATTTGAAAGGATGAGAGGGTCATGACGGTTCGGGTTGCCATCAACGGGTTCGGGCGCATCGGGCGCAACATTCTGCGCGCCATCGTCGAATCCGGCCGCAAGGACATCGATGTCGTCGCGGTGAACGATCTCGGCCCGGTCGAGACCAACGCCCATCTGCTGCGCTTCGACAGCGTGCACGGCAAGTTCCCCGAAGAGGTGAAGATCGACGGCGACGCGATCATCGTCGCCGGCCAGAAGATCAAGGTGACCGCCGAGCGCGATCCGGCGAAGCTGCCGCACAAGGACATGGGCGTCGACATCGCGCTCGAGTGCACCGGCATCTTCACGGCGCGCGACAAGGCCGCCGCGCATCTCACCGCCGGCGCCAAGCGCGTGATCGTCTCGGCCCCGGCCGACAATGCCGACCTCACCGTCGTCTACGGCGTGAACCACCAGAAGCTGACGCCCGAGCACACGGTGATCTCGAACGCCTCCTGCACGACCAATTGCCTCGCGCCGGTCGCCAAGGTGCTGCACGACGCCATCGGCATCGCGCACGGCTTCATGACGACGATCCACTCCTATACCGGCGACCAGCCGACGCTGGATACGATGCACAAGGATCTCTATCGCGGCCGCGCCGCGGCGCTGTCGATGATCCCGACCTCGACCGGTGCGGCAAAGGCCGTGGGCCTGGTGCTGCCCGAGCTCAACGGCAAGCTGGACGGCACGTCGATCCGCGTGCCGACGCCGAATGTCTCTGTCGTCGATTTCAAGTTCGTCGCCAAGAAGACGACCTCGGTGAAGGAGGTCGAGGAGGCGATCAAGGCGGCCGCCGCCGGTCCGCTGAAGGGCATTCTCGGCGTCACCGACCAGCCCAATGTCTCGATCGACTTCAACCACGATCCGCATTCCTCGATCTTCCACCTCGGCCAGACCAAGGTGATCGAGGGCACGATGGTCCGCGTGATGTCGTGGTACGACAATGAATGGGGCTTCTCGAACCGCATGGGCGACACCGCCGTCGCCATGGGCCGGCTGATCTGATGGCGTTTCGCCGCCTCGCCGATGCGGATGCGAAGGGCAAGACGGCCCTCGTCCGCGTCGATTTCAACGTGCCGATGGCCGACGGCAAGGTCACCGACGACACGCGCCTGAAGGCCGCGCTGCCGACGATCCGCGCGCTCTCGTGGAAGGGCGCGAAGGTGGTGCTGCTCGCCCATTTCGACCGGCCCAAGGGCAAGCGCGTGCCGGAGATGTCGCTGAAGCCCATCGTCGCGCCGCTGGCGAAGCTGTGGGGCCAGCCGGTCGCCTTCGCCGACGACTGCGTCGGCCCCGAGGCGGAAGCGGCGATCAAGGCGCTGCCCGAGGGCGGCGTGATCCTGCTGGAGAACACGCGCTATCACGCGGGCGAGGAGAAGAACGATCCGGCGCTGGCGAAGCAGATCGCGGCGCTCGGCGACATCTATGTCAACGACGCCTTCTCCGCTGCGCACCGCGCGCATGTGACGACCGAGGGCCTCGCCCATCTGCTGCCGGCCTATGCCGGGCTCGCGATGGAGAAGGAGCTTGATGCGCTGGAAGCCGCGCTCGGGAAGCCGAAGCGCCCGGTGCTGGGGATCGTCGGCGGCTCGAAGGTTTCGACCAAGCTGGACCTGCTGAAGAACCTCGTCGGCAAGCTCGACAGGCTGGCGATCGGCGGCGGCATGGCGAACACCTTCCTGTTCGCGCAAGGCCACGAGATCGGCGCCTCCTATGCCGAGAAGGACATGGCCGATACGGCGCGCGAGATCATCGCGGCGGCGGGCAAGAGCAATTGCGAATTGCTGCTGCCGATCGACATCGTCGTCGCCGAGGTGATGCAGCCGGGGGCGGCGAGCCGCGTGCGCGGCCTCGGCCAGGTCGACGAGCACGAGCGCATCCTCGACGCGGGGCCCGAGACGGTGGCGCGCCTCGCGAAGGCGATGGACAGCTCGGCGACGCTGATCTGGAACGGGCCGCTGGGGGTCTTCGAGATGCCGCCTTTCGACAAGGGCACCGTCGCGGCGGCGAAGCACGCGGCGGGCCTGGCGAAGGCCGGCAGGATCATCGCGGTGGCCGGCGGCGGCGACACGGTGGCGGCGCTGAACCATGCCGGCGTGACCAACGACTTCACCTTCATCTCGACGGCGGGCGGCGCCTTCCTGGAATGGATGGAAGGCAAGGACCTGCCCGGCGTCGCGGCGCTGGAAGGCTGAGGCCGCGGGTCAGGCGGCCTTTTTTGCCTCGGTGAACTGGTCGTAGGCGCGCAGCGCATCGGCGGCATACATCAGCGCCGGGCCGCCGCCCATGTAGACGGTCATCGCCATGAGCTCGGCGATCTCCTCGCGCGTCGCGCCGAGGTCGACCAGCGCCTTGGCGTGGAAGCCGATGCAGCCGTCGCAGCGCTGGCTGACGCCGATCGCCAGCGCGACCAGCTCTTTCGTCTTCTTGCTGAGCGCGCCGTCGGCGGTGCTCTCGCGCGCCAGGTCGCCGAAGCCCTTCATGGCGGCGGGCTGGAGCTTCCGCAACTGGCCCATATAGGCCGAGATGTCGCGGGTGAGGGCGGCGTAGTCCTTGGTCATGGCAAGCCTCTTGTCATTTCGTGTTTTTATAATATCATAATTTTATGAATCGTAAAGCGTCCTCCGCTCTCGCCGACCTCGGTCCGCGCGCCGCGGCCTGCGCCGATTTCCTGAAAGGGCTGGCGAACGAGCACCGGCTGCTGATCCTGTGCGCGCTGGCCGAGGGGCCCAAGAACGTGGCGGCGCTCATCGCCGTCACCGGCATCGCGCCGAGCTCGATGTCGCAGCACCTCGCGAAGCTGAAGGCGGAAGGCATCGTCGCCTTCGAACGCGAGCACCGGACGCTCACCTATGCCATCGCCCACCCGGCGACCGCGCAGATCATGCGCACGCTGCACAGCCATTTCTGCGGGGAGGCATAGGGAATGTCCGAACCCGCCCGGAAGGAACCTCAGGCGCGCCAGGCGCTTGAGGTGGCATAGTGGCGGGACAAGGAGTGCCAAGCATGGGCGGATTGCCGATCGTCTTCATCCCGGGCCTGCTGACCACCGGGCGGATCTACCAGCACCAGGCCGAGCATCTCGGCCAGCGCCACCCGATCCTCTTCGCCAATTCCTGGTCCGGGGCGACCATGGCCGAGAGTGCGCGCCAGATCCTGGACGCGGCGCCGGAGCGTTTCGCGCTCGTCGGAACCTCGATGGGCGGCTATGTCGCCTTCGAGATCCTGCGCCAGGCCGCCGGCCGGGTCGCGCGGCTCGCCCTGCTGAGCACCAGCGCCCGCCCCGATACGCGGGAGCGCAGTGCCGGGCGGCGCGAGCAGGTTGCGGCGGTGCGCCAGCGCGGCATCCGCTGGGGCAGTCTGGCGCTGTGGCCGAACCTCGTCCACCCGGCCCGGCACGAGGATTTGGCCTTGCGGCGGGTGTTCATCGAGATGGCCGAGGAACTGGGGCCCGACGCCTTCGCCCGCCAGATCGAGGCGATCATCGGGCGGCCGGATTCCCGTCCGCTGCTCCCATCGATCACGGTGCCGACGCTCGTCGTGGCGGGGGCGGAGGACCAGCTCATCCCGCCCGAAAACGCCAGGGAAATGGCCGAGGGAATCGCCGGCGCCCGGCTCGAAATCGTCCCCCATTGCGCCCACATGGGGATGATCGAACGACCCGAGAGCTACACGAAGCTGCTGAGCGCGTTTCTGGACTGAGCGGAGGGCCGCCGGCGCCCCTGCGTTGACGGGCCGGACGCAAACCCGCAATACCTGCCGGGAACACGGACAACGCTGAAGAGGACACACATGGCCCGCATTACCTTGCGCCAACTGCTCGATCACGCGGCGGAGCACGGATACGGCCTGCCGGCGTTCAACATCAACAACATGGAACAGGGCCTGGCGATCATGGAGGCGGCCGAACAGGTCAACGCCCCGGTGATCATCCAGGCGAGCCGCGGCGCGCGGACCTATGCCAACGACATCGTGCTGGCGCGGCTGATCGATGCGCTGACCGAGATGTATCCCGCGATCCCGGTCTGCATGCACCAGGACCACGGCAACGGCCCGGCGACCTGCGCCACCGCCATCCAGTACGGCTTCACCTCCGTCATGATGGACGGCAGCCTGAAGGAAGACGCCAAGACGCCCGCCGACTATGCCTACAACGTCGACGTCACCCGCCGCGTGGTGGACATGGCGCATGCCTGCGGCGTCTCGGTGGAAGGCGAACTCGGCGTGCTCGGCAGCCTCGAAACCGGCATGGGCGAGGCCGAGGACGGCCACGGCGCCGAAGGCAAGCTCGACCACTCGCAGCTCCTCACCGATCCCGACCAGGCGGTCGACTTCGTGAAGCGCACCCAGGTCGACGCGCTGGCCATCGCCATGGGCACCAGCCACGGCGCCTATAAATTCTCGCGCAAGCCGGACGGCGCGGTGCTGGCGATGAACGTGATCGAGGAAATCCACCGCCGCCTGCCGAACACGCACCTCGTGATGCACGGTTCCTCGTCGGTGCCGCAGGAGCTCCA
>JADZAI010000068.1 GCA_020852655.1 Alphaproteobacteria bacterium
GGAGCTGGCCGCGAAGGCGATCGACAGACCGAACACGATCTGGATCATTCGCCGCGCCCCGCCCGACGTATCGCCGAAGGCCAGGGTCAGGCCCGTCACGATGATGATCATCACCGCGATGATCTTGGCGACCGGCCCTTCGATCGATTCGAGGATGCTCTGCAGCGGCGCCTCCCACGGCATCGACGATCCGCCCGCATGGGCGGGCATCGCGTAGAGCAGGCCGGCGGCGGTGATGCCGATATGGCCGAGGCGGTCGAGCATGGTGCCGCCGAGCAGGCGGCCCTTCATGGTCCTGAGAGGCTTGGTGTCGTCGGTCATGGCAGGTCTCCGGTCTGGGGGGTGGTGAGCGGCGTGAGGCGGTAGTCGCCGGTCGCGGCGTCGAGCCCGTCGACGCTGGCCAGCTCGGCGAGGCGGCGGCCGTGTCCGTCGCGAACGAGGACGGCGATGAGGTCGATGGTCTCGGCCAGCAGCGCGCGGGGGACCGTGACCACGGCCTCCTGGATGAGCTGCTCCATGCGGCGCAGCGCGCCGAGCGCGGAACCGGCGTGGATGGTGCCGATGCCGCCGGGGTGGCCGGTGCCCCAGGCTTTGAGGAGATCGAGCGCCTCGGCGCCGCGCACTTCGCCAATCGGGATGCGGTCGGGTCGCAGGCGCAGCGACGATCGGACGAGATCGGAGAGCGAGACGACGCCATCCTTGGTCCGCATGGCGACAAGGTTCGGCGCGGCGCACTGCAGCTCGCGCGTGTCCTCGATCAGGACGATCCGGTCGGTGGTCTTCGCCACCTCGGCGAGCAGAGCGTTGACCAGCGTGGTCTTGCCACTGCCGGTCCCGCCCGCCACGAGTATGTTGGCGCGGGTTTCCACGCCCTGCCGCAGCGCCTCGGCGTGAGCCGCCGACATGATCCCGGCCGCGGCATAGTCGCCCAGCGTGAACACCGCGACGGCGGGCTTGCGGATGGCGAAGGCGGGCGCGGCGACAACGGGCGGCAGCAGCCCCTCGAACCGCTCGCCGCCTTCGGGCAGCTCGGCCGAGACGCGCGGGGACCGGGCATGGACCTCGACGCCGACATGGTGCGCGACCAGGCGAACGATGCGCTCGCCATCCGCCGCGCCGAGCGTCATGCCGGTGTCGCTGATGCCTTCGCCCAGCCGGTCGACCCACAGCCGGCCGTCCGGGTTCAGCATCACCTCGATGACGGCGGCATCGTCGAGCCAGGCCGCGATCGACGGCCCCAGCGCCGTGCGCAGCATCCGCGCACCGCGCGTGTTCGCTTCTGATCGGATCGGCTGGACGGACAAGGAACGGCCCCTGAATTGGGCCGGGCGAACCGCCGCCCGGCGTCAGGGACACATCAAGAGAGATAGGAAATCGCGCGGGGCAACACCTCTGTCAGGGCGTAGTAGTGACGGCGGTAGATAAGTGCGCGGTGCGGTCGGACACTTTCGGCGCCGCTTTCCGCCCGCGCTATTTTCGCGAATATACTTGGCCGAGTCGCGCGTGGCCGGTCCCGATTGGTTCGCTCCACTGTCATGTGTCGGCGGAGCCGCCGTCACGACCTGCAATATCCTCCGGTATTTCGTCGAGCAGGCTCTTGCCGCTGGCATAGCGCCGGCCGAGCGTCTCGACAAAACCCTCATAGCGCTTGCGCCCCTTGACCTGGGCCGCCGCCTGATCCTCGTCGGGCAGCGGGGGCGTAACCGCCAGCCAGAAGCGCACGAACAGCGCCAGCGCCTCGGTGGTGAGGCCGGTGTTGCGTTCGAGCCGCTGGACCTGGCGCGAGAGCCGGTCGAGCCGCCGCGCGAAGGCTGCCTCCATCCGGTCGGCGCCGTCCGGCGACATCCAGGAAGTGACCGCCGCTTCGACGATCGCAGAACGCGAGATGCGGCGGCGGATCGCCAGCTCGCTCACCTGGCGGGCCAGTTCGGGGGGGAAATAGACGTTGAGACGGACGCGCATGGGAACCTCCTACAATTCGATGCCGTCGTCGGGATCGAGCGACGCCTGCCGAGCGATGCCCTGCATCCGGCGCCGCGCCGCGGCCTGGCGCGCGGCGTCCTCGGGCTCGTCCTCGACGATGGAAAATTCCTGGGCGGGCGGTGCGGGCGCCGTCTCCTTCACGATGGCGACATGATCGGGAAGTTCGGGCTCGCGGCGCAGCCCGCTGTTGGCGGCATCCTCCTGGCGCCGGATGATCGCGGCGATCTCGGCGGGATCGGCCGAAGCGGCGAGCCCCGTCCAGTCGTCGGAACGGACTTCGCGAGGTGGCAATGCGGCCGGATCGGGCGGCGGCATGATCCGCGCGGCGAGACGGGGATCGGCATAATAGGCCGCCTTCTTAGCGCGGATGGGCTGGACACCCGACACCATGACGATTTCCTCGTCGGGCGGCAGCTGCATGACCTCGCCCTGCGTCAGTAGCTGCCGGGCGGTTTCGGAGCGCGAGACCATCAGATGTCCGAGCCAGGGCGAGAGCCGGTGCCCGGCATAATTCTTCATCGCCTTCATTTCGGTCTTGGTGCCGAGCGCCTTCGACACGCGGTCCCCAGTCTTCTCATTATTGGTGGCGAAGCTCACCCGGACATGGCAGTTGTCGAGGATCGCATTGTCCTGCCCGTAGGCTTTCTCGATCTGGTTCAGCGATTGGGCGATGAGGAAGGATTTCAGGCCATAGCCTGCCATGAACGCCAGCGCGGACTCGAAAAAATCCAATCTCCCGAGCGCGGGAAACTCGTCGAGCATCAACAGCAGGCGATGCCGGTTGCCCTGGTTCAGTTCCTCGGTCAACCGTCGCCCGATCTGGTTGAGCATCAGGCGGATGAGCGGTTTGGTCCGCGAGATGTCGCTGGGTGGAATGACGAGGTAGAGCGTCGCCGGCTGCTCGCCCGCGACCAGATCCATGACGCGCCAGTGGCAGGCGCGCGTGACCTGGGCGACGACGGGATCGCGGTAAAGCCCGAGAAACGACATGGCGGTGCTGAGCACGCCCGAACGTTCGTTGTCGCTCTTGTTGAGCAGCTCGCGCGCGGCCGATGCAACCACCGGATGCACCCCGGCTTCGCCGAGATGCGGTGTCGCCATCATCGCGGCCAGCGTCTGTTCGATCGTGCGCGCCGGATCGGACAGGAAGGCCGCGACGCCGGCAAGCGTCTTGTCGGGCTCGGCGTAGAGCACATGCAGGATCGCGCCGACCAGCAGCGCATGGCTGGTCTTTTCCCAGTGGTTGCGTTTCTCCAACGAGCCTTCCGGGTCGACCAGCACGTCGGCCACGTTCTGCACGTCGCGGACTTCCCACTGGCCGCGCCGCACCTCCAACAGCGGGTTGTAGGCATCGGATGCCGCGTTGGTCGGGTCGAACAGCAGGACGCGGCCATGCTGCGCGCGGAAGCCGGCGGTCAGCGTCCAGTTCTCGCC
>JADZAI010000069.1 GCA_020852655.1 Alphaproteobacteria bacterium
GGCATTGACGAAGGCGGTGCCCTGGCCGCGGATGCCCTTGTCCGAGAGATTGACGGCGGTCGGTTCCGGCGCAGCCTTGGTTTTCGGGCGCGGCGGCTCCTCGCCCTGGATCAGCGCGGCGAGCTTGCCGGGCAGCAGCGGCAGGCGCAGGTCCTTGACGCCCAGCGCGTCGGCGACGGCGTTGGCGATGCACACCGGCGTGCTCATCGCATTGCCTTCGGCGATGCCCTTGGCCCCGAGCGGGGTCAGGGTCGTGGGCGTTTCCATGTGCAGGATCTGCGGCTCGGGCACTTCGCAGGCCGTCGGGCACAGATAGTCGGCGAAGGTGCCGGAGAGGAAGCTGCCGTCCTCGCCATAGACGAACTCCTCGCGCAAGGCACAGCCCACGCCCCAGGCGAAACCGCCATAGACCTGGCCGTCGGCGAGCAGCGGGTTCAGGAGCTTGCCCGAGTCGTGCATGGTGACGTAGCGGTCGATCGTGACGTCGCCGGTGTCCTTGCTGACTTCCACACCGCAGAAGTCGAAGACGAACCCGTAGGTCAGCGAGGTGTTGATCTGGTCGGCGTCGTTCGGTGGCGCGATCTCGGGTGCCGACCAGACGCCGATTTCGGTCAGCCCCGGCTCCATGTCCGGCGGCAGCTCGCCCGGCGACCAGTGCGCCGTGCCGGCGACGCGCGAGAAGCGCATCGTCTTGGCAGGATCCTCGATCGAGAACACCTTGCCTTCGGCAAAATCGATATGGTCGGGCGGCACCTTGAGGAAGTGCGCCGCGATCTTGGCCATCTTGGCGCGTATCTTGCGCGCCGCCAGCAGCGCCGAGGTCGCGGTGGCGGAGGAAAAGCGCGAGGAGTAGTTACCGGTGGCGATCGACCAGGGATCGCGCTGCGTGTCGCGCTCCAGATTGCAGACGATGTCCCTGGGCTCCAGCCCCAGTTCGTCGGCGACGATCTGGCAGAGGATGGTGGCGTGGCCCTGGCCCTGGGGCAGACTGTCCGCCGTGACCGCGATGCCGCCCAGCGCATCGACGCTGACCGTGCAGTAGGCGACGTTGCCGCCCTTGGGACCGGCCTTCTTGCGTTCCTCGACGGTGTTGATGGTCGACAGATAGCCCATGTTCGATTGCGCCGGCTCGACGACGACGGCGAAGCCGATGCCGTACAGGCCGCCCCGGGCCCGCACTTCGTCGCGCTTCTTCCTGAGCTCGTCCAGTTTGCCGTCGCGCGTGGCGATGGCCACCGCGGTCTGATAATCGCCCGAGTCGATCAGCGCGCCGGCCGCGGCGCGATAGGGGAAGGCATTGGCGGGAATCAGGTTCTTCTTGATGACCTCGAGCGGATCCATGCCGAGCTCGACCGCGACCCGCTGCATCAGCCGCTCGATCGCGAAATACACTTGCGGGCCGCCGAAGCCGCGCACCATGCCCGAAGGCGTCTTGTTGGTCATCACCAGCCGGTTGGTGATGGTCATGTGCTTGACGTCGTAGCCGCCGGTCATGATGCCGTGCTGGCGATACAGGGGCCCTGGCATCGGCGGGCGCAGATAGGCGCCGTAGTCGTCGAGCTGATCGAAATGGAAGCCGATCACGCGGCCGTCGTTCATCACCGCGGCCTTGGCGAGGATCACGCGATTGGGCGCGGCGATCGCCGCGGTCAGATGCTCGAGCCGGTCTTCGACCCATTTCACCGGCCGGCCGACGCGCTTGGAGCAGATGCACATCAGCACCACATAGGGAAAGATCGCCTGCTTGGTGCCGAAGCCGCCGCCGGAGAAGGCCGGACTGCGCATGCGCAGCTGCGGGCCCTTGACGCGCAGCGCCTTGGACATCACCGGATGAACCGTGAATGGCCCCTGGAAATTGGACTGGACGTCATAGACGTCCTCTTCGCGCTTGTAGTCGGCGAGCACGACGTAGCCTTCGAGCGGCGTCTGCGAATTGCGCGGGTAGTCGACCGTGATCTCGACGATCTTGTCCGCTTCGGCAAACGCCTGCTCCGGATTGCCGTAGCTGAAGTGGCGGGTGGATACGACGTTCGACCCGACCGCCGGATGCACCAGCGGTGCGCCTTCCTTCGCCGCCTCTTGCGGCGTCAGCGCGATCGGCAGTGGCTGGTACTGGACCTTGATGTAGTCCAGCGCGTCTTCGGCAAGGTAGCGGTCCTTGGCGATCACGACCGCGACCGATTCGCCGACGAAGCGCACGCGGTCGATGGCGAGCGACCATTGGTCCATCGGCTGGCGCAGAACGATCAGGAAGGGGTCCGAGTCTTCCTTGATTTCCTGGCCCGTCAGCACGGCCACGACGCCGGGCTGGAGCATCGCCTCGGCGGTGTCGATCGAGACGATCTCGGCATGGGCATGCGGTGAGCGCAGGATCGCCGCATAGAGCGTGTTGTCCCGCGCCGGCATGTCATCCGCGAAAAAGGCTTGCCCGGCCAAGAGCTGCGCGTCTTCGACGCGCTCCATGGGACGACCGACGAACTTACCGATGTGGGTTTCTTGCTTCATCGCATTCCTCTTCTATTCCTCAACAATGTTTCTCACATGATAGGTGGGACTTGTTGCTCTGTCCGGCTTGAGCA
>JADZAI010000070.1 GCA_020852655.1 Alphaproteobacteria bacterium
ATGCTGGCCTCCGACGTGATCGACGGCGTCTATATTCCCCTTCCGACATCGCAGCATGTCGAGTGGACGGCAAAAGCCGCCGAGGCAGGCAAGCATGTCCTGGTCGAGAAGCCGCTGGCGCTCGACGCGAAGGACATCCTGCCGCTGATCGAGATCCGCGACCGTAAAAAGGTGCTGATCTGCGAAGCCTTCATGGTGATCTACCATCCGCAATGGCAGAAGGTCCGCGAACTGGTGCAGGGCGGCGCCATCGGGCGGCTCAGGCACGTGCAGGGCGCGTTCTCCTATCACAATGTCGACCCCGCAAACATGCGCAATCAGGTGGCGCTGGGCGGCGGCGCGCTGCCGGATATCGGCGTCTATCCCACCGTTTCGACGCGCTTCGTCACCGGCAAGGAGCCGGTTCGCATCCAGGCGCAGGTGGAGCGCGACGAGAATTTCGGCACCGACATCTACTCGACCGTGAAGGCCGATTTCGGCACCTTCGACCTCTCCTTCTATTGCTCGACGCAGATGGCGTTGCGCCAGTTCGTGGTCTTCCATGGCGAGAAGGGCTTCATCGAGGTGCATGCCCCCTTCAACGCGGGCGACTACGATCACCATCGGGTGGAACTCCACAACCAGACGCATACGGAGGCGACCGTGTACCGCTTCCCGGCGACGCGCCAGTACCGGCTCGAGGCCGAGGCCTTTGCCCGCGCGGCGGCCGGCGAAAGCGTACGCGTGTTCACGCTCGAAGAATCCGTGCTGAACCAGAAGATGATCGACGCCATCTTCCGGGCTGGCGGTCACGACAGCTGGGAATATGTCTGACGCGTAGCGGACCGTGCCGCTCAGGGCACGGGAACGTTCAGCCCTGTCGGCTCATGAATGCGATCAGATCGTCGAGAACCGGCGCGAGGTTGCGGAAGGGGCGGCTGAGCGCGAGGCCGGCGCCAAGATGGCCGATGTCAGGATAGCGGTGCGTCTCGACCGGCCAGCCGGCGCGCTTCAGCGCCGCCGCCAAAGCATCGGTCTGGATCGGCGGCACGATCGTGTCCTCCGTCCCCGTAGCGAGAAAGATCGGCGGGCGCGGCCCCTTTCGGGCGACGCGGTTGACGGGCTGTGTCGCGTCCAGATCGGCGATGCCGGCAAAGGCCGCCTTCGTCTCCTTCGCGTCGAGCGGGAGGAAATCATAGGGACCCGAGAGGCCGGCGACGCCTGAGACGATGGCCGGGGACAGGCCCTCCGCGCGCAGGAATTCGGGGGCGGCCGCCACCATCATCGCATTGTAGGCGCCGACCGAATAGCCGACGAGGAACAGGGGCGCGTCCGGAGCGCCATAGTCCGCCGCATGGCGATAGGCCCATGCGGTCGCCTTCGCCGTGTCTTCCACGAAGGCCGGATAGCGTACTTCCGGCACGAGACGGTAGTCCGGAACGATGGTGAGATAGCCACGGCTGGCGAAGGACGCGGCGACGAAGCCGTAATCGTCCTTGCTGCCGCTCGCCCACCCGCCGCCATAGAGGAAGATCACCACGCCCCGCGGCTTGCCTTGCGGGCCGTACACGTCCAGCTTCTGCCGCAGCTCGCCGCCATAGGCGATATCCCGGGCAAGACGCTTCGCGCCTTCGTCGCGCGTCAGAACGGTGTTCAGGAACCCCGCCGTCGAACAGGCCGACAGGGCGAAAGCGGCGACCAGCGCAACGGCCAGAAGCCTCGGGAGAACACGCAGCACGATTGTAGATCTTCCGGTTAAGCCCCTAGTGGCGCCCTTGGGGGCGCGAAGCACCCATCGCCGAAGAGGAAGATAAGTTGGTCAGCGCGTCAGTCAACGACTCGTGTTCAATCCACGAAACGTGTGCGGCCGGAATCGAGGATCGTCCTGATGAAATCCGGAACGCCGAGGCCTGCATTGACTTTCGCTTCCAGCGCGCGTTCGGCCGCCTTTATGCCGTCGAGCGCGGCGAGCACCGCCTCCGCCTGCAATCGCGGCACGACGACGACGCCGTCTCGATCGCCGACCAGTATGTCGCCCGGATCGACGGCGGCGTCGCCGATGACGACGGGGAAGCCGACGGTGCCAGGGCCGTTGCGCACCGGCGAGTTGGCGGTGAGCCCCGCGCAATAGACCGGCAGGCCTACGGCCTCGATGCCGGCAAGGTCGCGCACCAGACCGTCGGTGACGAAACCGGCGGCGCCGAGATTGCGCGCCATGCCGAGGAGCAGGTCGCCGGTCACGGACGTCTTCATGAAGGCGTCGGTGCAGGCGACGATGACGTCGCCTTCCCGCAGGACTTCGAGCGCACCGAAGACCGCCAGATTGTCAGCGGGGCCGGCATGGCAGGTGACGGCGACACCGACAAGGCTCGACCGCTCCGGGAGCAGCGGGCGGATTGCGGATCCGAGGCAGCCGCGTCCCTGCATGGCGTCAACCAGATAGCCGGTCGGGACACCGCGAAACGCCTCGACCAGCGCGGCGGACGGACGTTCGAAATTGCGCCTGATGGTCAATATCGGAGGATCGGTGATCATGCAGAAACCTCGTTCGAAGACATGGAAATCCAGGCCGGAGCGGCTCGTCATCTCAATCGCATCACGCTGTCCGGACCGATCTCGGCGATCGTCTTCGCGCCCATCAACCCCATCGCGCGGTCGATCTCCTTGCGATAGAGTTCGAGCACGTGGCGGACGCCGGCCTGTCCGGCGACGGCGAGGCCCCAGAGCTGCGGCCGGGCGATCAGGCAGAAAGACGCCCCGAGCGCCAGCGCTTTGATGACATCGGCGCCCCGGCGCAGGCCGCCGTCGAACAGGACGGGAATGCGCCCGTCGACGGCCTCCGCGACGGCAGGCAGCGCGTCGAAGGACGATGCCGCGCCGTCGAGCTGCCGGCCGCCATGGTTGGACACGACGACGCCGTCCATGCCGCG
>JADZAI010000071.1 GCA_020852655.1 Alphaproteobacteria bacterium
ACGTCCTCGCGCTCCGTGATCGAGCCGATGCGGCGGATGTCGAGGCGGACCGAGGCGTAGCAGTTGAGCGCATTGCCGCCGGTCGTGGTCTCCGGGCTGCCCTACATGACGCCGATCTTCATGCGGATCTGGTTGATGAAGATGTCCAGGGTGCCGGCCTTGGAGATCGAGGCGGTCAGCTTGCGCAGCGCCTGGCTCATCAGGCGGGCCTGGAGGCCGGGGAGCGAATCGCCCATTTCGCCGTCGAGTTCGGCCTTGGGCGTGAGGGCGGCGACCGAATCGATCACGAGGATGTCGACCGCGCCCGAGCGGACCAGCGTATCGGCGATCTCCAGCGCCTGCTCGCCGGTGTCGGGCTGCGAGATCAGGAGGTCGTCCAGCTTCACGCCCAGCTTGCGGGCATAGCCGGTGTCGAGGGCGTGCTCGGCATCGACGAAGGCGGCGATGCCGCCCTTCTTCTGGGCCTCGGCCACGACATGGAGGGCGAGGGTGGTCTTGCCCGACGATTCCGGGCCGTAGATCTCGATGATGCGGCCGCGCGGCAGGCCGCCGATACCGAGCGCGATGTCGAGGCTCAGCGAGCCGGTGGAGATCGCCTCGATCTCGACCGGCTTCTCGTTCGCGCCCAGGCGCATGATCGAGCCCTTGCCGAACGCACGGTCGATCTGGGAGAGCGCGGCCTCGAGGGCGCGCTTCTTCTCGGGGTCTTTACGGTCCATTTCGGGCTTTTCAACGACGCGCAGGGCGGGGGAGGACATCGGCCGATTCCTTATTTCATGCGTGCTGGTCACGGGCAACGCAGCGAAAGGTACACGCTTTGTTCCGTTCCGCAAGTGTTCTCATCCGTTCCCCTGACGTTTTCTGACACCCCGTGACGCAACCGGCCGTCCGCCCCTAAAAGCCCGGTGACATTTTGCCCGTGCGGCCGGCCGCCCGCCCCGCTATCAAATTATAACGCACACAAAGAATCGAATGACCGCGCCCGCCTCCCCGCCCGTCCGCACCATCGTCGGTGCCCTCGTCCTCGTCATGCTGCTGGCGGCGATGGATCAGACCATCGTCTCCACAGCCCTGCCGACCATCGTCGGCGAACTCGGCGGGCTGGAGCACCTCTCCTGGGTGGTCACCGGCTATATGCTGGCGACCACGGTGGTGACGCCGATCTACGGCAAACTGGGCGATCTCTTCGGGCGCAAGGTGGTGTTGCAGAGCGCCATCGTGATCTTCCTGGCCGGCTCGGTCCTCTCCAGCCTCGCCCAGAGCATGCTCCAGCTCATCCTCTTCCGCGCCCTCCAGGGGGTCGGCGGCGGCGGGCTGATGATCACCACCATGGCGGTCATGGCCGATGTCGTATCCCCCCGTGAGCGCGGCAAATATTCGGGCTGGTTCGGCGCCGTGTGGGGCGGGGCGACGCTGCTCGGCCCGCTGATCGGCGGCTTCTTCGTCGAGCATCTGTCGTGGCGGGCGATCTTCTACATCAACATCCCGCTGGGGATCGCGGTGTTCCTGGTCATCGGCTTCGCCTTCGCGGCACCGCCGCAGCGCCCGGTGCGGCCGCATATCGATTATGCCGGCGCCGCGCTGCTGACGCTCGGCCTTACCGCGATCGTGCTGGCGACCTCGCTCGGCGGCGTGACGTTGCCCTGGACCTCGCCCGGCCTGCTGGCGATCGCCGCGACGGCTGGCGCCGCGATCGCCCTCTTCTTCTGGGTGGAGCACCGGGCGGAGGAGCCGATCATTCCGCCCTCGCTCTTCGCCGAACCCGCCTTCCGCCTCTCGGCCGCGGTCGGCTTCATCGTCGGCTGCGCGATGTTCGGCACGACGACCTATCTGCCGCTCTATCTTCAGGTCGTGAAGGATTTGAGCCCGGCGACCTCGGGCCTGCTCATCACGCCGATGATGGGCGGCACGCTGATCGCCTCGATCTCGTCCGGCTACATCATCGCCCGCACCGGCCGCTTCCGCATCTTCCCGATCGCCGGCATGGGGATCGCGACGCTTGCCATGCTGTGGCTCTCGCAGATGGACCTCGCCTCGCCGGCGGCAACCGTGACGTTCGGCGCGGCGGGTCTCGGCCTCGGGCTCGGCATGGTGATGCAGGTGCTGGTGCTGGCGGTGCAGAACGCCGCGCCGCGCGAACAGCTCGGCGTCGCGACCTCGTCGGCGACGATGTTCCGCTCGGTCGGCGGGCTCGTCGGCGTGTCGCTGTTCGGGGCGCTGTTCGCGATGCTGCTGCACCAGGGCCTCGCCGGCGGACCGGCCGCGCTGCTCGACCCGTCGAAGCTCAACCCGATGGCGATCCGTGCTTTGCCGAGCGCGCAGCACGATGCCTATCTCGCCGCCTTCAGCGAGGCGCTGCATGTCGTCTTCCTGTCGGCCGCCGGCCTCGCCGCGCTCGGCTTCCTGCTGAGCTGGCTCCAGCCCCACCAGACCCTGCGCGACAAGCCCCACCCGATCGAAGACATCGGCGACGACATGGGCATGCCCACGGACGGCACGCGCCCGGCGCGGGCGGGCTAACCGCCGAGGCGCTTGATGAGGCGCGCGCGTTCAGTGGGGTTGGTAACCTTGGCGTTGCGGGAGAAGTACCAGAGCGGCGTGTTGCCCTGGGTGTCCGCCGCTGCGGCGCTGGCGCCCGCATCGAGTAGAGCGTCGATCACCGCCGGCGATGCGTTTTCGGCCGCGTACATGAGGGCGGTGCGATGGTCGCGGTCGAGTTCCAGGCACCAGTTGTGCCCTTTCGTATCGTCCGTCACGAGGTCGACCTTTGCACCGTGTTCAAGCAGAAGCCACACAGCGTTCAGCCTGTCATGCTGTGCCGCATACATCAAAGGAGTCTTGTCGAACCCGTTGGTACCGACATCGGGGTTCGCCCGTTCGAGGAAAATTCTGGTGAGTTCGTTGTGGCCGAGCGCTGCAATGAGCGCCTGCCGCCAGTAGTCGGCCTGGTCGCTTGTCTTGTGGTTGCGACCGTCCACGTTAGAGGCTGAAACGGTGCGAAGATCGGCCGCGAACGCACCGTCGACCTTTTCCACAAGAGTGCGGACTGTCCCCAGCGGCTGCCGCGTATAGATTGCCGCCAAAAGTATCCGCTTCCAGACACCTGCATCCTCGGGTGATCGCTCGGCCATTGTGGAGGCAACGCCATAACGAACGATCGCCGCCGGCGACGAGTCCGGCGTGATCGGCGCGTTGTGTTTGCGCAAATCGAAGTCGAAGCTATCGGCCCCGTACATCAGGGTGTCGAGAACCAAGCGCCAGGACCGCTCGGCCAAGTCCTTCGCCTCGGCCTTCGAAGCTGCCTTGCCCGTAGTTCGATAGTAGAAAGCTAGGTCGCGAAGGAACTGTTGCCGACTGGCTTTCACCTCCAGATAGTCGCGCCAACTCTGGGGGTCGGACAGACCCCATCTGAGGTAGTGGGTTTCGCGTAAGATGTCGGCTTGCCGCCGTCCCGTTACATCTTCAGGGCCATCGGGCTTGAGCCTCCATGGCCGATAGAGAATTGTCGGCAGCGCTGAATCGAACGGCGGTGCCCGCCAGCCCAACGAACCCAGATAGCACTCCCCCGCGCCATGGACATCGCGCATCGCCCTGAACAGCGGCATCGTCTCGATCACTTTGGCAAAAGCGTCCGCTTCGGGAAACAGCCTAACCGTGCACACTGTGTGCGGCTCGTTCATCGCGCTGAGTTTGAACGAGACTAACGACAACATCGGCCGCCGTGGATTCATGCAACCCGCGCGGCCTCTCAAAGGCATACGGACCTCTGAGCGTGTAGAGCTTCGCGCCGATCTTCAGGATGCGTGCGCGATTGATCGGTGCGTATTCGTAGATCTGACGCGGAGGCGGACGGTTCGGCTCGTTCGCTCGCGCGAAGTCCGCCTCCGAATCGAATAGTGACAGGGAGACGCTCATATAACGCCAACCGAGATATTGGCTGCGAAATTCTAGGACCTCATTCTCGCCGTCGCCGTCAAAATCAACCGCTATGCTGTAAGAAGAACGCTCCGAATAGTTTCTCCAGTCAGGCAGCTCAGGCACCACGAAGACCTGCGCCTGCGTATAGAGCGCCGAAAAGTCCATCGCACTTTCATCAAGCTTTCCGCTGCCGTCGAACGCCTTCGTCCAACCCGCAAGGAAGGGATCGCATACCGCCGGGTCTTCGTTGACGAGGCTGGTTGGGCGGAAGGGCGCGAGCTTTGATAGGGCGTCGGAGGTGGCATGTACTGGGGCGATGGCGGTCGCGCTCTGCGCCAGGGCCATGAACGTCGCGGCGAGGATTTTCAGACTGTGACTCACGGCCGTCCTGCCTATCTCGGTGCGCGCAATCTGGTATCGAAGAGCTAAGAAATTCCTGCCGCTGGATTGTGAATGGCGCACTTGCCGCTTCTGGTAGGCGCTTTGCAATTTGTTGTCATTGGTCCGTGCAGACGAGGGGGAGCGGTGCGACTGACGAGGCGCTCCATATCGTCTTTCTGACCCGGGTCGGCGGGCGAGGACCTAGCCAGAATAGCTCAAGGCTCGGTGGCGTTGGTGTTGAACGTACGTGCCTTTCATCTGCGGAGATTACGGAGATATTCTCCGCAAGATGCGCGGAGAATATTGCGTTTGCGGAGAAAGCCGAGCATAACCTCCGCAGAATTTGCGGAAATTATGCCCGAATATATCCACGAACTTGGCGACTGGCCGGCCTTTCGGTGGGATCAGAAAGCGCTCGAGAAAATCCTGACGGAGGTGCGCCACCGCCAGGGGCGATTGCTGGGCCGGATGCAGAATCTAGGGATCACCCTGCGAAACGAGGCCGTGCTCGTCAGCCTCACGGAGGAGGTTCTCAACACAAGCGAGATCGAGGGCGAGGTGCTCGACCCACAAGAGGTGCGCTCCTCCATCGCTCGCCGCCTCGGGCTGGAAGCGGCAGCGCTCAAACCGGCTGACCGGGCGGTGGAAGGCGTCGTCGATATGATGCTCGACGCCACGCAGCACTACGACATGTCTCTGACCGAGGATCGGCTGTTCGGCTGGCATGCGTCGCTCTTTCCCACCGGCTACAGCGGGCTGAGCAAGATCGTCGTCGGAAACTGGCGCACGGCGGAATCGGGACCCATGCAGGTGGTTTCCGGACCTATAGGACGCCCCAAGGTCCATTTCGAAGCTCCGCCCGCCAATCTCCTTCCGAAGGAAATGGATGCGTTCCTAAGCTGGTTCGGCGAAGACAAGACCTCCGATCCTGTCCTCAAGGCGGCTATCGCTCACCTCTGGTTCGTCACGATCCATCCGTTCGCGGACGGAAACGGACGCATCGCGCGGGCCATAGCAGACATGCAACTCACCCGCTCGGAGGAAACCAGCCAGCGCTTCTACAGCATGTCCGCCCAAATCCGGGTAGAACGCGCGGCCTACTACAAGATCCTGGAGACGACCCAGAAAGGCGATCTCGACATCACCGCGTGGCTGACGTGGTTCCTCGAATGCCTCGGCCGCGCCTTCGACGGCGCCGAGGTCATACTGGCCGCCGTGCTGAAAAAGGCGGCCTTCTGGAAGATGGCCGCGTACCACCCGATAAACGAACGCCAGCGCAAGGTCATCAATCTGATGCTGGATGGCTTTGAGGGCAAACTCACGAGCTCGAAATGGGCGGCGTTGACGAAGACATCCCAAGACACCGCGAATCGCGACATTGCGGATTTGGTGGCGCGCAACATCCTTATGCGCAGCGCTGCCGGCGGCCGAAGCACCAGCTATTCGCTTGCAGATTTCGCCGCAGCAGAAAGCCTCTAAGCGCAGCCAACCAGAAGCAGACTGCGCCTAAATCGACCCTGAGGACATCACGTCCTTTACCTTGGCGGCGAGGTCGTTGAGCTGGAAGGGTTTGGGGAGGAAGTGGACTTCCTCGTCCATCTCGGCCTGCTTGCGGAACGAGTCCTCGGCATAGCCGGACATGAAGATGACCTTGAGGTCCTTGCGCATGGCGCGGGCGGCCTTGGCGACTTCGGGGCCGTCCATGCCGGGCATCACGACGTCGCTGACCATCAGGTGGATATGCTTGTTGACGCTGGTGAGGATCTCCAGCGCTTCCTCGCCGCCATTCGCCTTCAGCACCTCGTAGCCGCGCATTTCGAGGGCGCGCGCCGTGAGGCCGCGGACCGCGTCGTCGTCCTCGACCAGGAGGATCGTGCCGATACCGGTGAGGTCGCGGCCGGCGGCGGCGGGCTTCTTCGCTTCCGGCTCGGCGACAACCTCCGGCGCTTCGGGCGCGGCGACGTGGCGCGGCAGGTAAATCTTGAAGGTCGTGCCCTTGCCGACTTCCGATTCCGGAAAGACGAAGCCGCCCGACTGCTTCACGAAGCCGTAGACGCCGGCAAGGCCGAGGCCGGTGCCGCGGCCCTGTTCCTTGGTCGTGAAATAGGGCTCGAAGATCTTGTCGAGGATTTCGGGCGCGATGCCGGTGCCGGTGTCGGCGACCTCGATCAGCACATAGTCGGCGGGCGTCAGGATGGCGTTGGCCTGGCCGCGAACGTCGGCTTCCGAAACATTCCGGGTACGGATGGTCAGTGCGCCGCCGTCGGGCATCGCGTCGCGCGCATTGACGCACAGATTGATGATCATGTTGTCGAACTGCGCCTGGTCGACGCGCACATTCCACAGATCGCGGCCGAATTCGTGGCGCAGCTTGATGCGCTCGGTCAGCAGGCGCTTCAGCATCTCGCTGATGTCGGCGAGGCGGTCGGTGACCGGGCAGACCTTGGGCGTCAGCGTCTGCTGGCGCGAGAAGGCGAGCAGCAGGCCGACCATGCGGGCGGCGCGCGTGGTCGCGTTCTTGATCTGCATGAGGTCGGCGAAGGAGGGATCGCCCGCCTTGTGGCGCAGCAGCAGCATGTCGGCGAAGCCCTGGATCGCCGTCAGCGTGTTGTTGAAGTCGTGCGCGATGCCGCCGGCGAGCTGGTCGACCGCGGCCATCTTGCGCGACTGGAAGAGCTGGCTCTCGATCGACTTGAGGTTGGTGAGGTCGACGATATGCACCGCGACCGCGGTTTCGCCGTCGTCGCCCTTCACCGCCATGGCATGGATCTGCCCGGCGCCGCCTCCGTCGAAACGCACTTCCGCATGCGAGGCGTGCGAGTCGAAGGCCGAGCGGATGAGGCGCAGCACTTCGGAGCGGTCGTCGTTGACGATGAGATCGCCGATGAGGCGGCCCTTGAGGCCGGCCGGGCCTTCGGCCTTCACGAAGCGCGCGAAGGCCTCGTTGGCGATGTCGATCCTGCCATCGGCCTCCAGCATCGCCATCGGCGCGGGCGCCCCGGCGAAGAGGTCGGCGAAGGCGGATTCGCGGATGGGCTGCGGGGCGGCTTCGGCGACCGGCGCGGCAGCCGGAACCTCGCGCACCAGCGGCACGATGTCGGCGCCGCGGTCGTTCAGGTCGCCCTGCGTGACGTCGGCGAGCGGGCGGAAGCGCCAGAGGGTGAGGCGCTGTTCGGCGCGGCCGCGGGAGATGCTCTCGACCGTCACGCGGCGCCAATGGGCGGTGTCGCCCTCGGTGGTGCGGATGTCGGCGGTGGCGTTGCCGCCCTCGGTCGCGGTGCGGGCCAGGCGGTAGAGGCGCGAGGCCATCTCGGAATCCGGCCGGATGGCGAGTTCGGGCTGGAGCAGCCGCGCCGTCTTGCCGCCGCAGAGTTCGCGGTAGGAGAGGTTCGCGAAGACGATGGTGCCGTCGGAGCGCGTCACGACGAGCGGATCGCCGAAGCCTTCGAAGGCCGAGGCGAGCGTACGGGCCCGCCGGTCGCGGGCCGTCGAACCCGGGCGGCGCATGGCGATGGCGGCAAGCACGCCGACGCCGACGACCGTGATGCCGACGAGCAGGGCGAGCCCGGCGAAACCCGCCTCGCGGTGATAGACGACGGCGAGGATTCCGGCGGCGAAGGCGATGCCGAGGCAGAAGGCCGACGCGGTCAGCGCCGCACGACCGCCCGAGGCCGGCATGCGCCGCGGGGCTGCGGGTTCGCTCGCCTGACGCTGGATCGGGATCGCCGAGAATTCAGCCATCAATGTCCCCACCGGATCCGTCCGGACTCGTTAGATTCGGATACGTTACGACCGCGATCGTTGACGCATGATGAAGCCGATGATCTGGGCGACCGCCTTGTAGTGGTCGACCGGAATGTCGGCGTCGACCTCGACCGCCGCATAGAGCGCCCGCGCCAGCGGCGGATTCTCCACGATCGGCACGTCGTTCTCGTTCGCGATCTCCCGTATCTTCAACGCCAGCGCGTCCACGCCCTTCGCGACGCATTTCGGCGCACCCATCGTGCCAGACTCGTATTTCAGCGCAACGGCATAGTGCGTCGGGTTGGTGATGACGACC
Source organism: Alphaproteobacteria bacterium (assembly GCA_020852655.1). Taxonomy (GTDB): domain Bacteria; phylum Pseudomonadota; class Alphaproteobacteria; order Micropepsales; family Micropepsaceae; genus JADZAI01. The sequence continues at coordinate 8,360 of JADZAI010000071.1, forward strand.
GTCGCCTTGGGAACCTCGGCCATCATGCGCTTGCGGCCGCGCTCCATGCGGACCTGCCGGATCTTCATCTTGACCAGCGGGTCGCCTTCCGACTGCTTCATTTCATCGCGGATTTCCTGGCGGCTCATGCGCATCCGCCGCAGGAAGGCGAAACGCTGCCAGACGAAGTCGACGGCGGCGAAGATGGCGATGACGGCCAGCATCGCGCCCAGCATCTTGACGGTCAGCGACCAGGCCGCGGCGCCGGCCCGGCCGGGCTCGGACGAGACCATCGCAAGCAGCGCGTTGTGGTCGGGCCAGATCGCCCACACCCCCGCCGCGGCGACGCAGCCGAGCTTGAACAGGCCCTTTGCGAAATTGATCCAGGCCTCGCCGCCGAAGAGCCGTCCGAGGCCCTTGCCCGGCGACAGCTTGGCGAGGTCGATCTTCATCCGCTCGGCGGTCCACACCAGCGGCGCCTGCGCGATATTCCCGGCGATGCCTGCCGCCATCATCAGCAGCACCGGCAGCGCGATCAGCGCGGCGATCGCCCCGGCCGCCTGCCAGGCGAGATGCAGCACGCCCTCGCTGCCGAGGTCGAAGGCGTGCGGCTGGGCGATGAAGCTGGCGAAGCGGTTGACGAAGTCGTGCCCCGCCTGCCCGCCCCACACGACGATCGCCAGCGTCGCGGCGCTGAGCGTGGCGAAGACGACGACGTCCTGACTTCGCGGGGATTCGCCGCGCTCGGCGGCATCCGACAGTCGTTTCGATGTCGGCTCTTCGGTTTTTTGCGAGTCGTCCTGTTCTTCGGCCATGACCTAGCGCGCGAACTCGCCGAAGGCCTGGCCGAAGCGGTCGAGGAAGATCTCCAGCATCGTGCCGATCAGCACCATGAGCATGGCGAAGCCGGCCATGATCGAAAGCGGCATGGAGATGAAGAAGACCTGGAACTGCGGCATCATCTTCGAGACGACGCCGAGCCCGGCATAGAAGACGAGGCTGAGCACCAGGAACGGCACCGTCAGCTCGATGCCGAGCGCGAAGCTGCCCGAGATGAAGCGGACGATGAGTTCCAGGAAGTCGGCCGTCGAAGGCGCGGCGCCCACCGGAAAGAGGTCGTAGGAGCGCACCAATGCGCTGAAGAGCAGCGCGTGGGCGCCGGTCGTGAAGATCATCAGGACGCCCAGCGTCGTCAGGAAGGTCGCGACGATGGCGCCGTGCTGGCCCTGCGAGGGATCGACGCTGAGCGCGAAGCCGAGGCCGGTCTGCACCGCGATCACGTTGCCGGCGACGTTGAGGCTGGAGATCAGCAGGCGGGCCGCCGTGCCGATGGCGAGGCCGATCAGCGCCTCCAGCCCGACCAGCAGGATGAGCTGGCCGGTGTCGGACGGCAGCGCCGGAATGCGCGGCATCAGCGGCGCCATCAGCACGAACGATACGGCAAGCGCCAGGCCGAGGCGGAAGCGGGCGCTGACGAACGCCTCGCCGGTGCCGGGAAAGACCATCATCATCGCGCCGATGCGCGTGAAGAGCAGCATGAAGACGAAGATCTGCTGCGGCAGCGACTGGTCGAGAATGGGAATGCCGGGCATGCGCGGGGGGCCGGCCTAGTAGGTGCCGATCCGCGCGAACATGTCGTTCATGTAGCCGCCGAGCTGCTGCGCCATGAAGGGAAGCAGGAGGAGCACGACGAGAAACACCGCGACGATCTTCGGCACGAAGACGATGGTCGCTTCCTGGATCTGGGTCAGCGCCTGGAGAATGCCGATGATGGTGCCGACCGCGAGGGCGGTCAGCATCGCAGGGGCCGCGACGATGAGCAGGACCCAGATCGAATCGCGGGCGATGTCGAGCGCGTCGGCGCCGGTCATGGAACGAGGCCCTTCCGGCCTAAGGCGTGGCAGGCGGCGCCTAGATCGGCATCCGCAGGATTTCCTGATAGGCGGTGATGACGCGGTCGCGGAGCGCGATGACCGTCTCCAGCGAGGTTTCCGCGTTGGCGACGGCGGTGACGACGTCGACCAGCTCGGCCTTGCCGGTGGCGCTGCCCAGCATCGCCTTCTCGCCGCTGCGCGTCGCGTCGACGGTCTGCTCCAGCGTCTGGGTCAGCATGTCCGAGAAGCCGGGCGTGCCGCCGGCTTCGGCCGAGGCTTGCGGCTTGGGCGCCTGGGAATAGGCGCGCAGGGCGGATGCGATGTCGATCATGGCCTAGCTCACCCGCGCCGCAGCAGGTCGATCGTGCGCGACACCATCGTCCGCGCCGCCTCGATCACGTTGAGATTGGCCTCATAGGCGCGCTGCGCCTCGCGCATGTCCGTCATCTCGATCAGCGGGTTGACGTTGGGCAGCATGACATAGCCGTCGGCATTCGCGGCCGGATGGCCGGGATTATACTGCATGCGGAAATCGGACCGGTCGCGAATGGTCTTGTTGGTCACGACGATGCTGGCGCCGGTCTCCTTGTCGACCTCGTCCTTGAAGGTGACGAGCTGGCGCCGGTAGGGCTCGCCGTTGGCGCCGACGGCGGTGCTGCCGGCATTGGCGATGTTTTCGGCGATCACGCGCATGCGGTCGCTCTGGACCTTCATGCCGCTCGCCGCGGTCGCCATCGATCGGGTGATGTCCATGACGATGCTGCCTTACCTTGGGGCTGCCACGGCCATGCGGAGAAGCGACAGGGCCTTCTTGTAGATCTGCGACGCGGTCGAATAGTCCATCTGGGTCGACGACAGCTTCATCATCTGGTCTTCCAGCACGACCGAATTGCCGTTCGGCGTCGCCTCGGTGTCGGGCATGTCGCGCACCCGGAAGCCCGACTGCGCGCCCTGACCGTCGCCGGCGTTGGAGGCTATGTGCAGCGGGTTGGTCAGCGTCATCCCGGTGCCGTCGGACTCGCCCGCGGCCATGGCGGCGAAGTCGGGCGTCTCGACATCCCTGGCGCGGAAGCCCGGCGTGTTGGCGTTGGCGACATTCTCGGCGATCACCGCCTGGCGCGCCGTCAGATAGGACATGCGCTCGCGCAAGGTCTCGAACAGCGGCAGCTTGGTGAGGTCCATCGGCGCCAAATCCGCGGCCCGTCATGGTTGACGCGGCCTTAACCGGCAGAATGTGCCGGGTGCGGTTAAGCAGAGATTAAGAGAGGTAAACCGCACCGCCGTTAACCGAGCTTAACGCGGTCTTAACCCAGCTTAATCCTAGCTGCCCGGCGCAGCAGAAGGCTGCGCTTCAGGCCGCGCATGGATCTCGACGCCCTCATTCGCCTTTCGGCCGCCCTCGGCGTCGTGCTCGGCCTCATCCTGCTGGGCGCCTGGGCGCTGCGGCGCTTCGGCTTCGCCAGCCTCAAGGTCGCCCAGCCGGGCAAGCCGGCGCGCCTCTCGGTGGTCGAAGCCCGGCCGCTCGACATCCGCCGCCAGCTCGTGCTGGTGCGGCGCGACGGCGTCGAGCATCTGCTGGTGCTGTCGCCCAACGGCGAGACGGTGGTCGAGACCGGCATTCCGGCGCGCGAGGGGACGGCGTGACGACGACACCGGCCCGGGGGCGCTTCGCCCTGCCGAAGCGCTGGCTGCTGCATACCGGCATCATCGCGCTGGGGGCGCTGATCTGCTCGGGCGCCGCCTATGCGCAGTCGGTCTCGATCGATCTCGGCGGCGGTGACGGGCTGACCGGGCGGATCGTCCAGCTCGTGCTGGTCGTCACGCTGCTCTCGGTCGCGCCGTCGATCCTCATCATGACGACCAGCTTCGTGCGCATCGTCGTGGTGCTGTCGCTGCTGCGCACCGCGATCGGCCTCCAGCAGAGCCCGCCCAACACGGTGGTGGTGTCGCTCGCGCTCTTCCTCACCGCCTTCATCATGGCGACGCCGCTGACCCAGGCCTGGGAACAGGGCATCCGGCCGATGATGAACGACCAGATGAGCCTGGAAGAAGGCTTCACCCGCGCCAGCGCGCCGGTGAAGACCTTCATGCTCGCGCATACCCGCCAGGACGACCTCGCGATGTTCTTCGGCCTCGCCAAGATCGCGCCGCCCGCCACCGCCGCCGAGACGCCGCTTCAGGTGCTGGTGCCCTCGTTCATGATCAGCGAGCTGCGCCGTGCCTTCGAGATCGGCTTCATGATCTTCCTGCCCTTCCTCATCATCGACCTCGTCGTCGCCTCGCTGCTGATGGCGATGGGCATGATGATGCTGCCGCCGGTGACGATCTCCCTGCCCTTCAAGCTGATCTTCTTCGTGCTGGTCGACGGCTGGCGCCTGATCGCCGGCAGCCTCGCGCAGAGTTACGGGATGTAGCGGCCGCCCGTCCGGAGGACCACCGTGAGCCTTGCCGAAGCCAATGCGCAGTCCTGGAGGGAATTGCGATCGTTCCTTGACGAGTCCACCGACCCTCGCGTGGACAACTGGAAGAATGCCGTATTTGACCTTCTCGACCAGCTTGCAACGCTGGGCGCGGACAGGCTGTTCCGGGCTGGCCAGGGCATGAGCCACATCATGTTCTCGACGAAGAAGACTCATCGGCTCGATCGCAGCGACCCTCATGTCGTTGTTACGGTGTCCGTCACCGGGCGTACCCTGCCTGTTGAAGTCGCGTTTGGCTCGGGCGTGTGGGGCATCGAAGGCCACTTCGATATCGTCTTCTGTCCTTTCGACGACGCTCGCTACGAGATACTCAAGGCCCTTGCCCGGCTCTGGCAAAAGACCAAGCGCGAACCGCCCCCGGCGGAGATTGCGGCTTACGCCGCCAACTGATCGTGCCGCGAGTCTCATAACCATGCGCGTAATCGACCAGCCCTGCGTGCCAGAGCAGCATGTCTCTCACGGGATTGATCCCGTCCATAAAGGGAGACTTCCATGACCGACGCCAAGACTGTGGCCGACGCCTATATCGCCGCCTGGAACGAGACCGACGCCGCCACGCGCAAGGCGCTGATCGCCGATACCTGGACGCGGGATGCGACCTATGTCGACCCGCTCATGAACGGCGCGGGCCATGACGGAATCAGCGGCCTCATCGCCGGCGTGCACGGACGCTTCCCGGACTTCCGCTTCGCGCTGATCTCCGGGCCCGACATGCACGGCGAACATCTGCGCTTCTCGTGGGGGCTTGGACCGAAGGGCGCGACGCCGCTGATCGAGGGCACCGACTATGTCGTCGTGAAGGACGGCCGCATCGCCGCCGTCACCGGCTTCCTCGACAAGGTGCCCGCGCAATAGCGCCGCCTCACCGGCCGCGCCGGTGGCGGTGCGGCCGGAACGGCGGATGGCGGCCCGGAGGCCGATGCGTCAGACTCCCGATTCGCATGGGGAACCGCAGGCGAGCACGGCAGAAGGGGACGGACGCGATGACAAATGAGAACGACAGCGGCCGCCGATCGGCGCTTGCCTCGGCGCGGACGGCGGTCGGCAGCGCCTTCCGCGGCATCTTCCTGCTCATCCCCATCGCGCTGGTGCTGCTCGTCGCCGGGTGCAATTCCTTCTACACGGTCGAACAGGGCGAGCGCGGCATCGTGAAGCTGTGGGGCGCCGTGACGGAGATCGCCGAACCCGGTCTCGGCTTCAAGCTGCCCTTCGCCAACACGGTGGAGAATATCTCGGTGCGCACCGAGAAGATCTCGTGGGAGAAGCTGGCGGTCTATTCGAAGGACGTCCAGGCGGCTGAACTGGTCGTCTCGGTCAATGTACGGCTCGACCCGGCTTTCGTGCGCGAGGTCTACACCAACTACGGCACCAACTATGCCGAGCGGACGGTCTGGCCGGCGGTGCCCAAGGTGCTGGAGGAGGTCTTCGGCCAGTACCAGGCCGCGACGGTCGTCAGCGCCCGCACCCAGCTCGGTCTCGATTTCGACAAGGCGCTGCGCCAGTTGATGCCGCAGGGCATCATCATCGAGAGCACGCAGATCGAGAATGTCGACTTCTCCGACAATTACGAGCGCTCGATCGAGGCCGCCGCACAGGCCGAGGCGACCGTGCGGACCAAGGAAAACGAGAAGCGCCAGGCGCAGGTCGATGCCGAGCGGCTCATCATCGAGGCGGAAGCCCGCAAGACGTCGAACAACCTGGAGACCGATGCGCGGGCCTATGCCATCCGCGAACAGGGTAACGCCGAGGCGCAGGCCATCGCCGCCCGGGGCCAGGCGCTGCGCGACAGCCCCAACCTCGTCGCGCTGACCGCCGCCGAGAAGTGGGACGGCAAGCTGCCCACCACCATGATCCCCGGCAGCACGGTCCCCTTCGTGCAGGTGCAGTGACGCTGGGCAGGCGGCCCGGCCCGTCCTAGACTTGGCCCGTCACCATCAGGAGCGGGTCATGGATCTTCATCTCAAGGGCAAGAAGGCCGTCATTCTCGGCGGCACGCGCGGTATCGGCCGCGCCATCGCGGATACGCTGGCCGACGAAGGCGCCGATGTCGCCCTCTGCGCCCGCAACGGCGACCAGGTGAAAGACGCCGTCGCCGCGCTGAAGGACAAGGGCGTGAAGGCGACCGGCAGCAGCGTCGACATCATGGACACCGCCGCGCTGAAGGCGTGGATCGACGCCGCGGCGAAGGAACTCGGCGGCATCGACGTCCTCGTCTCCAATGCCGGCGCGATGGCGCAGGGCAACAGCGAGGACGCCTGGACCGCGAACTTCAAGCTCGACCTGCTCGGCGGCGCCGTGGCGGCCTTCGATGCCGCCGCGCCGCATCTGGAGAAGGCGGCGGAGGCCGGGGGCGATGCCTCCTTCGTCATCATCTCGTCGGTCTCGGCGGCCGAGACCGACCGCGCCGATTCCTACGGGCCCATCAAGGCGGCGCTGATCCACCACGCCAAAGGCCTCGCCCGGGAATTCGCGCCGAAGAAGGTGCGCATCAACGTCGTGTCGCCGGGCACGGTGTTCTTCGAGGGCGGCGTCTGGGGGAACGTGAAGCAGGGCATGCCCGACTTCTTCAACCAGATGATCGCCCGCAACCCGACCGGCCGCATGGCGACGCCGCAGGAGATCGCGAACGCCACCGTCTTCCTGTCGAGCCCGGTGTCGGCGTTCACCACCGGCATCAACATGGTCGTCGACGGCGCCATCTCGCGACGGGTCAACTTCTAAGCGACGCGGCGGCGCGGCCTTCCGCTCAGTTCGCGGAGGCCGAGCCGCCCGCCGGCTTGCCGAGCCCGAGGCTCTGGAGGAAGGCGTCGAGCGTGTCGGTGGCGGCGACGGCCTTCGCCATGTCGCGGAAGGCGACGCCGGAGGGATCGACCGACCGCGTCACCATCTCGAACGCCGCCGCTTCCGGCGCCTCGGCCATCAGCGTCAGGAAGCGGTCGCGCAGTTTGGCGAGCCCGGGCTCGTTGCCGGCCATCGTGTAGGCGACGGCGGCACGCATGACGTCGTAGCGTTCGCCGCCATCGAGCGGACGCTGCGCCGTCTCCCGCCCTTCGAGCAGGACTTCGACCGCTGCCGCCGCCTCGGCCCAGCGCGACCCGGCCCATTGCACGTCGGCGCGCAGGCGGCGGGCTTCCGGCGTGTCGTCCTGCTCGAACGCTTCAAGCGCGGCATCGTATTGCTTGAGATCGCTGAGCGCGCGGCCCGCCAGCAGGCGGCGCGGCGCGGCGACATTGTCGGGCAGGCGCGTCTGGGCCGACGTGCGCAGCGCCGCCAGCGCCTTCTCCGGCTTGCGGTCCATCAGGTAGACGGCGGCGAGCTTCGCGGCGATCTGCGCCCGGGCAACGCCGTCGAGGCGCTTGTCGACCTGGTGCTGGAGCAGCTCCGCCGCCTGCTCCAGCAGGTCGACCGAGATGAGCCGGTCGGCAAGCTTGCGCACCATTTCGTCGCCGAGCGTGCCGATCGGCGTGAGCTCCTTGAAGTCGTAATAGAGGCCCAGCGCCTGGATCGGCGGCAGGCTGTCGGCCTTGCCGTTCAGGAAGAGCTCCTCGAAAAGCTGGCCCATGTCTGCCGAGATCGCCCGCGTCTCTTCGGCCTGCGGAAAGCCGAGCACGGCGGAGCGCATGGTCTGGAGCCCGGCCCGATAATCGCCTTTCGCCACCTGGAGCTTGCCGAGCCGGTGCAGGATCGCGAGTTCGACATCGTCGCCGCGCCACTGCCAGCGCAGATGATCCAGCGCATCGATCGCGTCGTCGCGCTTGAGCGTACCGGTACGTTCTTCCAGGGCGATCTCGGCCAGAGCAGCGCGAATGGCCAGCGGGCGATAGCCGGTGTTCTTGACCTTGGCGTAGAGCCGCAGGGCTTCGGTATCGCGCTTGAGCTTTTCGGCGAGCTGGCCCCGGATCAGGTCGGCCTCCAGCAGGATCGGCTCCGGCACGCCGTCGCGCGGCATCGCCGCGAGCATCGCATCGGCCGCCGCCATGGCGTTGGTCTCGGCCGCCGCGCGCGCGCCGGCGACGCGGAAACGGCCTTGCCAGTCCGGCCGGAACGACGCGATCGCTTCCTCGCCGCGCGCCATGGCGTCGCGCGCTTCGCTCCAGCGCCGAAGGCCGGCCGCCGCAAGGCCGCGGAAGAGCTGCGCATGGACATCGCCGTCGAGCGCCGGCGTCGCGAGCTCGTCGGCCGCCGCCTGGTAGCGGCCGAGCAGCAGCAGCGCGGCGCCGCGCAGGGCATGGAAGGCGGGATCGCCGGTCACCGCCTCGTCGTCGGCCACGACGAGCTGAAGCGAGCCCAGCGCCTCGGCGCCGAGGTCGTTGCCGAGATAGAAACGGGCCAGCGCAAGGCGCGCCGCCTCGATGTCCTCGCCGTCTTCGGGGATTGCGTCGACCAGCCGGCTGCGTTCGGCCGGGAAATCGCCCGGCCCGGCCCAGGCGGCGAAATCCATGGCGGCCGGCGCGAAGCCGTCGCTGATGGTGGAGCGCGTCAGTACCGTGTCGCTCGCCGTGGCGGCCGACAGGGTGAGGCCGCCGGGCGCGCCGATGAGCACGTCGTCGTCCTCCGGCACGACGGTGAGATCGTCCGAGAAGGGCCGGACCAGCAGGCCCTGCGCCGTCGGGTCGGCGGCAAACTCGACATAGCTCCGCGCTGCCGCGACGCCCTGCGGCTCGCCCGAGGCGAGCACCGCGACGAGCCGCTCGCCGCTTGCGGGGTCGGTGAGGCTGACGACCTTGCCGGCCCGCGCCAGCGACGCACGGATGCGCGCCGGACCGACGCTGCGTGCGTCGCGGATGAGCGCGACGGGCCGGGCCGGCGCCAGCGGATCGACCGAGAAGGTCGCCGTCCAGCCATGCTGGACCTGGCCCGCCGACAGCGCGAGCGGCTTGAGCAGCTTGATCGTCAGAACGGTCGCGCCGTCGACCGTCGTCGTCGAGGCCGAGGCGATCGCGTCACGGAATTGCGCCACGAGCGCAGCCGCGTCGATCGCCCGCGCACCGTCGAGCACCACGAATGCCGTATCGCCGCGCTTGAAGACGGCCGCGCCGGTGCCGTCCAGTGCCGGCAGCGTCAGCACGATGTTGCCGTGGTCGCGCGCCGCCTTGAAGGCCGGCGGCTCGGCGGGAGGCGCCGCCTCGGCGGCATGGCTCTCGGCGTCGTGCGGCTCGGCGGCGTCGGGCTTGGCGTCCTGCGGATCGGCGTCATGCGCCGTGTCGTTGCCGGCGTCGGCGGTCTCGGGCTTGGGCTCGTGCGGCGCAGCATCGGGCGGCGGCTCGTGCGGATTCGCTCCGGCTTCGCCCGACTCTGTCTCGGCGCTCTTCTCGCCGGCCTTGTGCTCGGCCTCGCCTGCGCCGTGGGTTCCTTCGACCGCCGCGCCGTCGCTGCCGGGCGGATGCGCGGCTGAACCTTCCGGAGGCGGCGTTTCGTGATCGCCCGCCGCGGCGATGTCGTCCGGCTTGGCCTTCGGCTCCAGGCCTTCCGGGAGCGCTATCTGCGGGTCGCCGTCCTTGTCGTTGGCCGGCGCGGCGATATCGAAGACGATTCGCGTCTTGTTACGGAAGTCCTTGACCGCCGAGCCCGGATCGATCGCGATCTCCAGCAGGGTCTGGTTGTCGCCCGCGCTGACCTTTGCGCTCTTCACGAAGGCAGGCGGACCGTCGTTCAGGCGGGAGACGTCGATCTTGCCCTGGCGCGCGAAGGCGACCTTGATCTTGCCGGGCTCGATCTTCGCCTCGTACTTGACCACCTCGCCCCAGTCGAAGGCGATCCGCGTGCGGTCTTCCTCGACGCCGATGGAAAGCTTGACGGGCACCACCCCTTGCGGCGGCGGGGGCGGCTTTGCCGTCGGATCGACGACACCGTCGGGCTCTCCGGCAAACGCGGCGGGCAACAGGTCGATGGCGACCAGCGGCCCGCCCGCACTGGTGTGCAGGCGGACCTTCTGCTTCAGCGACAGGCGCAGCGTGCGCTGGTTCGCGTCCTGCTTGATCACCGACACATAGGCGCTCAGCGGCAGGCTGGTCATGTCGGGCGGCAGGCGGAACGGCCGCGCGAAGGTCACGATGAGGATGCCGTCGGCGATATCGGCATCGAAGGTGACCGGCCGCGGCCACTGGAAAAGGATGCGCGCAAAGCCCTTCGACAGGTCGGCGCTCAGCGTGACCGCCTCGCCGCTGCCCGGCTTGGCCGGCGCTGTCGCAGCCGGCGCCGGTGCGGCGGCAGCCGGCGGAGACTTCGCAGCCGCCGCCGGCTTCTCTTTCGCGGTCGTCATGGTGCGCGGCGGCGCGGCCTCCTGCGCGAACGCAGGAACGGCCGCGTACGCCGCGGCCGCCGCCAACAGCGCTGTGACGAGCCGCCTCATCCGCCGGGCGGAGCGGCAGGCGCCGCGCTGCCGGCAGGCGCGGCCTGATCGGGCAGCGCTTCCAGGCGTGCGAGTTCGACGGTCACGTCGCGGGCCCGCTCCGGCTTCATCGCGGCGAGAACGGGCGAGGCCTTGGCCGGCTTCATGCGGCGGATGACGTCGATCAGAACCGCCTGGTCCAGCGTGTCGAAGATCGCCGCCGCATTCGCCGGCTTCATCGTCTCGTACATCTTCACCAGGTCGGAGAGCTGCTTCTCCTGCTGCGCGTCGCGCTTGCCGAACAGCGCCTCGACATTGCCCTGGATGGTCTTCAGTTCGGCGATGCGTTCCTCGACCCGCTTCTCGGCGGCGCCGAGCGTCTTTTCGCGCATGTCGATCTCGCGCTCGCGCGCATCGAGCTGCTCGCGCCGCTGCGCGAGGCTTTCCAGCACGTCGGCTTCCGATGCCGTCGGCTCCCCGGCCGGCGGGCAGGCGGCAGCGGGAGCCGCGTCATGCGCCGGCGCAGGCGTCGCCGGATGATCCGTCGCTTCGGCCTTGGGCGGCGCTTCCGCCCGGGCCGGCCCGGCGCCGAACATTGCCGAGAACTCTTCGCCGAGACCGACGGCCTTCAGCCCCAGCAGCAAGGCCAGGCCGATCGCCGCCGCCGGCAGCAGGCGCAGACGCACCTTGCTCATCTTGCCCCGCGCAGTTCGCGCATCGCCCGCGGCGCTTCCGCGCGCGCCGCGGTCGGCGCGGCACGCTTGGTGAGGCGATCCGCCAGTCCTTCGGCCGAACCCAGCAGCAAGGCGAGCTCGTCGGAGGCCGCCTTCGCTGCGGCCTGGCGGCGTGCGAGTTCGGCGCCCGTGCTCTCCGCCGCCTCGCGCAGCGCCAGGACGGCGGATTCGGCGCGGCCCGTCGCGCCCGCGAGATCGATCACCGCCTGCCGCACGCCGTCACGGCCGCTGCGCAGGTCGCGCAGCCTGCGGTCCAGGATGACGGCCCAGACGATGGTCGTCGCGAGCAACAGCGCCACGAGCAGTTCGACGGCAATACCGATCGTCATCTCGTCCTCACAAGGGAGCCACGTGGGGGGTACGCCGCAGCGTCTTGTCGACCTTCACGGCGACGAACGGCCCGACGCGTCCGATATGGCCCTTGACCAGGGGAATGCCGCCGCACCGCAGTTCGATCGGCGCGTCCGGCGCCGCGTTCAACATCAGCGTCTGGCCGACCTTGAAGTCCATCACCTCGCGCAGCGACATCGTCTGCTCGTCGAGCACCGCGTCGATCTGCACCTGCGTCGACCAGAGCTCGGTCGCGAGGTGGTTTTCCCAGATCGAGTCGCGGCCGAATTTCTCGCCCATGAACTGCTGGAGCAGCAGCTTGCGGATCGGCTCCAGCGTCGCGTAGGGCAGCAGAAGCTCGACGCGGCCGCCGCGGTCTTCCATGTCGACGCGCAGCTTCACCAGGATCGCCGCATTGGCGGGGCGCGCGATGGCGGCGAAGCGCGGGTTGGTCTCCAGGCGGTCGAGTTCGAACGTCACCTTCGACAGCGGCTCGAAGGCGAGCGTCATGTCGTGCAGCACGACCTCGATCATGCGCTGCACGAGGCTGCGCTCGATCGTCGTGTAGGGGCGGCCCTCGATGCGCATCGCGGCCGTGCCGCGGCGACCGCCCAGCAGCACGTCGACGATCGAGTAGATGAGGTTCGACTCGATCGTGAAGAGGCCGAAATTGTCGAGCTCCTCGGCGCGGAAGACGGCGAGGATGGCGGGCAGCGGGATCGAATTCAGATAGTCGCCGAAGCGGATCGACGACATGTTGTCGAGGCTGACCTCGACATTGTCGCTGGTGAAGTTGCGCAGCGACGTCGTCATCAACCGCACCAGGCGGTCGAAGACGATCTCCAGCATCGGCAGGCGCTCGTAGGAGACGAGCGCCGAGTTGACGATGGCGCGGATTCCCGATCGCTCGGACCCCTCGTCGGCGACGGCGTCGAAGCCGAGCAGGCTGTCGATCTCGTCCTGGTTCAGGACGCGCTCGGCGCCGCCCGGCTCGGCCGCTTCGCGCTGTTCCTCGCCGGCCGCCTGATCCCACTCGGGCGTGGTTTCGTCGTCGCCGCTCATTGGATCAGCATTTCCTTGAACAGCACGTCCTTCACGTGGACGGGCGCGACCGCGAGGTTCACCCGGCGCACCAGCTCTTCCTTCAGGCGGAACATGCCGGCCGAGCCGGAGAGGTCCTCGACGCGCAATTCGCGCAGGAAGACCTGGAAATTGTCGATGACGCGCGGCATCACCGGCTCGATCTCGGCGATCGCCTCCGGGGTCGGCAATTCCAGCGCAACGGCGAGCTTCAGCACCGCGCGCTCGCCGCCGGCGGTCGAGAGGTTCACCAGCATGTCCGGCAGGTCCATGAAGGTGGGCGCCGCTTCGGCATGCGCCGCCGCCTCGCCATGCTCGCCTTCGGCCGGCGCTTCCTCGCCGGCGAACAGGAAGAAATAGGCGCCCGCCGCGCCGCCCAGCAGCAGCACCGCCGGTAGGCCGAACATGAGCAGCATGCCGACCAGGCCGCGCTTCTTCTTGGGCGCGCCTTCGCCGTCGCCGCCTTCCGGGGCCGCTTCTTCCTTCTTTGCTTTCGCCATCGCCCGACCTCGCACGACGGCGCGGAACTCCGCATCCGCGCCGCGCTCGGGGCCAAGCTAGTTAGCGTTAGTTAACGGCTCATTAGCTCCCGGCAGATTTTGCCGGGTCCGCTACTCCTCGCCGCTGTCGTCCTGGAGGAAGCGGCCGATCAATCCGCCGAGCACGCCGCCGACGATCGGGGCCACCCAGAAGACCCAGAGCTGGCCGAGCGCCGCGGTTTCGGCGAACAGCGCAACGCCGGTGGAGCGGGCCGGGTTGACCGAGGTGTTGGTCACCGGGATCGCGACGAGGTGGATGAGCGTCAACGCAAGTCCGATGGCGATCGGTGCAAAGCCGGCCGGCGCGCGCGCACTCGTCGATCCGACGATGACGATCAGGAAGACCGCCGTCAGCACCACCTCGGTCACGATCGCCGCGACCATCGAGTATTTGCCCGGCGACAAATCGCCATAGCCGTTGCTCGCGAAGCCGCCCGGCGTCCAGCCCGGCTGGCCCGAGGCGATCGTATAGAGCACGCCCGCCGCGGCGATCGCGCCGAGCACCTGGGCGAGGATATAGGGGCCGGCATCTACCGCCTTGGCGCGTCCGGCCGCAACTAGGCCCAGCGTCACCGCCGGATTGAAATGGCCGCCCGAGACATGCCCGACCGCGAAGGCCATGCACAGCACCGTCAGGCCGAAAGCCAGGCTGACGCCCGCGAAGCCGATGCCGAGCGTCGTCGCGCCGAACGCGGCGGCCAGCACGGCCGAGCCGCAGCCGCCGAGCACGAGTACGAAAGTGCCGAAAAACTCGGCCAGAAGCTTCCTCACGAGTGGCATGTTCTCCCCCTATGCCGTGGTGTCGCGGGCGGAACCTTAGACGACCTTCGACCGGCCCGCACGGCAGTTGTTGCCGCCATCCGCCGGCCCGGCCTTCCCTTCGTTCCAACAAATTCAACGGCTTAGCTCTGGCACAGCCCTTGCGCTGTCGCGGCGAGGCTAAAAGCCGCGGCGGGCGCCTGCCTGCCGAGCGATGAAAGGATCGCGAGACGTGGAAAACGCGCTGCTGCTGAACCTGTCGAACCAGATGGTCGCGCAGCGCACCATGGACGTGATCTCGAACAACCTCGCCAACATGAACACGACGGGCTTCAAGCGCTCCAGCCCGGTGTTCCAGGAATACATCGTGAAGGTCGACGCGCAGTCCGAGTTCGGCCGCCGGAAGGAGCCGCTCTCCTTCGTCCGCGACGTCGCCTCGATCAGCGACATGTCGAACGGCGAGCTGACCACCACCGGAAACCAGCTCGACGTGGCGATCGAGGGCGACGGCTTCTTCACCGTCTCCACCCCGGGCGGACAGCGCTATACCCGCAACGGCAATTTCGGCCGCGACGACACCGGCCGGCTTGTCACCTCCGCGGGCTTCCCCGTGCTCGACGAGAGCGGCGGCGAGATCACCTTCGCGCCGGAGGAATCGAATATCCGCATCGCGCGCGACGGCACCATCTCGACCGACCAGGGCGATCGCGGCCGCATCGGCGTCGTCCGCTTCGCCAACCCCAACGACATGAAGCGCACCGGCGACTCGCTCTGGGAAACCACGCAGCAGGGCGAGACGGTCACCGGCAACATCGTGCAGCAGGGCATGCTCGAACAGTCGAACGTCCAGCCCATCGTCGAGATGGTGCGGATGATCGAGACCATGCGCTCCTATCAGAGCTCGACCGAGCTCATGGGCGCCACCGACGATCTTTCCCGCCGCGCCGTGCAACGGCTCGGCGACACCCGCGTGTAAGGGGACGGCACCATGCGTTCGATGAACATCGCTGCGACGGGCATGCTGGCCCAGCAGATGAACGTGGAGGTCATCTCCAACAACATCGCGAACATGAACACGACGGGCTACAAGGGTCAGCGCGCCGAGTTCCAGGATCTGCTCTACCAGAATCTCGAACGCCCCGGCTCGACCACCTCGACCGCCGGAACGATCGTGCCCTACGGCATCCAGATCGGCGTCGGCGTGAAGCCGGCGGCGGTGGTGCGCAACACCGAGCAGGGCAATCTGAACTTCACCGAGAACCCGTACGACGTCGCGATCCAGGGCCGGGGCTATTTCCGCGTCCAGCTTCCGACCGGCGAGGAGGCCTATACCCGCGCCGGGGCGCTCGGCCGCACGGCGGAGGGCCAGCTCGTCACGCCGGACGGCTTCGTCATCCAGCCCGGCATCGCCATCCCGCAGGACGCGACCGACGTGCAGATCAGCCAGCAGGGCCAGGTGACGGTGCGCCTGCCGGGCCAGGCGGCGCCGCAGCAGGTGGGCCAGCTCGACCTCGCCATCTTCGTCAACGAAGGCGGCCTGGAGGCGACCGGCGACAACCTGTTCCTCGAAACCGCCGCCAGCGGCCCGGCCATCGTCGGCGCGCCCGGCGCGACCGGCTACGGCACCATCATGCAGGGCTTCCTGGAGACCGCGAACGTCAATCCGGTCGCCGAGATCACCAACCTCATCACCGCGCAGCGGGCCTACGAGATGAACTCCAAGGTCATCACGACCTCCGACGAGATGATGTCGATGACCGCGCGGCTGAGGACCTGACGATGAAGCTCATCTTCGCCGCGGCGATCGCGCTTCTCTGCGCCGGCGCCGCGCAGGCCCAGACCATCGAGGAGACGCTGCTCGACGCGCTGACCGCCAAAGGCGCGCCCGGCGACGGCGCAGTCTCCATCGTCGGCACCCTGCCCGCCGGGCTCGATCCCGATACGCTCACCGTCGCCGCCATCGACTACGATGCCGCGAGCGGGCGCTTCTCGGCCAAGATGAAGCTTCAGACCGGCCGCGTCATCGGCCTCCAGGGCAAGGTCGAGAGCGGCACCGATGTGCCCGTGCTGAACCGCCCGATGCGGGTCGGCGAAGTGGTCGCCTCGGAAGACGTCTCGTATCTGCGGCTCGCCAGCAGCCGCATCCCGCGCGGCACGATCGCCGAGGCCGATACCCTCGTCGGGCTCAGCGCCAAGCGCCAGCTTCGCCCCAACATCGCGCTGCGCGACAGCGATTTCGAGAAGCCGGTCGTCGTGCGCAAGGGCGACGCGGTCGTCATGGTCTTCCGCGCCGAAGGCATCGAACTGACGACACGTGGCAAGGCGATGACCAATGGCGGCGTCGGCGAAACCGTCGCCGTCGTCAACACGCAATCGCTCAAGCAGGTCGACGCGGTTGTGACCGGCGCCGGCGCCGTCTCCGTCTCGCCGCAGGGCATGGTCCTGAACTGAACAAGGCACGCACATGCGCACTCTCCGCCTCGCCGCTCTCGTTTCCGCTGCTGCGCTGCTCGCCGCCTGTAGCACGGCCGACCGCCTCCAGCAGATCGGCGCCGCCCCTCCGCTGACCCCGATCGCCGATCCGACGCGCGCGCCGGGCTATCAGCCCGCCCAGATGACCATGCCGGCGCCGGAACAGATCGCCTACCAGCCGAACTCGCTCTGGCGTCCGGGCAACCGCACCTTCTTCAAGGACCAGCGCGCGGCCCGCGTCGGCGACATCCTGACGGTCAACATCAAGATCGACGACAAGGCGAAGGTCGCGAACACCTCCTCGCGCGGCCGCACCAATTCGGAGAATGCCGGCCTGCCGAACCTCATCGGGCTCGAAGGGCAACTGCCCTCGTCGATCGACCCGGCGAGCATGCTGAAGATGAACTCGGATTCGGCGAGCCGCGGCACCGGCACGGTCGACCGCAGCGAAGCCATCAACCTCACCATCGCCGCCGTGGTCACGCAGGTCATGCCCAACGGCAACCTCGTCATCCAGGGCCGCCAGGAGGTGCGCGTGAATTTCGAGGTCCGCGAACTGCTCGTCGGCGGCATCGTGCGGCCCGAGGACATCGCCAACGACAACACGATCAACCACACCCAGATCGCCGAGGCCCGCATCTCCTATGGCGGCCGCGGCCAGATCACCGACGTCCAGCAGCCGCGCTACGGCCAGCAGGCGCTCGACATCCTGTGGCCCTTCTGAGTTTCGCGGCTTCGCGAGATCGCCGCCCGCCGGCGAACCGGCCCTGAGGTGGGGCCGAGGCCGGTTCGCCGGCTTCGGGACATCGGGGAAGACCGAAGGCCGGGGGGACCTCCCGGCCTTCGCGTCGTGCGAACGCCGGCGATCCCCCAGCGCTGCCGCCGCCGCGCGGAACTCCTTCGCAGATGCAGCATTGCGCGTGTTTTCGCGCGCAACGGAACGCTTGCTTAATCGCGGCGTTGCAGGCTGGATATGTCGCGGGGGCGAGCGGATGATCTCGATCAAGAATATTGCCTGGCTGGCGCTGGCAGCGGCTTTCGTCGCCGTGGTCGCCCTGGCCAGGGGCAGCATGATCTGACCGGAGCCGATCCGGCGTCAGGCGCACAGGCGGACGGCGGGGGGCCGTTCGACCGAATGGCTGTCGTCATCAACCGGCGCGCAGGTGCGGTGCGCCGGGAAGGCGCCGACCGCGTCGCGCAGGCCTTCCGCACCGCCCTGGGCACGCGGCTTTGCTATCTGCATATCGGAACCGGGCGCGACGTGGCCGAGGCCGTCCGGCGCGCCCGCGACGAAGGCGCACACTGCATCCTGTCCATCGGCGGCGATGGAACCTGCACCGCCGTCGCCGAGATGGCGCGCGCCGGGGGCTTCATCGCCTCGGCGCTGCCTGGCGGGACGAAGAACATCCTCGCCAGGCGCCTGTGGGGCGAGGAGGCCACGCTCTTCGAAATCGCCGAACGCTGCGGCGCGGGACGGGTGAAGCTGCGCCACATGGACGCCGGCGACGCCAACGGGCGCCTGTTCTTCGTCGGCGCCAGTTTCGGGTTGATCCCGCACCTTGCCCGGGCCCGTGAGAAACTGCGGGGCCGGGCCGAGCCCTCGGGCTTCTTCGCGGCGCTGCGCCACGTCCTGCGTCTGGGGCGGCGCGGCCTGTTCCAGCCCCGGGTCGCCTATGCGCGGCCGGGCAAGGACACCCATCGCTGCGCCGCCCTGATGGTGTCGGTGAAGTCGATCGACGAGGTGCTCCGCCGCCCGGGCGGGAAGGACGATCCCGCCTCCTTCGATTGCGCGGCGGCCTCGCCGCAGGGCTGGTGGCAGCTTGTCTGGCTGGGCCTTCGCGCGGTCTTCACCGACACCTGGCGCGACCATGCGGCGATCGACGTGTTCAACGTGCCGGCGCTCGATGTGAACGGCCCCAGCCGCCTCGTCGTCGCGCTCGACGGCGAGGCCATCGTGCTCGCCCCGCCAGTGCGGCTGACGATGCTCCAGGACGCGATCCCGATGCTGGGCGCAGACGGCTCCCGGCCGGCTGCCTGAAATGCAAAACGCGCCCGGCGGCGCGTCCTATTCGTCCCGGTAGACCTTTTCGCGCCGCTCGTGACGCTCCTGGGCCTCGATGGACAGGGTCGCGATCGGCCGGGCATCGAGTCGCCGCAGCGAGATAGGTTCGCCCGTATCCTCGCAGAAGCCGTAGGTCCCGTCGTCGATTCGGCGCAGCGCGGCGTCGATCTTGGCGATCAGCTTGCGCTGGCGGTCGCGCGACTTCAGTTCGAGCGCGCGGTCCGACTCGGACGTGGCGCGGTCGGCGAGATCGGCGTGCTGGACGGTTTCTTCCTGGAGGCTGGCCACGGTCTCGCGGCTTTCCCGGCGAATTTCTTCTTTCCAGTCTTTCAGTTTGCGCCGGAAATACTCGCGCTGGCGCTCGTTCATGAACGGTTCGTCGTCAGACGGCCGGTAATCGGTCGGCAACATAATACCCATGCGGCCCCTCGTCCTCCCTCAAGCACTCCAGCCCGCTCGGAGAGCGGGCTTATAGCGGCGGTACGAAACAGGCACAACGGGGGCAGGCGCTTGGCCAAATGAAGGTTTCGCGACCTGCGGCGCGCGTCACGCGACGGCCATCTCCAGCTTGGCGAGTTCCACCTGGGCCCGCAGATCGATCTCGTCGATCACGCCCTGAAGGCCGGGCTCGTTGAAATCCTCGCGCCGCTCGGCGACGAGCTGGGTCAGCCGCCGCAGGGTCTGACGCGGGACCGCGCCCGAGAGGATGCCGACCTTGATGTCGTCGAGCAGGTCCAGCATGTCGTTGCCGCGCTTCACGGCGCGGCGCCGGCCGGTCAGCGGTTCGCCCGCTTCCTGGAGAGCCAGCAGGGCGTCGAGCGCGGCGACCTGCATGCCGGTGCCGGCGGCAGTCGCGGCCTGGCTCTCGCCGCTGGTCACGGAGAACTTGCCTGCGGTGGTGCCGCCCTTCGCCTGGCTGCGCCCGACCTGATCGGGCCGGCGCGGACCTTCGATGCGCATGAAACGGGAGCCCCGCTTAATGAATCTTGCCGAGGTGTAAATGCGCCGTGCGTGGTTAACGGTCGCCTAACGCGCAAGCCCGGCCCGGCAGGATTTGCCGTATCCGCCATTCGGCCTGTCGGCGCGCCGCGGAAATCCGCGCTTTCCGGCTGGCACGACGCTCGCAGGTGGTTAACGGGGCAAAATGCCTCCGGCCACTCGAGTCCCGCGCATGCGCCTGTTCCGCCGCCTCCTCATCACCGGCCTCGCCCTGGCGCTGGCCCTCGCGCCGGTCGCCGCGCCGCCGGCGGCCGCCTTTTCGCGCATCAAGGACCTCGCCGACGTCGAAGGCGTCCGCGACAACATGCTGGTCGGCTACGGCCTCGTGGTCGGCCTCAACGGCACCGGCGACTCGCTCCGCAACGCGCCCTTCACGCTCCAGTCGGTCCAGTCGATGCTGGAGCGCCTCGGCGTCAACACGCGCGGCGCCAAGCTCGACACCAAGAACGTCGCCGCCGTCATGGTGACGGCCAGCCTGCCGGCCTTCGCGAGCCAGGGCTCGCGCATCGACGTCACCGTCAGCGCCATGGGCGACTCCAAGAGCCTCCAGGGCGGCACCCTACTCGTGACGCCGTTGCTCGCCGCCGACGGCGAAATCTACGCCGTCGCCCAGGGTCCGATCGCGGTCGGCGGCTTCAAGGCCCAGGGCGATGCCGCCGCCATCGAACGCGGCGTGCCGACGAACGGCCGCATCGCCTCGGGCGCCATCGTCGAGCGCGAGGTGCCGTTCCAGCTTGCGAGCCTTGAGCGCATGCGCCTCGCCCTGCGCAATCCGGACTTCACCACCGCCAAGCGCATCCAGGATGCGATCAACCGCATGCTGGGCAGCGGCGCGGCGATCGCCACCAACCCCGCCACGGTCGAACTGGTCCTCCCCAGCCGCGGCGCCGGCGACATCGTCGCCCTGCTGACCGACATCGAACAGCTCCGCGTCGATCCCGACCAGGTCGCCAAGGTGGTGATCGACGAAAAAACCGGCATCATCGTCATGGGGAGCGAAGTCCGCGTCTCGGAAGTCGCCATCGCGCAGGGCAACCTGACGATCAAGATCAGCGAGACGCCGCAGGTCAGCCAGCCGCAGCCCTTCTCCGAGAACGGCGAGACCGTCGTCGTTCCGCGCAGCGACGTCCAGGTCGATACCGGCGGCGACAAGAAGCTCGCCATCGTCAACGAGAGCGTGTCGCTCCGCTCACTGGTCGACGGTCTCAACGCGCTCGGCATCGGGCCGCGCGACATGATCTCGATCCTCCAGGCGATCAAGGCCGCCGGCGCCCTCCAGGCCGAGATCGAGGTGATGTGATGGGCACGCCGGTGGCCGCCCCGCTTCCCGTCGAAGCCCGCGAGCTGAAGTCGCTCGGCACGGCCCTGCACCAGCGCCAGCGCGACGCCGCCCGCAAGGCGGCCGAGGATTTCGAGGGCGTCTTCATCGCCCAGATGATGGAACCGATGTTCCAGGGGCTGCGGACCGACGGCCTCTTCGGCGGCGGCAACGGCGAGATGATCTTCCGTTCGCTGATGATCCAGGAAGTCGGCAAGGAAGTCGCCTCGTCCGGCGGCATCGGCATCTCCGACAGCGTGTACCGCGAGATGCTGCGCATGCAGGGGCTCGAGAGCTAGTGGCCCGCCTTAACGGCCTGGGAACCGCGTTTGTGCTTTGCTGGAGGTCTTGGGGGCCGCCATGAACGAGCGCATCGATCTCATCCTCGATCTCACACGCCGCCTGTCGCAACTGGTCGAGCGCGAGATCGCCCTCATCCAGGCGCAGGAACCGCACCGGCTCGCCGAGCACGAGGAGGAGCGCTCGCGCCTGTCGCTGCTCTACGCCCGCGAGATGCAGTCGCTTCGCGCCAATCCCGATGTCGCCCGCCGCGCCGAGCAGAGCCGTCTCGACAGCCTGCGCGCGGAGACGAAGGCCTTCAACGAGACGCTCGAACGCCACCAGCGCCTCATCGCGCGCATGCGCCATGTGACCGAGGGCATCGTCAAGGCGGTGGCCGACGAGGCGGCGCGGCAGAACGCCCCCCGCACCAGCTACGGCATGTCGGGCTACACCAACCCCGGGCGCGGCGCCGCACCGCTGGCGATCAACCGCAAGATCTGAAATTCGGGTCTGACCCGCAGCCTCAATCGGGTGCCGTGGTGAGGAGCTGCGGCCATCCTGTAGGTCTCAGCCTCAGGCCGGCGGCGGGCCGTTCGGCATCGTCGTCGCCATCGCCCGCCGGTAGCCCGGCCGCGCCGCCATACGATCCAGGAACGCGTTGATCTCAGGATACGGGGCCAGCCCGCGCCGGTCGTCGTGGAAGAGCGGCGTCACCTCGATCACGCCGATGGTCGCGAGGCCCGCCATGCGCAGCGGGAAATGCATCATGATGTCGGCGGCGGTGAATTCCTCGCCGGCGAAATACGTCGTCTTCGCCAGTTGGTCTTCGGCGAAGCGCAGCACCCGCGCGCTGCCGCCGAGATAGAGGAACTGCGTGTCGGGCGGCGGATTCTCGCGCGCGAGCTGAAGCACCAGCCGCTCCATCATGCCGCGGAACATGCCGGTGCCCTCCGCGAAATGCATCCATTGCACATAGGCCGGGAAGTCCGGCGACGACGGCTTCGGCTGGAGCCGCCCGTCGCCGTAGCGCGCCAGGATATATTCCAGGATCGCGCCGGACTCGACCAGCGTCACGTCGCCGTCCTGGAGGATCGGCGCCATCCGCATCACATGCGCCTGCTCCAGCGCCACGAGCGAGCCCATGATGTCGCCGGCGATATATTTCAGCTCATACGGCAGGCCCAGCTCCTCGCAGAGCCAAGCGACGCGCTCCGACCGGCGCCCTTCGATATGATGGATCACCAGCATGGTCAGGCTCCGTCCGCGAAGCGCGCGGTGTCGGTGAAGCGGATGTCGTCGTTCTTCAGCCCGTCGACGACGACCTGGAGGCCGCCCGACCGGATCATCCATTCCAGCCGGTGGTCGCGGAACTGGCGCTTGAACAGGCCCGACTTCACCCATTGCGAGACGCCCTCCATCGCCGGGATGGTCGCGAGCGCCTCCTCCACCGTCTTGGCAACCGAGGGCCGCGCCCGCCCGCGCGCCAGCCAGTCGGCGAGCCCCGAGCCGGCCGCCGGCTCGATCCCGAACATGCTCGACATCGTCACATAGGGCAGCGCCGCGAGATCGCCCCAGCCGAAGCGATCGCCCGCAAGCCACGGCCGCGCGCCGAAGAGCCGCCCGAGCCAGGCATGCATATGCCCGACCTGCACCTCCGCCGCCCGCCGCAGCACCGGCCCCAGCTCGGCGCCGCCGCGCCCGAAGAAGCGGATCTCGCCGAGGCCCCAGTTGATCGCTTCCCAATGCGTGTCGCAGACCTCCTCGATCGTCCGCATGCGGGCCCGGTCTATCGGCGCCTTCGGCATCATCGCGGGTTCGGGGAAGGTCTCTTCCAGATATTCGAGGATGATCGTCGAATCGAACAGCGTGACGCCGCCATGCTGAAGCGCCGGCACCTCGAAGCGCGGGTTGAGCTGGGCCAGCGTCGGGTTCGGACCGCCCGTGCCGATCGCCTCCGGCGTGCGGAACTCGAACGCCAGCCCCTTCTCGCGCAGAAGAATGCGGATCTTCTGCGCATAGGGCGAAAGCGGATGCTCATAGAGCAGGATCGGTGACGTCACAGCTATGCCTCCCGGCGCGTTTGCTGCGCCGAGAAGAATACGCCGGGCGGCCCGATGCAATGCGCCGGATGTCAGCCCGGGAAGCGCTCGAAGGTCGGGATGCCGGGCGGGACCAGATGGAAGCTCTGCTTGTCGGCAAGCTGGATCGCGACCTGTGACCCGCCATAGATCGAGGGATCGTCCAGCGTCCCGACCTTGAGGATCAGCGCGCCCGGCGAGCGCGGCGAGCGTGTCAGGATATGCGTGCCGCAGGTGCCGCAGAACTCGCGCGTCGCCGCCCCATCCAGATCGCTGCGCGCGAATTTCGCCGGCGTGCCTTCATAGGCGAAGCCCTGCTCCGGCAGGCCCATCACATAGTTCGGCCCGCCGCCCGAGATGTACTGGCATTCGCGGCAATGGCACTGCGCCTTGAACAGCGGCGCGCCCGCCGCCTTGTACTTGACCGCCCCGCAATAGCACCGGCCCGTGATCGTCATGCTCGCCTCCGTCGCTGTCGCCGCCAGCTTAGGACGAAAGAAAGCGGACAGGCGACGGCCGCGGTGTCTACACGAAGCCCGCCGCGCCTTCCGATCATCCGGCAACGGATCACGAAACTCGCAGACCGCTATATGACGCCGCGTGCGAAGATAGGTAGTTTTACGTATATCGGCGGACCACGCCGACCAGCGGGGACTGCGAAGAATGGCCCTGCCAATGCCGGCGAGCGCACAGGACATTATCCCCGGATTGCTGCGGTGTTTCGCGGACGGCGAAACGACACCGCGGCATCTCCGGCCGGAGCGCAACGCAAGCTCCGTTAAGCATTTTCAACCTTTTTCGGCGGTTCCGCGGTCGGTGGAACGGTCCTATCCATTTTCGGAAATCTTGCGGAAAATTTCCTATCAGGCATGATTCTGGGCATGGGGACACGTACAGCAACCGACATCGACGCCCACGTTGGCGCCCGCATCCGCCTGCGACGCATGCTTATTGGCTTGAGTCAGGAACGTTTGGGCGATGCCCTGGGCGTTACCTTTCAGCAGATCCAGAAATACGAGCGCGGTGCGAACCGTATCAGCGCCAGCAAGCTCTACGAGGTGAGCCGTGTGCTTGGCGTGCCGGTATCTCACTTTTTGGATGGCCTGAACGGGCAGAATGCGCAGAAGCCGCAGCCGCCCAAGGGGCCGGACGGCACCGAGAACATCATGGAATTCGTGCGCAGCCCGGAAGGCCTCGCGCTGAACCGGGCCTTCGCCGCCATCGAGGACCCGCGCAAGAAGCGCGCAGTGCTCGATCTCGTGCGCATCATGGCGGACGAAGACTGAAGCTCGCGCCGACCTGCGGATACGGCATCGCCCGTGCCGGCGACGCCGTCCGCCGTCCTATCGGAAGTGCAGATTGCCCGTCAGCAGCAGCACGACGATGACGATGAGCACCAGTCCGAAGACCGAGATGCCGCCTGTCGCCCCGTAGGACCGGTACCCGTAATAGGGACCGCCGAAAAGCAGCAGAAGAAGTACGATGATCAGCAGTAAGGTCATGAGCGTTGCTCCCGTCGCCGCGGGATAACCGCTGACCGCCCTGAAAGTTCCCGGGCTGCGAAGGCCGGACCGAAGCTACGGCGCGTCCGTATACGGATGATCGGTGGCGGCGCCCGGAGCTAGGTCAGCGTCCCCGCGGAGGACGAGCCGGCCAACAGCCGCTGAAGGCCCGCACTGTAGTTGGAGAGCTGCGCGGTCAGATAGGCCGGCACCGTGCCGCCCGTCTTGCCCTTGGTCTCCTTGGCCGCATTCTCGGCCATCAGCTTCTTGGTTTCCGGGTCCATCGTCAGTTCGCGATAGGCCTTGCGGATTTCCGCCATGGCGGATTCGAGCGCCGACTTCGTCGTCACCGCAGCGTCGGTGCTGGCGAGCGAATACGACGCCTTCAGGCCCAGCGCATAGGTCGGTATCTCGCCGTCGGCGAGCACCGGCGTTTCGCCCGGCGCGAGCGGCTTCATGATCTTGCCCGGCGTCAGCCCGAGCCCTTGCAGCGCATCGAACTGGCCGGTGCCGGATTTCAGGGTGATCGTCGTGCCGTCGCGCGGCTCGATGCGCACCTTCTCACCCGCACTCGAGCGCGCGACGCTCGCCTTGCCTTCCAGGCCCAGTACGCGATTGATCTTGCGCGCCAGCGTGGTCATCGTCTCGCCGGCTTCGATGGTGATCTTGCGCGCGGTGAAGTCGCCGATCTGGACCTCGAACCAGTCGCCCGCCCGGGCCGTCGTCTGCGCCGTGATCGTGCGCGCCATCGGAGCGCTCAGCGTGCCCTTCGGCAGGCCCAGCGCATCCAGCACCGAGGCGCCTTCTAGGTCGACCGCGATGCCGCGGCCGAAGCCCTCGCCGCCGGTGACGCCGAACTGGCGTGTCCATTGTACCGCGCCGCTGCTGTCGATCTCCGCCGTGAAGGCGTTCGCCGCATCGGGATGCGTCTGGGTGGCGCCGGGGAGCTGGCCCTTGGTGTCGCCCGCGACGAAGACGCGTCCGTTCTCGACCGCGATGCCGTTGATCCTGTCGGCCGCGCCCGAACCCAGGAACGACACGAAGCCCTGCGTCACGCTGGAGCCGCCGTCGGTCAGCTTCAGGACGAAGCCGTCCTGCGCGCCCGAATAGGCGCCGGCCAGCGTGGCGCCGCTGCCGAAGCTGCTGTTGGCCGTAGCGCCGGCGACATAGACCGACGTGCCGTCGACGGCGAGGCCGCCGATCGAGCCGGCCGAGCCGAGCGAACCCAGCGTCTGCGACCACATCTCCGCGCTGGTCGCATCGACCGCCGAGAACTTCCGCACGACGGCCTGGCCCGCCTCGTTGGTCGCGACCACCAGGTTGCCGTCGTCGGCGATCGCCAGCCCGCTCAGCTTCTCGTCCGCCGCCGTGCCGAACTGGCGCGTGTAGAGCCGCTTGCCGTCGTCGTCATACTTGACGATGTAGCCGTCGACGCCGCCGTTCGAGGCCGCGGCGCCCGCCATGCGGCCCTTTACGTTGCCGCCGACATAGATCGCATCATCGTCGCCGATGGCGAGCGCCGTCGCGCCGTCTTCCAGCGACGAGCCGAGCTGGCGGATGAAGGCCTCTTCGCCGTTCGCCTTGATCTTGACGACGAAGCTGTCCGACCGCCCGAGCGACGGCGTGCTCGTCAACTGCCCGGTGATCTGGCCTGCGACGACCGCAGCCCCGGTGCTGTCCACCGCGAGCGCCAGGCCGTCGACCTTGTCGGTCGCGCCCAGGAGCTTGGTCCACAGCAGATTGCCGGCCGAGTCATACTTCTTCAGCATGACGTCCTGGGCCGCCTGGTTGAACTGGGTGCCCTGGTCGGCGTCGGTCGTGCCGAGCACATAGGAATTGCCCTGCGCGTCCTGCGCCGTCGTCTTGACCTTCAGTTCCTCGTCCTCGCCGCCCATCTCGGCGCGGAAGACCGTCTGCTGGCCGGTGGGCGTGACGCTCAGCTTGCGCAGTTCCGCGCCGTCCGCCCCCTGGTTGGCGAGATAGAGCGCCGGCGTGCCTCCGGTGGCGCTGAACGTCAGCTGTTCGAAGCCGTTGCCGTTGACCTTCAGCGCATATTGCTTCGGCGGCGCGGTCTCGCCGTCCTTCACCTCGGGCTGCGGAAGTTCCACGCGCTGAAGCCGCGTGTTCACGCCGGCGGCCTTGAGCTTGTCGTTGATGAAGTTGATGACGTTGCCGAGATTGCGCGGCAACTGCGGATCCATCTGGGCGATGTTGACGAGAACATTCTTCGTCGTCGAACCCGCCTTCACGGTGATATTGAACTCGGTCGAGTTCGCCGCATCGGACAGCCATGCGATCGGCGCCTGCACGTCGCCCTTGACCAGCGTCCGGGTCTGGAAGCCGTAATTGACCCGCGCCACGGCCGCATCCGTCTCGGCGTTCTTCTTCTTCGGCCCGGTAATCAGCGACAGCGTATCGAGCGAAAGGCCGCTCGCATATTTCATCACTTCGGCGAAACCGGTCTGGAAGCGCCGGTCGAGGCCGGTCAGCACGCCCGAAGCCGTCTCCTTGTCCGACGCCTTGTTCGCCAAGGTCTGCAAGGTCGAGAGCGCCTTGTAGAGCGCGAAGAGCTTCTTGTAGTCGTCCGGCACGCCTTCCTTGTCGAACGAGGAATCGCTCTCGTTGACGAATTTCTCGGTCCGGAGCGCATCGACCAGCTTGTTGCTGTCGCCCGACGCGTTGCTGGAATCCCAGGGCGTGGTGATGTCGACCTTGGTCGCGGACGTGCTCGTGCCGCTGGCCGCCGCGGCGCGCGACGCCTTCGACGCCTGGAGCAGCATGTTCGTGTAACCGGTGTAGCCGGTCAGCACGGACAGATCCATCGACACGATCGCCACGCGGCAAATCCCTCGCGGCGGGAAGGACCTTCCTCCCGCGCAACCGCCAGAATGCCTTCGCGGCGGTTAAGAGCGTCTGAAAATCGCCCGGCGCATTTACCATGCTTAACGAACCGTTAAGCCGATTGGGCAACCATGGCGGCATGGCGCCCTTGCCGCATTCCTCCGCCCCTGCCCGCCTCTACGAACAGGGTATCGCCGCGCTGGACGCCGGCCGGCACGCCGAGGCCGTCATCGCGCTGGAACAGGCGCTCGCCGGCAATCCGGGCGACCCCGCGACGCTCTACGCCCTCGGCGAGGCGGCAGCGCAGCTCGGCCTGCACCAGACGGCAGCGCGCTTCTTCCAGGAAGTGCTGATCGTCGCGCCCGACCGGCACGAGGCGACGATCCGCCTGTCCCGCGCCCTTTCCGCCATGATGCGCCACGGCGACGCCGTCGACGCACTCCGCGACGCCCTCGCGCGCTTCCCCGAGCAGGCCGGCCTCTGGCTCGCCCTCGGCAACACCGTCCGCGAGACCGGCGACATCGACAACGCCGTCACCTTCTACCGCGAGGCGCTGCGCCTGAACCCCGGCTCGGTCGAAGCGCGCGGCAACCTCGCCGACCTCATCTTCGACGCCGGCGAGATCACCGAGGCCCTGGCGCTCTACGACGACGCGCTGCGCCGCGCCCCCGCCAATGCCCAGCTTCACGTCAATCGCGGGCTTGCCCTGCTGACCAAGGGCGACATCGACGCCGGCTGGCGCGACTATGAGTGGCGGCTGAAGATCCCCGCCCGGGTCATCGAACGCACCGGCGCGCCGAAGCGCTGGGACGGCGCGCCGCGCAAGGGCCGCACGCTGCTCGTCATGGCCGAACAGGGCGTCGGCGACCAGCTCGCCTTCGCATCCTTCCTGCCGCAATTGCTGGAGGACGGCCCGGTCATCCTCGAATGCGAGCCGCGCCTCGTGCCCATGTTCGCCCGCTCGCTGCCGCGCCTGAAGGTGCGGCCGAGCGTCATCAAGCGCGAGGGCGCGACGCTCCGCGCCGACTACACCTGGCTGCGCGAAGTCGGCGGCGCCGCGCTGTCGATCGAACTCGCCAGCCTGCCCCGCCGCTGCGGCGGCAAGCCGCGCGATCCCCAGCCCTGGCTGAAGCCCGACCCCGCCGAACGCGACGCCTGGCTCGCCTGGCGCCGCACCCTCGGCCACGAGCGTGTCGTCGCGATTTCGTGGCGCAGCGGACTCAAGGGCGGCCTGCGCGACACGCAATATGCCCCGCTCGCCCGCTGGGCGCAGTTCATCGGCAAGCTCGATGCCGCCGTCGTCGTCGCGCAATACGGCCAGGTCGACGGCGAGATCGAGACGCTGGAGGCGCTGAGCGGCCGCAAGCTGCACATCCCGCCGGCGCTCGACCAGAAGCTGGAACTCGACCGCACCGCCGCGCTGCTCTCGGCGATGGATGCCATCGTCTCCGCCCCCACGGCCGTCGCCTCGATCGCCGGTGCGCTCGGCGTGCCGACCTACAAGGTGCTGCATCTCGGCTCATGGACCGCGATGGGCGCCGACCGCGAACCCTTCACGCCGTCGGTCGTCTGCGTCACGCCCGACCATGCCGGGCAATGGCGCCTCGTCTTCGAACGCGTGCTCAGCCGGCTCGGGCCAGCCTGACCGTCGCGTTCGCCGCAACGCGCCGCGCGATCTCGGCCGCCAGGCGGTCTGCGCCCTGCCCGTCGATCGCCAGACGGCCCGCCGCCGCCATCGCACGGCGCTGCTCGGGATCGGCCACCAGCCGCGCGATTGCATCCGTCACCTTGCGGTCGTTCAGCCCGGCGACAACACCCATGTTAAGTCCGAAGCCCGCATCCTCGAAGGCCTGCGCCGACAGCGCGTGGTCGCCGGTGAGGCCCAGATACAGCGCCGGCGTGCCGACATGCGCGCATTCGAAGGCCGAGACGCCATAGGCGATCACCGCAAGGTCGCATTCCGCCGCCACCGGCAGCAGCGAGTCAGGCGCAAAGCGGATATCCGCATCCGGCGCCGCTGCCTGGCAGGCATCGGCCAGCGCTTCAGGGAAACGCGTCGCCGGGCCGATCACCACGACCGGCGTCACGCGACGGCCCGCCGCTGCGACCGCCTTCACGGCGCGCAAGGTCAGCCCCTGCGGATCGCTGCCGCCCATCGCGACCAGCACCTTCAGCGTCGCGCGGCCCGCATCCAGCGGCCGCGGCACGCGCCACGGCTCGCTCCCCATCAGCGCCCACGACCAGCCGACGCAGAGATCGACGTCGCCGCCCGGCCACGCCAGCGCCCGCGTCTGACCGACCGGCGGATACACCGCGATATGCGCCGCGAGCCGGCGCGGCGAGGCATCGTCCACCGCGACGATCAGCGGCACCTGATCGCGCAGGCTCCGCACGTCGGACTCCGAGAGATCCGTCCGCACGTCGAGCACCAGCCCCAGCGCCGCATGGGCGCGGAGCACGTCCGAGATCCAGTCCCGCTCGCGCGTCCCCGCCGGACACAGCGCCACGGGAAACCCCGCCGCCTCGACCAGCGCCGAGGCCTTGCCCGCCGCATCCATCGCGAACACGGCCCCGAGGCCTTGCCTGTCGCGCAGCGCCTTCGACAGGCTGAGGCAGCGCTTCACATGGCCCATGCCCAGCGCCTCGCCGCCGTCGCAGCGGATGAGCACCGTGCCGGCCGTCGCCGTCGCCGCCTTCTGCTTCACATTGGCGTTGAGGCCGAGCAGCGAGCGGTCGCGCCGCAGCAACCCGATGAGATCGGTCAGCGACGCCTCGCCCGCCTGCGCCTTCAGCCGGTCATAGACCGCCTCGATGAAGGCGACATCGTCAGGCGTGTCGACGGAAAGCCGCGCGCCTTCGAAGGCATAGGCGGGATCGGGGGTCATCAACGCAACCTTGATGCGATGCGAATGGAGTTTCAGCCAGCCGGTGACGTGCTCGCGCGCGACCGGGTCTTCGCGCGCCTCGGTGAGCATGAGGTTCAGCGCGCGCCGGCTCATCGGATCGACGCCGTCATGCAGCGCCACCGTGCCGGGCTTCAGCAGGACGAAGTCCGCGTCCTCCGCCAGCATCGCGTCGAGCATCGCGTCGATGAAGGCCGCGTCGATCAGCGGCGCGTCGGCATTGACCCTGACGATGATGTCGGGATCGCAGGCCTCCGCCGCCAGCGCAAAACGCCCGAGCACGTCGTCCTCCGAGCCGCGCACGCAGGCGACGCCCGCGCGCTCCGCCCAGGCGGCGAGCGGATCGTCAACCGGATTGGTCGTCGTCGCGAGCACGACCTGGCCGATATGCCGCGAGCCCTTCAGCCGGTGGATGACGTGCCAGATCAGTGGCTGGCCGGCGATCACGCGCAGCGACTTGCCCGGCAGGCGCGTCGAGCCCATGCGGGCCTGCACGATCGCGGCAATGCGCGGCGCGCTCATGCCGCCCACGCCGCGCGGACGTGCTTCAGCGGGCGCAATCCGTCGCCCGGATCGGCGCGCCAGTCGCGGTCGGCGAGTTCCGACGGCGCCGCCGTTTTCAGCCCCGAACCATCCGCCTCCTCGCCCGCCCGCACCGCGGCGATCACAGGCGCGATCTGCTCCGGCAGCCAGCAATGGCCCGCCGCATACTCCGCGCCCGCCGCGTCGAGATCGAGATGGAACTCGATGAAGCCGGCGCCCCAGCGATGGATCGCGCGGTGCACGACGCCCGGGCTGACCGTGTGGTCCGACCATCCGACCGGACAGCCCGTCGCCCGGCGGATCAGGTCGATCGATGCGAGATTGGCTTCCGCCGGCGGCGTCGGATAGGCCGAGACCGTGTGCAGAAGGCGGATCGCGCTCGCCTCCGCCGCGCGCAGCACCGAGACCGCATGGCGGATTTCCTCGATCGTCGCCATGCCGGTCGAGAGCACCACCGGCTTCCCCGTCGCCGCACAGGCGCGCAGCAGGTCGTCCCACAGCAATTCGTAGGACGCGACCTTGTAGAAGGCGACATGGGGCTCGAGCTCGGCGACCGCGCTGAGGTAGAACGGCGTGCACGCGAACTGCACGCCCCTGGCGGCGCAGCGCTCCGCAATCGGCTTCAGCAGATCGACCGGCAGCTCCCAATCCTTGCGCGCCCGATGGCGTTCGCTGCGCTCCAGGATTTCCGGCGCGAACAGTTCGTCGAGGCGGAAGAGCTGGAACTTGACGGAATCGCACCCGGCGGCGGCGGCGGCATCGACGAAGGCGAAGCAGCGTTCAGGATCGCGCGCGTGGTTCGACGAGACTTCAGCGCAGAAATGAACCGGCATGAGGAAAAGCGCGCAACACGATGGTCAACAAAGCATGAGCATGCGCGCGCCGCGTTAACGAATTCTCAAACCCGAAGGGTGCGAATGGCGGGAATTTGCACAGATGCGCGCCCAGATGCCTTTCCCCGAAACGTGCCCGGCACCAAGTGAAGAGCGTGCAGGCATGACCGCCAACCTGATGCGCGCCGAGACGATCGACTGGAACGGCCATAGCGGCCGCGCCATCGCCCATGGCAACGGCCACGACATCGTCGCCTGCACTGCATGCGGCATCACCCACGCCGTGCCGCTGCCGGATCCCGCCGCGCTCGCCCGCGAATATGCCGAGGCCTATTACCGCGACGCCAAGCCGACCTATCTCACGCACGCCAGCGAAGACCAGGACTGGGCCATCCTCGCGCAGCACGATCGCCTCGATGCGCTCCGCCGCGCCCTCGGCGGCAGCGCCGGCACGCTCATCGAGAT
Source organism: Alphaproteobacteria bacterium (assembly GCA_020852655.1). Classification (GTDB taxonomy): domain Bacteria; phylum Pseudomonadota; class Alphaproteobacteria; order Micropepsales; family Micropepsaceae; genus JADZAI01. Next base: position 40,764 of record JADZAI010000071.1, read on the forward strand.
CGGCTCCGGCCCCGGCTTCTTCCTCGACACCGCGGCCGCCCAGGGCTGGGACGCGATCGGCGTCGAGCCTTCGGTGCAGGCGGCGGCGTTCGCACAAGGCCGCGGACGCACCGTCCACAACCGCACCTTCGCCGACGCCGTCGCCCACGGACTGCCGGCAGCCGACGCCATCGCCGCCACCAATGTGCTGGAGCACATCCCCGATCCGATCGCGACGCTGGAGCTGGCGCGCGGCCTGCTGAAGCCGGGCGGCGCCATCTGCCTGACCGTGCCCAACGATTTCAGCCCGCTCCAGATCGCGGCGCGTGACGGCAAGGGCCATGCGCCCTGGTGGGTCGCGCCGCCGCATCACCTCAACTATTTCGACTTCGACTCGCTGGAGGCATTGCTCGTCCGCCTCGGCTTCGCGCCGCGCGAGCGGCTCACCAGCTTCCCGATGGAAGCCTTCCTGCTGATGGACGACGATTATGTGCGCCGGCCCGAGATCGGCCGCGCCATGCACCAAAAGCGCAAGAGCTTCGACCTCGCCTTCGAAGCCGCCGGCATCGGCGACGTCAGGCGCAGGCTCTACGGCGCCATGGCCGCCGCCGGGATCGGCCGCGAGGCGACAGTGGTGGCGGTGAAGACATGAGCCAGGCGATACGCACGACACCATCCGCCTTCACGCACGCGGGTACGCCGCGCGGCATCGACGCCCTCGCCCGCTTCCGCCGCGCCATCCTCTTCGGCGCCGGGGCCAGCGTCGGCGAGGTCCGCAAGGTGCTGGACCGCTACGGCATCGCCATCGCCGCCTTCGCCGACAACAGCCCCGCCAAGCAGGGCACCAGCTTCGAAGGCGCCCCCATCCTCGCCCCGGCGACGCTCCCCGGCCTCATCGACGACACCACCTGCATCGTCATCGCCTCCGTCTACCAGACCGAGATCGCCGAGCAGCTCGCCGGCTTCGGCATCCCGGCGGACGTCATCTTCCCCTTCGTCTCGCCGATGTTCGCAGGCCATTTCGGCGGCGGCGCCTTCACCGACGCCGAAGCGCTCGCCCGGCTGCCGGCCCGCCTCGCGGACGACGAGTCGCGCGCCTATCTCGCCGCGCTCATCGATTTCCGCTGGACCATGGAGCCGGCGCGGCTGCGGCGGAACCCGCGCCTCAAGGGCTTCTATCAGTACGACGGGCCCTTCGTCGGCCCGCTGGCCGGCGACCACATCGTCGACGTCGGCGCCTATAACGGCGACTCCGCGACGGCGTATCTGGAGCGCCTGAACGGCAATGCCCGCGTCTCGGGCCTCGAGCCGCTGCCGCAGAATCTGAAGGCCCTCGCCGGCACCATCGCCGCCCACCGCTTCGGCCGCGCCATCACGCCCGTGCCCTTCGGCGCCGGGGCCGCCCCGGCCAGCGCCGAGATCGACAGCGAGGACGAGGCGCCCGATGCCCGCGCCACGCTGCGCCGCAAGCCGGGCGCCACGACGACCATCCGCATCGAAACGCTGGACCGCCTCTTCGCCGCCGACCGCGTCGACTTCATCAAGATCGACATCGAAGGCCACGACCCCGCCGCGCTGATGGGCGCCCGCGAACTGCTGGCGCGCGACAAGCCCGGCCTCGCCGTCGCCGCCTATCACGCGCCCGAACATCTCTGGGAAATCCCCGCGCTGCTCGACCGCCTCTGCCCCGGCTATCGCATCCATCTCGGGCACCACCCGGCCGCCGCCTATGAATGCGAGCTCTTCTGCGTGCACGAAAGCCGCGTTGGTGCTTGACCGCTTCTACAACACGCCGGCGCGCCAGGGCTTCCACTGGCCCGGCCGCATCCTCTCCGGCCCCGGCGTCCTCGAAGCGTGGCTGAAGGACGCACCCGCCGGCCTCGCCATCGTCGCCGACCGCGCCTTCGCGGCGCATCCGCTTGTCGTTGCGGCCGGCGGCGCCGCCTGTGTCGTCGACGGCGAACCTACACGCGCCGGCCTCGATCCCATCCTCTCTGACCTCGCCGCCCGCCGCCCCAGCGCCATTCTCGCCCTCGGCGGCGGCGCGACGATCGACAGCGCCAAGGCGCTCGCGGCGCATCTCCGCTTCGGCAGCTTCGACATCCGCGACCGTCCCCGCGACGCGACGCCGCCGCTCCTCATCGCGGCGCCCACAACCGCCGGCTCCGGCTCCGAGACCAGCCGCTTCTTCATCCTCGCCGACGCTTCGGCTGTGAAGATCTCGACGCGGAGCTGGTCGCTCGTCCCCGACCTCACGCTGCTCGACCCGCTTCTGCTGGAATCGCTCGGTCCCGCCGGCCTTCTGCTCGGCGCCTTCGATGCCGCGATCCATCTGTGGGAGACCCATGTCGCGCGCGGCGAGGCCAGCGCCTTCACCGACGGAATCGCGCAGGCCCATCTGCCGCACATCCTCGCCGCGCTGCCCGGCCTCGCAGCAGGCCTCAAGCCCGATGCCGCCACGCGCCAGGCGCTGATGGAAGCCTCGGCCATGGCCGGCGTCGCGATCTCCAATGTCCGCACCGGCCTCATCCACACGCTCGGCGAGTCCCTCGCCGCGCAATGCCACCTGCCCCACCCGCTGACCCTGCGCGTCTTCCTCCCCGCCGCGATGGCGAGCTACAGCGCCGCCATCGCGGAGAAGACGCAAGGCCTGTGGCGTATGGCCGACGCCCTCGCCCCGCGCCCCGAACCCTGGTCGCCCGAAACCTTCACCGCCGCCTGGACCGAGGCCTTCACCACGTCAGGCCTCGACCAGCGCATCGCCACCGCCTTCGCCGCCACCCCCGTCTCGCTCGACCACCTCTGCACCACCGCCGCCCGCGACACGACCTTGGCCAAGGAAAACCCCCTCCCCCTCGACGCCAACGCCCTCCGCCTCGTCGCCGCCGCGGGTTTGGGCGCGTGGCCGGCGCCGCTCCGGGACGATGGGATGGCGGACGCAACGCGGCTCAGAGAAGTTCGGCGAATTCCTCGACCGTGAAGCCGGCTTGCCGGATGATCGAGCGCAGCGTACCGGGCTTCAGGTCTCGATTCGCGTGGACCGGCACCGTCACCGTGCGCGCCACATCGTCTGGATGGGTCAGGATGTGATGGCTCCCCGCGATGCGATCGACCACGAAACCGGCTCTCAGCAGCGCACGCATAACGTCCTTGCCCGATATGACGGGCAACCCACCGGGCATCTATGCAGCGACCGTGACCTGCCGGACTTCGGGCAGCATATCGGCCGGAATCGCAAGGCCGCGATCCCGGCGGAAGGCAAGGACTGCCCGAATGGCTTCCTCGGCATTGGCAAGGGCCTCCGCTTCCGTGTCGCCTTCGGTCACGACCTCGGGCAGCGCGGGCACGAGCGCCGTGAACCCGCCCCCTTCCTGCGGCTCCAGCACGACCGAGAAGCGATAATTCGCGGCCACGATGTTCTCCTTGCTGACTGTCCGGAACATTCGAGCGAAAGTAGCATAGCACACCCGCATCAGTGCGCATGTGGCCAGCCAAATCCGCCGCCGCCAGGAAATTCCATCTGGACCAGCGCTTCGGCACCCACAAGGACTATGACCGGATCGACGTGAAGGAGATCGACCATGGCGGCTGAGGTGAAGCCGATCCGCAGCGAAGCGGACTATGAGAGCGCGCTTGAGAAGATCGCGAGGCTGTGGGGCTCGGCGAGCGGCACGCCGAAGGGCGACCGGCTGGACGTGCTCGCCACGCTGATGGACGCCTACGAAGCGCAGCACCATCCCATCGATCCGCCCGACCCTGTTGAAGCGATCAAGTTCCGCATGGCGCAGCAGGGCATGACGCGCAAGGACCTCGAGGACATCATCGGCACCCGCACGCGGATAGCCCAAGTGCTGAACCGCAAGCGCAGCCTCTCAATCGCCATGATCCGCCGCCTGCACGCCCGCCTGGGCATTTCGGCGGAGGTGCTCATCCGGCCTTCGCGGAGGGAAGGGGTTGCGGTGGGTTGAGGGACTGTTGCTCCTGTCCCCGTATTCCTCTCGCTACTTGACCTGACGTCGATCTAAACGTATATACATTCAGGTGCGGATAGCTTTCGACCCGGCCAAGAATGCCGCCAACATCGCCAAGCACGGTCTCGCGCTGGGTGATTTCGCCGGGTTCGATGCGGAGCCGGTGGTCCGGATCGATGACCGCTTCACCTATGGCGAGACGCGCTATCGCGCTTTCGGGCGGATCGACGGCAAGGGTCATTGCCTCGTCTTCACCCGGCTCGGCGACGTGATGCGGCTGATCAGCTTTCGCCGCGCCCATGAAAGAGAGATGCGACGCTATGTCTAAGAAAACGCCCGCCGTGTTCGACGACGACAACCCCGAATGGACCAAGGCCGATTTTGCGAAGGCGAGGCCTGCGTCCGAAGTGCTGCCGGCGTCGTTTGCGCGCGCCCTCGTCCGTACGCGCGGGCCGCAGAAGAAACCGACCAAGGTGCCGGTGTCGATCCGCCTGAGCGCCGACGTGGTCGATCACTTCAAAGCCGGCGGCCCCGGCTGGCAAAGCCGCATCGACGCAGCATTGCGCCGCGCCGCATTCAGTAAGCCGTCGCCGTAACTCCGGTCACCGCAAGTTCGGGACGATGGGATGGCGGACGCAACGCGGCTCAGAGAAGTTCGGGGAATTCCTCGACCGTGAGGCCGGCCCTCAGAATATAGCCCAAGTCCAGTTCTCCGATATAGTGCCCGGAGCATTGTCACAATCTACTCCCGTATCAGGATTACCGATGGGACTACACATCTACGCGGGGTCGCTCGTGCGCCTCTTTACGAACGACTGGGAGAATGAGGTTCAGCGGGCGTCGCGCGAACGCGGCTTCACCTACCAAACCAACTATCAGGGCGGCGAGCCGAGTTGGCCAACGCCTGCGAAGGCGGCGGAACACGTGGCGTGGATGAGAGAGACGCTTGTGGCGACGCCCGACGTCGGCCCCGGTGCAGTCGATTGGCGCGACGACACCAACGACTATCATACGATCAAGCTCCATGAGGAAGGGCGCGACGCGATCGCCATTATCTCCGCCCATCTACGCCGGCCGGACCTGCCGATGCCGTCCCGGATGCCGGTGTCCGCGGCGGACGACCTCGCCTATGCCGAAGCCGGCGCCAAGGGCTATCTCATGGACGCGGTTGCGCCGTTTGATGCGACCTTGATCATCCCCGGCACATTCGCGCGCATATCGCTTATTCAGGATCCGCTCGGAGAGATGCGGATCGTCTGCTCGACGGCCCTGCTCCAGGCATCTCTTGACGCCGTGAAGCAAGGCTTTTGGGCTGGAGCGGTCGAGCCTGACGTGTGGCGCAATCGCGGCCTCGTCTATGCGCGCAGCGGCGGAACGAGATCGGCCGATGGCACGTGGCTGCCGGAGCCGGAGCCACCTGACAGCCTGCGCGGAAACGCCGAATTCGCCTTCGGCGTCTACACCAGCATGCTGGCTTTCTCACAACACCACCATGCTGCCATCGCCATGTGGTGATGCCGGGGCAGTCCCATTAACCCTCGTTAACGGCGCCGCAAGGCCGATTTCGCCAAGGCGAAGCCCGCATCCGAACTGCTTCCGGCGTCGTTTGCGCGCGCCCTCGTCCGAACGCGCGGCGCTCAGAAGAAGCCAACCAAGGTGCCGGTGTCGATCCGCCTGAGCGCCGAAATGGTCGATCACTTCAAAGCCGGCGGCCCCGGCTGGCAAAGCCGCGACGAGACGTTGGCTCAGTTCACAACTCGGCGAAATCGGACGCGACTGTCGAGAGTGGCGTACCATTGGTGTAGAGATGCAAGATCGGTCCCTGCGAACTCCCCTGCTTCAAGACAATCGCCTGTGATTCGTGATCGTAGGAGAGCGCGTACCTCCGGCCGCGAGTAGAGATAAATCTAAAAGCGTTTCCCATACCCTTCGCCGCCTTTTGAACTTAAAGGGGAGCCGAGTTCTTGCGGCTGATCACACCGCCGGCTATCGCAAGCACGATCTCATTAACGTTTGGTGCGTGGTGCTTGGCTTTCCCAAGAACTCCGCGCAAATAAGTCTTAAGTAGGACTATATCGGTCACTTCAACTGGCATGCTTCTCTCCTAAATTAACACTGCAAGCGTAGCGCTTTCGCAGGGCAATTCGAGCTTGTATCATGGGACAATGGGGATCTCGCGTATATCCAAGGCTGAATTGGAGTGAGCTGCGGTTGCTAGCAGATCTTGCAAAGTCGAAGAAATTACCGCTCGAAACCAAATTTCCGATGGTGGCGGTTTCTTTTGCTGCCATGATCCTGGCTCAATTTTTCGATGATACATGGATCAACAAATTTATATTCCCTTCAAGTCGTGGAGAACCGTTTGCTCAAACCCCCGTTCAAGGGTCTGGACTCGATTGGCACAATTTTTCGAACAGAATAATTGATCTAGCTGAGTTGATCATGAATCTTCAATGGAAGGAAGGATTCGATTATTGTTTGACGCAACTCTCCGGTGGCCAAATTCAAAGCACCATGGCGGAGATGGAAACAGCACAAATGCTCTGTGACAGGGGCGTTCCTTTCAAGTTCACGGCCCCACAAAAAGGAAACTCCTACGACTTTGAAGTCGAGACCGTGGATGACGAGTGGATACCCAGCGAAATAAAACTAAGGAAGATTAAATTTGAAACCTCAGGAGTCGGCGTAAGAAATTTGATCAACGATGCTCGAAAGCAGCTGCCGAAAACGAGGCCCGGGTTTGTATTTATCCGATATGACGAGGCATCGATGTGGCCTCTTAACCAAGAAAAGGCTGATAAATACACGGCAACGAAGAACGACATAGCAAGAATAGTAAAATCTTCCGGTCGAATTGCCTCTGTAAAAATATTTACGCGCATAAATATGCGTCCCAGTCACAAAATTACATTTCGAGCATTTGTTGGGGAAGAGATTTTGAACACCAATTGTAGATTTCGCTCTCCAAATGAGTGGAGAATTTTTGACGACAATAGGTCAAAGGAAAAATGGACATATCTCGAAGATTTTGTGCATGGGTATCCGGTGTCTGAAAGAGGTTGGAATCCTGAAACGGACGGGCCAGTCGAATTCTCAGAGGAAGAGAAGAAAATCTTTACAGATTCGGAGAGGATGAGAGAGTCCGAGGAAAAAACGCTTACAGCCCTCCAGCGGCGCCGAGACGAATAGGAAATCGTGCGCAAGGCTGGCGGTAGCGAACGCAGAGATGTTCTGTTGCTGTATCGCCTCTACGGCCATGCGCCCTTTTAGCTCCAGTTGCTGCACCCACCCCATTAACCCTCGTTAACGGCGCCGTAACCAAGGCTAACGGACAGTGGCGGCCTCATTCGCCACGAGGCGTTCATGTCTGTTGCCGCCGCGCGGGTGCGCGCTGAGCCTGTTCGTACGCCTGAGGTCGTGGCCCGCATCAAGGCCGTCGCGGCGCGGACGCGGCAATTGGCGATTGCGGGCATCTATCGCGCCACGTCGGGGCATCCGGGCGGGGCGATGTCGTGCGCCGATCTGCTCGCGGCGCTGTATGTGTCGGAGCTCAATATTCCGGGCGGGACAGCTGATGATCCCGCGCGCGACCGCTTCGTGCTCTCCAAAGGCCACGGCGCGCCGGCGCTCTACGCGGTGTGGGCCGCCATGGGCTACGTGCCCGACGATATCCCGCTCTCGCTCCGCCGCATGGGCTCGCGCGCACAAGGCCATCCGCATGTGCTCGACATGCCTCTCAGCGAGACCAGCACCGGTTCGCTCGGCCAGGGCTTTTCCGCCGCCATCGGCATGGCGATGGGCCTGCGCCACCAGAACATCCCGGCGCGCGTCTACACCATGCTCGGCGACGGCGAGTGCCAGGAAGGCGAGGTGTGGGAGGGCGCGATGTGCGCCGCCCATCACGGCCTTTCCAATCTCTGCGCCATCGTCGACTACAACAAGCTCCAGTCCGACGACCGCAACGCCAATATCATGGGCCTCGAGCCCTTCGCCGCGAAATGGCGCGCCTTCGGCTGGCAGGCCGTCGAGATCGACGGTCACGACATCGGCGCCATCCTTGCCGCCTTTGCCGGCGTCGCGGCGGACAGGCCGAGTGTCGTCATCGCGCACACCGTGAAGGGCAAGGGCGTCTCCTACATGGAAGACGTTCCCCAGTGGCACGGCAGCGTGAAGATGAAGCCCGAGGAGACGCGCGCGGCGCTGCTGGAACTGGGCGCTCAGCCCGCCGAAATCGAGGAATGGATGGCCGCATGAGCACGCCCGCCCTCATCGGAACCTCCGGCGACTCGCTGCGCGAAGCCTTCGGCAAGGCGCTGACCGCGGCCTGCGAGACGCGCCGCAAGGTGGTGGCGCTGGATGCCGACATCGCCGGCGGCACCGGCCTGCATCATTTCCGCAAGGCCTATCCCGACCGCTTCTTCCAGTTCGGCATCGCCGAGCAGAACATGATGGCCGTCGCCGGCGGTATGGCGGCGACGGGCCTCGTGCCCGTGGTGACGACCTTCGCCGTCTTCTGCCTGCGCGCCGTGGAACAGGCGCGCCTCTCGGTCGCCTACACGCGGCGCAACGTGAAGATCGTCGCCTCGCATCCCGGCATCGACGTCGGCCCCGACGGCGGCTCGGCCCAGGCGCTGGAAGACCTCGCCGCCTTCCGCGCCATCCCCGGCATGACCGTCATCTCGCCCGCCGATCCGCACGAGATGGCGCTCGCCACCGAAGCGGTGCTGGATTTCGACGGCCCCGTCTACATGCGCACCGGCCGCAGCCCGGCGAAGCGCCTGTATGGCGAGGGCCATGTCTTCGAGATCGGCAAGGGCCACGTGCTGCGCGACGGCAGCGACGTCACGCTGATCGCCTGCGGCGTCGAAGTCGCCCGTGCCGCCGAAGCCGCCGCGCAGCTCGCGGCGCAGGGCATCCAGGCGCGCGTCGTCAACATGGCGACGATCAAGCCCATCGACACCGGCCTCGTCGCGCGCTGCGCCGAGGAGACCGGCGCCATCGTCACCTGCGAGGACCACAACATCCACGGCGGCCTCGGCGGCGCCGTGGCGGAGGCGATGGCCGCCTCGCGCCCCTGCCCGATCGAGTTCATCGGCGTGCGTGACGTGTTCGGCGAGTCGGGCGAGCCGGATGAGCTCGCCGAACGCTTCGGCCTGACCGCGCCGCATATCGCCGCCGCTGCCAAGCGCGCCATCGCGCGCAAGCGCCGTGGCTGACATCGACCTCTCCGGCCGCACGGTCCTCGTCACCGGCGGCAGCCGCGGCATCGGCCGGGCCATCGCGCTGCGCCTCGCTGAGGCCGGCGCCGCCGTCGCGATCGGCTACCGCAGCACCGCCGCGGAAGCCGCCGCCGTCGTGAAGGCGATATGCGAAGGCGGCGGCCAGGCGATCGCCTGCGCGATGGAAGTGACCGACCGCGCCGCCATTTCGGCCGCGATGGACGCGGCGGAACGCGAACTCGGACCCTTGCGCGGCCTCGTCAACAACGCCGGCATCAACAAACCCACCGATTTCGACCAGGTCACCGACGACGACTGGGACACGATCCTCTCGGCCAACCTGAAAGGCCCGTTCGTGTGTTCGCAGCTCGCTCTGCCGCGGCTCGAAGCGGCGGGCGGCGGCGCCATCGTCCATATCGGCTCGGTCAGCGGCCAGTATGGCGGCCCGCGCACCGCGCACTACGCCGCCTCCAAGGCCGGCCTCATCTCGCTCAGCCAGGTGATCGCCCGCTTCGGCGCGCCGAAGAATATCCGCTCCAATGTCGTCGCCGCCGGTCTGATCCAGTCCGACATGGCCGCCGCCGGCCTTTCCGCTCCCGCGGTGCAGAAGGCCGCCGAAGGCATCGTCCTCAAGCGCCTCGGCACCACGGCCGAAGTCGCCGACGCCGTCGCCTATCTCCTCAGCGACGCCAGCTCCTACATCACCGCCCAGACGCTCAACGTCAACGGCGGGCTGTATTTCTGATGGGCGGCCGCAACCAAACCCACCTTGCCATGGTGAGGTGCTCCCCCGGACCTGTTCCGGGGGAGCCTCGAACCACGCAGGGCAGCGGCAACAGCGTGCGTGGTTCGAGGCTCGTCGGCATTCGCCGCCGAGCACCTCACCAAGGCAGTATTCTTGGATGGGTGAAAGCGATAGCGCGGAGCAAGCGCCATGCGCGGTAAGACCCTCCTCATCGTCTGTGGCGGCGTGGAGGCGACGCATGGCATCGCCCGCGCGAAGGAGATGGGCCTGCATGTCGTCGTCAGCGACGGCGACGCGAACGCCCCCGGCTTCGCGCTTGCCGACGGCCGCATCGTCGCTTCGACCTATGACGCCGGCGGCACCGCCGACGCCGCCCAGCACTACAACGACACCGTCCGCCGCATCGACGGCGTCATCTGCATGGGCGCCGACGTGCCGCACACCGTCGCCGCCGTGGCGCAGCGCCTGTCCTTGCGCGGCTTGACGCCGGAGACGGCCCATCTCGCCATGGACAAGCTGGCGATGAAGGACCGGCTGAAGGCGCAGGGCGTGCCGATCCCGTGGTATGCGCCGCTGCGCGACGCCGCAGACCTCCAGTTCGCCATGCTGGAACGCGGCCGCGATCTCGTCGTGAAGCCGGTCGACAGCCGCGGCGGCCGCGGCGTGCAGCGCCTCAACGGCGGCCTCGACGCCGAAACCGCCTACGCCCGCGCCGGGGCGCAATCGCCAACCGGCCGCGTGATGGTCGAAGCCTATCTCGACGGCCCGCAGATCTCGACCGAGTCCATCCTGCTCGGCGGCATCGGCTACACCCCCGGCTTCAGCGACCGCAATTACGAATATCTGGATCGCTTCGCGCCCTGGTTCATCGAAAATGGCGGCGACCTGCCCAGCCATGTCGCGCCCGCCATCCGCGCCGACGTCGAAGCCACCGTCACCGCCGCCGCCAGGGCGTTGGGGATCGCGCAGCACAACTACAAGGGCGACATGGTCGTGCATCGTGGGCGCGCTCATGTGATCGAAATCGCGGCGCGCCTCTCCGGCGGCTATTTCTGCACGCGCGAAATTCCGCTCAACACCGGCGTCGATTTCGTCGGCGCCGTCATGCGCCTCGCGCTCGGTGAGCCCGTGACGCCCGCTGAGCTGACGCCGCGCCGCGACACGCCCATCGTCCAGCGCTATGTCTTCCCCGAACCCGGCCGCATCACCGTCATAAGCGGCATCGACGAGGCACGCGCTGTGCCTGGCATCCTCGAAGTACTGGTGAGCAAACAGGCGGGCGACGTCATCCCCGTCGCCGAGTCGAGCGCCGCCCGCGCCGCCATGATCCTCGCCACCGGCGCAACCGTCACCGAGGCGCGGGCCAATGCCGCGCGGGCCTGCGCCGCCATTCGCGTCGAGACGGCGCAGGCGGAAGCGGCATGACGCTTGTCGAGCCGATGCCGCGCCGCCCGCGCGACCGCCGGGTCGGGACGCTGACCGGCTATATCCTGCTTCATCTCAATTTGATGTTCTCCTCGATCGAGGAGGCGCAGCGGCCCGAAGTGGTCCGCCGCTGCTACGAACCGCTGCTCGATCTCGCCGAAGACGGCATCCCGGTCGCGATCGAGGCGAGCGGCCTGACGCTGGAGATCGTGCAGGACCTCGCGCCCGGCTGGATCGCGCGGCTGAAGAAACTCATCGCCGACGGCCGCGTCGAATTCGTCGGCTCGGGCTATGCGCAGGCCATCGGCCCGCTGATGCCGTGGCCGGTGGTGGCGCGCAATCTCGCGCTCGGCCGCGCCGTCTACCGGAAATTGCTGGGCGCGAACCCGCGCATCGCCCTCGTCAACGAGCAGGCCTATTCAGCCGGGATCGTGCCGCTCTATCGCGCCGACGGCTACGACGCTGTTGTCATGGACTGGGACGACCCGGCCTCGCATCACGCGGAGTGGAACCGCCACTGGCGCTATCATCCGCAGCGCGCCGCCGGCGTCGACGGCACGGAGATCGGCCTGCTCTGGTCGAACACGATAGCCTTCCAGAAGCTCCAGCGCCTCGCGCATGGCGACATCTCGCTCGACGACTATGCCGATTTCGTGCTGTCGCATCGCGGTCCGGTCGACCGCGTCTTCGCCATCTACACCAACGACGCCGAGTGCTTCGACTTCCGCCCCGGCCGCTTCGCCACCGAGACGGTGACGACACACGGCGAATGGAAGGCCATCGGCGCCGCCTTCGAGGCCCTGCGCCAGCGCGGCGTCACCCTCGCCTTCCCGTCCGATGCGCTGAAGGCGGCATCCGGCGCCAATGCCGGGCATTTGCTGGCGCTGGAAGCGCCGAACAATCCAGTGCCGGTCAAGAAGCAGCCGAAATACAACCTCACACGCTGGGCCGCCTCGGGCCGCGACGACCTCTGGGCCAACGCGCAATGCCACCGCGCGGCGCAGCTCCTGAGCGCCGCGAACGCCGGCGACGACGCCTGGCGCACCCTCTGCCGCCTCTGGTCCAGCGACTTCCGCACCCACATCACCGAGAAGCGATGGACGGGGTTCGTCGAGGAGCTGGCGGAATTCGTCGCACGCCTTTCTGATCCTCCCCCGCATAGCGGGGGACCGCCGAAGGCGGTGGAGGGGGCGGATGCAGCGCCCGATCTCTCCCTTTTTCGCGGTCGCGCGGCCGGGCTTGCACCACTGCGCGCTGCATCTGCCCCCTCCACCGCTGCGCGGTCCCCCTCCCCCGCTCCGCTTCGCTCCGCAGGGGAGGATCAAGCTCCCCGCATCGAGTGCGGCGAGCGGCTGATCCTTGTCGAGACCGGCGCGCTGCGCCTTGCCCTCGACAAGCGCCGCGGCCTCGCCCTCTCCGCCTTCGGCCGCCCCAACGCGCGCGCGCTCGCCGGCTTCCTGCCGCATGGGTCGGTCGACGACATCGCGCTCTCGGCCGACTGGTACACCGGCAACACCGTCTTCGAAGGCCCGGGCGAGCCGAAGGTTACCGACCTGGAACCCTGCACACCGGAGATCGCCGTCGATCCCGGGAGCGGCGCCGTCACCATCTCCGGACAGATCAGGACGCCGCTCGGCCCGATCGACAAGACGATCCGCATCCCGCCCGACGACACGCGCATCGAAACCGAGCTGACGCTTCACTGGCCGAACTGGGGCAAGGGCTCGCTCCGCCTCGCCCATGTCACGCTCCTGCCCGGCGCCTTCGACGTCCCGGCGCTCGCCTACGCGACCCATAATGGCGGCCGCACGCCGGAACGCTTCCCGCTCCAGAACCAGGAGGTCGATCTCGGGGCGCCCGTCTCGTTCCTGGTCTCCTGCCGCAGCGGCGTCGGGATGACCGAGGGCTGGCTCGAACTCGGCGACGGCGCGAACGCCATCCGCCTCGAAGCCGATCTCTCCGGCGCCGCCGTCATCGGCCTCGTCGAGCACAAGATCGTCCACGGCCTCGTCTTCTGCCGGATGATGCTCTCGGCCCTCGAAATGGATGAAACCCGCCGCCCGGCAGCCACGCCGTCGGCGCCTCGCCGGCTCCGCTACGCCCTCTCCCTGCGCCGCGTAAACGCTTGTTAACGCTGCACCCCCACATTGGACCGGATCGCCTTACGCGACCGGCTTAGAACGCGATGACCGCTGCCCGAAATCTTGCTCCCACGCCTGCCGCCGCTGCGTCCCACTCGCCCGGCTATGGCCGCCTGCTGAACTGGATCGCCCGGCGCGACTTTTCGCAGCCGATGATCGACCTCAACGACAAGACGGTCCTCGTCACCGGCGGCACCGGCTCGTTCGGCAACGCCTTCATCCGGCAGGTCTGCGAGCAGTTCAAGCCGCGCCGCCTCATCGTCTTCAGCCGCGACGAGCTGAAGCAGTTTGAGATGGCGCAGGTCTTCCCGCAGGAGCGCTATCCCTTCATGCGCTTCTTCATCGGCGACGTGCGTTCGCGCGACCGGCTGGAGATGGCGATGCGCGACGTCGACTATGTCGTCCACGCTGCGGCGATGAAGCAGGTGCCGATCGCCGAATATAATCCGCTGGAATGCGTCCACACCAACATCCTGGGAGCCGAGAACATCGTCCACGCGGCGCTGTCGCGGAACGTGAAGCGCGTACTGGCGCTCTCGACCGACAAGGCCGCCAACCCGGTCAATCTCTACGGCGCGACCAAGCTCGCCTCCGACAAGATCTTCGTCGCCGCCAACCATCTCGCCGGCGCCGAGGGCACGCGCTTCTCCGTCGTGCGCTATGGCAACGTCATCGGCTCGCGCGGCTCGGTCGTGCCGATGTTCCAGAAGATGATGGCCGAAGGCGCCGCGGACCTGCCCATCACCGATCCGCGCATGACCCGCTTCTGGATCACGCTGAGCCAGGGCGTGAATCTCGTTCTCTCCTCCATGGCGATGATGCGGGGCGGCGAAATCTACGTGCCCAAGATCGGCAGCCTGAAGATGACCGAGCTCGCCGCGACGATGGCGCCCGGCATGACCCAGCGCGTCATCGGCATCCGCCCCGGCGAGAAGCTGCACGAGGTGATGATCCCGGAAGACGTCGCGCGACAGACGGTCGAGCTGCACGACCGCTACGCGATCCTGCCTTCGTGGGGGAGCCTGCGGGCAGAATATGTCGCCGAGGGTGCCCGCGAGGTCGATGACGGCTTCTGCTATTCCAGCGACCGCAACCCCGACGCGCTCGACGCGCGCGGGCTCCAGTCGCTCCTGACGGACGCATTTGCGTGAAGCCCGCCGGCGCCGTGCAGCCTTTCCTGCCCTATGGCCGCCAGGTCATCGAGGAGGATGATCTCGCCGCCGTCCGTGAAGCCCTGCTGTCGCCCTATCTGACGACCGGCCCGATGGTGGAGCGTTTCGAGGCGGCGCTGGTCGATGTCACGCAGGCGCGCCACGCCGTCGTCTGCGCGAACGGCACCGCCGCGCTGCATCTCGCGGCGCGCGCCATCAAGCTCGATCGCGGCCAGGTCGCCGTCGTGCCCTCGATCACCTTCGTCGCAACCGCGAATGCCGTGCGCTATTGCGGCGCCGAGGTCGTCTTTGCCGATGTCGATCCCGAAACCGGCCTGATGACGCCGCAGACGCTGCGCGATGCGCTGCGCCGTGCCCAGGGCGCCCGCGCCGCGCTGCCGGTGCATCTGAACGGCCAGTGCTGCGACATGGAAGGCATCGCCGCCGTCGCGCGCGAATGGGGTCTCTGGGTCATCGAGGACGCCTGCCACGCGATCGGCGGCACCGAAGCCGGCCGGCCGGTCGGCGCCTGTAGCCACAGCGACCTCGCCTGCTTCAGCTTCCATCCCGTGAAAACCATCGCGATGGGCGAAGGCGGCGCGGTGACGACCAACGACGATGCGCTCGCCGCCGCCCTGCGTGCCGACCGCAACCACGGCCTCGTACGCCAGCCGGAAGGCTTCACGCTGCCCGGCGCCGTCGATGCCGAAGGCGCGCCGAACCCCTGGTTCTATGAATTGCCCGAGCCCGGCTTCAACTATCGCGCGCCGGACATTCTCTGCGCCCTCGGCTTGTCGCAGGTGAAGAAGCTCGCCCGCTTCGTCGCCCAGCGCCGCCGCCTGATGGAGCTTTACGCCGAAGGCCTCGCGCCGCTCGCGCCGGTGGTCCGCCCGCTCGCCCATGCACCGACCGGCGATCCGGCGTGGCATCTCTGTGTCGTGAAGATCGATTTCGCGAAGGCCGGGCTCGACCGTGCCGCCCTCATGCGCCGGCTCGCCGAAGCGGGCATCGGCAGCCAGGTGCACTACATCCCGGTGCACCGCCAGCCTTACTATGCGAACCGCTATCCCGGCACCGACCTTCCCGGCGCCGACGCCTATTACGAAAGCTGCCTGTCGCTGCCGCTCTTCGCCGCGATGACGGAAGACGACGTCACGCGCGTGACCGCCGCCCTCACCGCCGCCCTCGCCGGCTGATCACCCGACACGAAAAAGGCCGCCTCGAAAGGCGGCCTTCGCGTCCGTCACGACGTCGGCGGCTTAGCCGCCCTGGAACAGCGAAAGGACAGCCTGCGGCGCGGTATTCGCGATCGCGAGCGACTGGGTCCCGAGTTGCTGTTTTATCTGCAACGCCTGGAGCTTGGCGCTTTCCACCGCCATGTCCGCGTCCACGAGATTGCCTATGCCCCCCGTCAGTGCGTCGTGGAGCTTGCTGACGAAAACCAGATGCGCGTCGATCTTCTTGCCGGTCGAGCCGAGGCGGGCGAGCGCCGAGGTCACATTCTGCTGACTCGCATTGACGAGGCTCAGCGCGACCGAGGCGGCCGTCAGCGTCGAAAGATTGGCCGTCGAGGAGATCGTCACGATCGAGCCGCTGACCGACATGTCCTCCGGCGCCAGCGTGATCGCGTTCGTCGCGTCGGCATCGGCCAAGATCTGGATGCCCGGAGCCGCGATCGACCCGTCCATCAGGTTCGCGCCGTCGAACTTCGAGTTCCGCACGATGAGATCGATCTGGCTGCGCAGCGCCTTGAAGTCCTCGTTCAGCGCCGCCCGGGCCTGCGTGTCGAGCGAGGGATCGACGGCGCCGAAGGCCTTTTCCTTCATCTGGATCAGCAGGTCCGAGATCGACTCGCCGCCCGCCAGAGCCACATCCGAAATGCTCTTGGCGCGGTTGAGGCTGGAGGTGATCGCGCCGAGGGCGCCGATGTCGCCCCGGATGCCCTGGGCGATCGCGTAGGACGAGGCGTTGTCTTTCGCGCCCATCACCTTGAGGCCGGTCGAGACGCGCTGCTGCGTGACTTCCAACTCCCGCGTCGAGGCGTTCAGATTCTGAAGCGCCACCATCGCGGCGACATTGGTATTGACCGAAAGACCCATCTGGCTTCTCCGCAACCTAGGAGCGGGCGCTTCTGTTCGCCCGAGGCCCTTACAGCAAGCCGAAGGCCAACTGCGGAGTTGAGATAACTATTTGAGTTTGCTTGATTTTATGAACGACCTTGGAACGCGCATAGGGCGCGAGGTGGGCAGGCGATGTAGGAAAGGGGAAGGAATTGCCGGGTTGCACGGCACAAGCCCGCCGCCATGCCGCGGATCAGCGCGGACCTTCAAACCTGGCGGTCGACGAGCACGCCTTCGGCGTTGCGCAGATACGCTTTGAACTGGAGCATGCTTTCGGCCGGCCACTGGCGGATCACTTCGCCGGTCTTCCGGTCGATGCTCCGGTAGATAAACGTCCCGGTGTCGTCGTCGCGTACGATGCTCAGCCGCTCGTTGCGGCTCATGATCGGCGGGTCCATCGACTTCAGCGCCTTCTCGACCGCTTCGACCGCGCGGTTGCTCGCCACCGGGCCTGGGTCCTTGGCGTCCTGGCGCAGATCGGCACGGCGCTCGGGCGCGACCGGCTGGACGGGCAACGAAGCCGGCGGAGTGATTTGGCTGATGGTGTCTGTCACTGGCTCGACCTCCCCGAGAGGTTAAGCGTTCCGCGGCGGTTCGGAACCGAGGGCGCGGCCTGTGCCGCGCCCTCTGCCCGAAGAGCTTACCGGAACAGCCCAAGCACCGACTGCGGTGCGCTGTTCGCGATCGAGAGCGCCTGAACGCCAAGCTGCTGCTTGACCTGCAAGGCCTGCAACCGCGCGGATTCGACGGACAGATCGGCGTCCACCAGGTTGCCGATACCCGCCTTGAGGGCATCCTGCACCTTGGTCGTGAACTCCATCTGCGTGTCGAGACGCTTCGACACCGAGCCGAGACGCGCGAGCGCCTTGTTGGTGTTTGCCAGCGACGTGTTGATGGTCGACAGCATCGTCGAAGCCTTGGTCAGCGTCGAGATCGTGCTGGTCGAGGACAGCGTGACGACCGTACCGCTCAGCGACAGGTTCTCGGCATTCACCGAGATCTTCGAAGAACCGTCGGCGCTGGCGATCGACTGGAAGCCCGTGCCCGTGTTGATCAGGTTGACGCCGTTGAACGACGCATTGCTGACGATCGAGTCGATCTGCTTGCGCAGCGCGACGAAGTCTTCGTTCAGCGCGTCGCGCGAGGCCGTGTCGAGCGAGGCGTCCGAAGCGGCGAGGGTCTTTTCCTTCATCTGCACGAGCAGATCGGAAACGGATTCGCCGGCCGCGAGCGCAACGTCGACCACGCTCTTCGCGCGGCCAAGGCTCTGGTTCACGGCGTTGTACGCGCCGACGTCGCCGCGCATCGCCTGGGCGATGGCGTAGATGCCGCCGTTGTCCTTCGCGCTAGCAACCGCAAGACCGGTGTTGATCCGGCTCTGGACGGTTTCCAGTTCCTTGTTCGTCTTCGACAGATTCTGGAGGGCGACCATCGCCCCCACATTCGTATTTACCCCGAGACTCATTTTGAGCCACTCCGTTCTGGATATGTGACGAGCGTTCTGCTCGAAGGGCGTTTTGCCCCCAGGGGCCATCAGCAGACGGCATGCCAACCGGGCATTAATTTCCGTTCACCACCGTCAGATTCGGATTTCCGGCAGTTTTTGCAGGCAGTCTCTGCCTGGCACAGTGGCAGGCGGGGAATCTCTTGCCGCGTCGGCAGAGAATGCCCGGCAATAGCTGCCGCCCAAGGCCCAAAGGAAAGGGGCGGCCTTTCGGCCGCCCCTGTTCGCCTGCGTCGTTGTGGACCTAGTCGAAAGACCTAACGGAACAGCGACATGATCGA
The DNA here is from genome assembly GCA_020852655.1 of Alphaproteobacteria bacterium. GTDB lineage: Bacteria > Pseudomonadota > Alphaproteobacteria > Micropepsales > Micropepsaceae > JADZAI01. The sequence goes on from JADZAI010000071.1 coordinate 59,300, forward strand.
CTGCGGTGCGCTGTTCGCGATGCTCAGGGCTTGAACACCCAGCTGCTGCTTCACCTGCAGCGACTGGAGGCGGGCGCTTTCCACCGCCATGTCGGCATCGACAAGATTGCCTATGCCGCTCTTCAAGCTGTCCGACAGTTTCGTCACGAACTCCATCTGCAGATCGAGCCGCCTGGAGGCCGTGCCGAGACGTGCCAGACCCTGGTTCACGTTGTTGAGGGAGGTGTTGATCGTGGAGAGCATCGTCGAGGCGCCCGTCTGCGTGGAGATGTTCGCGGTGGTGGCCAGCGTGATGATCTGGCCGCTCAGCGTCATGTTCTCCCCGGACACGGTCAGCCGGTTTGCCGACGCGGACGCAAGCGACGCGAGGCTGGTGGTCGACCCATCGATGATGTTCACTCCATTGAACGAGGCGTTCGCGACGATCGAAGCGATCTGCTTGCGCAGCGCCACGAAATCCTCATTCAGCGCGTCCCGGCTCGTCGTATCGAGCGAGGCGTCGGCCGCGCCCAACGATTTCTCCTTCATCTGGACGAGAAGATCCGAGATCGCTTCGCCGGCCGCGAGCGCGACATCGGTCACGCTCTTGCCGCGCGCCAGGGACTGGTTCACGGCGGTCATCGCGGCGACGTCGCCCCGCATCGTCTGGGCGATCGCGTAGATGCCGCCATTGTCCTTGGCGGAGGCTACGGCGAGGCCGGTGTTGATGCGGTTCTGCGTCTCTTCCATCGACTTGTTGGTCTTCGACAGGTTCTGGAGGGCGATCATCGCGCCCACATTGGTATTCACGCTCAGCATGGTTCAGTCCGTTCTGGCTGGATTAAGCGCGAGCCTTTTGCTCGCCGGGCTTCTGCCCGAGGAACGGATGCGCAACCGACGTGCCATCGGCACGCGGCGCTAACGCGTTGAAATCTATGAATGTATGTGGGCACGCCGGAAGGCGCCGCGGCATATTGTGCCGCGCGGCGCGTTTCAGGCGGGAAGAAATGATACGGCTGTCAGGCCGCGCTGGCGGTCGGGCGCGCCGCGAGGCCCTGCATGATCGTGCGGTTGATCTCGATCAGCGGATCGATCGGCATGGCGCTCGCCATGACCTGGCTGGAATAGCGCGCAACGAACAGGGAAAGCGAAATGATGCCGGCGCGGATCTGCGGCGGCATGGCGTTCGCGTCGCTCGAACAGTCGCCGGCCATCGTCGACCAGACGCGCCGGTTCCAGTCTATCGCTGCGATCTTCTTGGGGTCGGTGCGCGGCAGCGGCGCCGCTTCCAGCAGCGCACGCGTGACCTGCCCGAAGAGGCGGTACTCGACGTCGCGCGGGTGCTCTGTGGCCTTAAGCGTCTTCTGGTACGCCGTCAGGGACATACGCGAGTCTTTCTTGTTCGTAGGCGAAGAGCCGCCGGCAGGTCATCAGCGCGCGGTAATACTGACCGCCCAGCACATCGCGGCTGATCGCGACGCAGGCCGAAAGAACGTCGGGATTCGAGATGGCGCCCATGAAGTCGGCCATCCGCTCCGCGAAGGCGTCGTAATAGACGTCCAGATGCTCGCCGCCGGCCGCCGACTCCAGATACATCATCTGGATCGGGAAATAGACACGCTTCAGCGGCGTGTCGGCGTCGTCCGGCTGGAGGATGTCCTTCTCGCGCAGGATCGAGGCCTTGTTCTGGACCACGACCTCGCTCTTGCGGTCGCCATTGACCATGACGGCGCCGTTGACGACGAACTTCTCGTGCGGCTTGAGGGACAGCTTCAGGGGCATGGTGTTCCTGCACGACAATTAGAGGGATGCGGTTAAAGCGGTCTGAACGAAGCACTCCGTATCGTTCCATAGTTTCAACCAACGGTTCACAACTCCTTAACCATGGTGAACGCCATATCGCGCCGACCGGGGGACCGCGGAGGCGATGGGCGCGAACGCAGCACAATTGGAGCGCGACGGCGCCGAGCGGACCGGAGTCGGCGCCAAGGCGTCGTTCCTGAAGCGCGCCGAGGCGATCACCGCCGCCGAGCCGGATACCGCCGCGCGGCGGGCTTGCCACAAGCATCTGCGCAAGTCGGTGTTCGCGTTCCGCAAGGCCGACTACGGGCGCGCCGCGCACAAGGCCGTGGATGCCACGGAAGCCGATCCGACGTGCAGCCAGGCCTATCACATGCTTGCCCTGAGCCTTGAGAATCTCGGCGAGGTCCACAAGGCGCTCGGCATGTACGAGAAGGCCCTGGCACTCGATCCGACCGACACCGACCTCTATCTCAATCTCGGTCTCGCCGCCTGGCGCATGAAGATGCGCGACGTCGCCGAGAAGCTGTTCCGCATCTATTGCGAGATGGAGCCGGACCAGCCGATGGGCTGGAACAATCTCGCCGGCGTCTTGCGCGACGACTCGCGCTTCGACGACGCTATCGAGCTCTGCCGCAGCGCGATCTATCGCATGCCCGAGCAGCCTTTGCTGTGGAATACGCTGGGCACGATCCTGGTCGAGCAAAGCGAGTTCGACCAGGCCGGCCTCTTCTATCGCGAAGCGCTGCGGCTCGATCCCGGCTTTGCCCGCGCCTGGCACAATCTCGGCTACGGGCTGCACCATACCGGCCCCCTCGATGAAGCGCTCGCCTGCTATGACAGGGCGCTGGCGCTGACGACCGAGCCGCACGACCGCATCGAGACGACACACGCGCGCGCGCTCTGCTATCTCTCGATGGGCAATGTCGCGGAAGGCTTCCCCGCCTACGAGATCCGCCACAACCACGCGCACCGCGCTTCGGTTCTCTACGGCATCGATGCGCCGATCTGGCGGGGCGAGCCGCTCGAAGGAAAAACGGTTCTGGCGATCGGCGAGCAAGGCCTCGGCGATGAGGTCATGTTCGCCAACGTGCTGCCCGACCTGCTCGCCGAAGTCGGCGAGACCGGAAAGCTCAAGGTCGCGGCCGACGCCCGCCTGCTGCCGCTGCTCCAGCGTTCGCTGCCCGGCGCACAGCTCGGCAACTATGTCGTCACGCGCCACAACACGAAGGAACTCCGCCTCGTCGGCTGGGCCGGCAAGCCGGACTACGTCGTGCCTTTCGGCACTGCCCTCGCCCATCGCCGCCTGTCGCTCGACGCCTTCCCTGGCAAGGCCTTCTTCACGCCGGCCCCCGCGCGGGTCGAAACCTACCGCGCCCAGCTTGCCGAGCGGCCCGGCCTCAAGGTCGGTATCTGCTGGCGCTCGATGATGATCAACGCCCAGCGCCAGAAATATTTCGGCGCCATCGACCTCTGGGGCGACATCTTCGCAACCCCGGGCGTCACCTTCGTGAACCTGCAATACGGCGACGCTGCGCCTGAGATGGAGCGCGCGCGCCATCTCTTCGGTACCGACATCGTCGCGATCGAAGGCCTCGACCTCAAGAACGACCTCGACGGCGCCGCCGCCCTGTCGGCCGCCTGCGATCTCGTCATCTCGGCACCGACCGCTGCCGCCGCGCTGGCAGGGGCCGTCGGCACCGAAGTCTGGTTCCTCGTCGCCGGCCCGGTGTGGCCGCAGCTCGGCACCGACCATTATCCCTGGTACCGCGCCAGCCACGTCTACGCGCCGCAGACTTTCGGCGACTGGCCCGATGTCATGCCCCGCGTCGCCGCCGCCCTCGCGGCGCGCGCCGCGGCGTAGTCAGGCCGAGATCGCGCAGGGAAAGCCGAACGCATCGGCGTCGCCGTCGGCGCCGAACACCACCGCCTCGCCGCGCCACACCCGAAACGCCGACTGCAACACCGCCAGCGCATCGACGACATCGTCCGCCGTCGCGCCCTTCAGCCGCGTCGCCAGCGCGGCCGCCGGCACCCCGCACCGGCGCAGGACGGCGTGTCGTTCCGCGACACCCTCCGCCGTCTTCTTCGCATGCGCCATCGGCGCCTTGCCGTTGAGCGCCCAGAAACTCGTCTCCGGATGCACCTCCCGCAGCAGCGGCCGCAGGCCGGGTCGCGCGCCCAGCAGCGCGTCGATCTCGCGCATCTTCGGCAGGATGTTGAACGCCTGCTTGCTCAGCGCCCGCGGCGGATCGGAATGGGCGCGCGCCAGACGGCAGGCCTCCGTGTAGTCGCCGGCATAGACGGCGGCGCGACACGGCGTCGAAAACACCGACGACCGCCGCGGCCCCAGCACCTGGCGGATCAACCGCTCCGGCACGCGGCCCTCCGGCCCGATCCGCTCCGGCAAGCCGATCGTCATGTCGATCCCGGCGAGCCCCGGCGCCTCGCCTTCGAACAATATCGCCAGCCGCGGGATGACCGCGATGTGGATGGCGGCGGGATCGTCCACCGGCGCCGATGCCGCCACCCACCCGGCGCGGCATCCATCGAGGCCGTAGAGCCTCACCGCTCCAGAACGTCTTCTAGGCCGTACGAGATATAGGTCGTGTAGACGGCGGTGTGGATCGCCTCGCACTGCTTCTGGATGCTGGTCAGGAACGGCGCGATGCCGCCCTGGACCACCTCGTCGATCGAGCCGAAATCGACGCTCGCCTTCATCCGCCCCGCCATCCGCGCGATCGCCGCCCGCCGGCTCTGCGGCGCGCCCGGCGCGATCTGCTCCAGCGCCGACTGCACCTTGTCGACGGCGAAGCGGATCGAATGGGGAAATTCCGGATCGAAGATCAGGAAGTCCGCGATCTTCCGCCAGGCGATTTGCGCCGTGTAGACCTTCGCGTAGGCCTCGAAGCCGGTGCACTGCTTCAGCAGGCTGATCCAGTCGAAATAGCCCGGCGTCGCGAATTTCGGCCCGTCGTCCTGCGGCGGCGAGAGATAGACGTCGAGCAGCCGCGCGATAAGCTGGGCCCGCTCGATATACGTGCCGAGTTCGATGAAATCGAAGCCCTCGCCGTGGCGCATCGTCGAATGGGTGATGCCCTGGAAGAACCAGATGCCGTCGCCGATGTCGATGAAGGTCTGCGCCGGATTCGACGACCACACGAAGTCGAAGTCGAGATTGGTCAGCCTGAGATATTGCCGGTTGATCTGCTCCCACATCTCCGAGCTGATCAGCTCGCGCACCGCCCGCGCATTGTCGCGCGCCGCCGCGATCGAGCTTATCACCGAAGACTGGTTCGTCCGTTCGAACGCGACGCGATAGGTGATGTCGCGCGGATCGGCCGCCGGATCGTCCGGATCGAGATCGGCCAGCGCGTAGAGCATGCGCCGCCAGCCCTCGCTCGATTCGATGTCACCCTGCTCGACCATCGCTTCCAGGCGCACGCGGAGCAGCCGGGCGCCGTGCTCGGCCCGCTCCGCATAGCGCGCCATCCAGTAGAGGCTGTCGGCGACCCGGCTCAGCATGTCAGTCCGCCAGCACCCATGTGTCCTTCGATCCGCCGCCCTGGCTGGAATTGACGACCAGGCTGCCGCGCCTGAGCGCCACGCGCGTCAGCCCGCCGGGCACCACCTGCGTCTCGGCGCCGGTCAGGATGAACGGGCGGAGATCGATGTGCCGCGCCTCGAACTTGCCTTCGATGAAGCACGGCGCCCGCGACAGGCTGATCGTCGGCTGGGCGATGTAGTTGTCGGGATCGGCCTTCACCTTCTCGCCGAACGCCGCCCGCTCCGCCTCGCTCGCATGCGGACCCACCAGCATGCCGTAGCCCCCGCTTTCGCCCACCGCCTTCACCACCAGCTTGTCGAGATTGGCGAGGACATGGTTCAGCGCCGAGGGTTCGCGGCAGAGATAGGTCTCGACATTCTGGAGGATCGCATCCTCGCCAAGATAATATTTGATGAGCCGCGGCACATAGGCATAGACCGCCTTGTCGTCCGCGACGCCGTTGCCGAAGGCATTGGCGACCACGACCTTGCCCTTGGTATAGGCCTCGAACATCCCCGGCACGCCCAGCACCGAATCCTTCCGGAACACCAGCGGGTCGGCGAAGTCGTCGTCGATGCGGCGATAGATCACGTCGACGCGCTCCAGACCGCTGGTCGTCCGCATGCAGACGAAGCCGTCATGCACCAGCAGGTCGCGCCCTTCGACCAGTTCGATGCCCATCTGGCGCGCCAGGAAGGTGTGCTCGTAATAGGCCGAGTTGAAGACGCCCGGCGTCAGCAGCACGATGCGCGGGTTCTCGCGCCCTGCCGGCGCCAGCGAACGCAGCGTCTCCAGCAGCATCTGCGGATAGGCTTCGACCGGCCTGACGCGGCTCTGGCGGAAGACGCTGGGGAAGGCCCGCCGCACCACCTCGCGGTTCGCCAGCATATAGCTGACGCCCGACGGGACGCGGAGATTATCCTCCAGCACGACGAATTCGCCCGCCTCGTTGCGGATCAGGTCGGTGCCGCAGACGCTGACATAAGCGCCGAGCGGCACCTCCACGCCCACCATTTCGTTGCGGAAATGCTTCGCGCCGAACACGAGGTCGCCCGGGATGATGCCGTCCTTCACGACCCGGGCGTCGTGATAGATGTCCTTCAGGAACAGATTCAGCGCCTTGATGCGCTGCTTCAGCCCCCGCTCGACCGCGTCCCACTCGGCGCCCGTGATGATGCGCGGCAAAAGGTCGGTCGGGATGATCTTTTCGGTCGCCTTCGAGTCGCCATAGACCGTGAAGGTGATGCCCTGGTGCAGGAAGCTCTGCTCGCAGGCGAGCTGCCGGCGCTGGATCTCCTCGACCGGCAGCGAACTCAGCAGCTCGTGCAGCGGCGCGTAATGCGGCCGCGACCAGCGGTTCGGCAGGAAGCATTCGTCGAAGGTGTGGTCGAGGACATAGGCGTCGAACGGCTCGTCGAGGCCCGGTCTGGCAAATCGCCCGGCCGCCTCCTGCTCCGGCGGTTCATCCAGCTCCTGGTCGAGGGCGCGTTCGTCCGTTGACATCCGTAACGGATGAAAGACGACAAACCCGCCCCCGGCAAGGATTATTGTGCAGTGCGGGAGCTGCTTTCGCCCCGCCCGCCTCAATGGTGGCCGGAATGCTCCCCGCCCGCCGCGCGCGGCGTCACGACGATGGGCACCGTCATCTCGCCATGCCGGTCGAAGGTGATCTTCAGCGTCACCGTGTCGCCCGCCCGCAGCGGCTTGGCCAGCCCGATCAGCATGAGGTGGTTGCCGCCGGGTGCGAAGGTCAGCGCCGCGCCCGGCGGGATGACGACATCCTGCATCGGCCGCATCTGCATCGTCCCGCCTTCGTCGACCATGGTGTGGAACTCGACCGACTGCGCCACATCGGCGCTCGCCGCCGTGACCCAGTCGCTCTCCCGCCCGCCATTGACGATCGTGAAATAGGCCGCGCCCATGCCGCCCGGCGTCTCGGGAATCGTCGCCCCCTCGATCGACAGCGCGCCGATATTGACCGAGGCCGCCGCGGGCGGGGACGCCGCCGCCGCGACATGCAGCACCGGCGCCGCGCCGGCCAGCACGGCCATCGACACGCCTGCGGCAACAAGACTGATCCTCATTTCATCATTCCTCCGTCGTCAGAGCTTCAGGATCACGCCGGCAAAGACCGAACGGCCTTCGCCAGGGTAGAATACACCGGCGCTCGCCGTGCGCGCGTCGGTTACGGCGCCGAATTCGGCGACGTGGTGCCTGTCGGCGAGATTGCGCGCGTCCACGAACAGCGTCACGCCGTCCTCAAGCGTCCAGCCGGCCGACAGGTTGAACAGCACATAGCCCGGCGCCTTCAGCGTGTTGGCATAGTCGACATAGACATCGGCGATCCGCCAGTCGACCGCAGGCTCGATGTAGAATCCCGATGCCGCCTCGTAGCGCAGGGCGGCGCGATACTGGTGCGTGGGCACCACGGGCAGCCGGTTGTCGCCGTAGACGGGATCGCCGTCGAAGGTGAAGTCCGACCAGGCATAGGTCTGCCGGAGCGTGAGGCTGTCCTCGCCCGGCGCGCCGTCGATCAGCCGCCAGTCGAGGCTGGCTTCGATGCCCTGATGGATCGTCTTCCCGGCGTTGAAGAAGGCGGCCGGGTATCCGGTCTGGGCACTGAAGCTCAGCAACTCGCCCTCCAGCCAGGCGCGGTAGAAAGTCAGGTCCCAGATGAAGGCGCCGCGTCGCCCGCGCGTGCCGGCTTCGACGGTCCACGCATCCTGGGGAACGATCGGGACGAAGCCCGGATGGGGCGCCTGCACCAGCGCGCCATAATGCGGCGGTTCGACCGAGCGCGTGACATTGGCATAGACCTGAATGCCGCTTTCGTCTTCCCACAGCAGGCCGACGCGCGGCGCGAACCAGTCGAAGCGCTTCGAACGGTCATTGGCGGCGTTGCGGTTGTCGCGATAGTCGCGCGTCGCACGTCCCCATGAACCGCCCATGACGAGCGCCAGCCGCTCCGCCACGAACAGGCGGCCCTCGGCGAACACGTCGAGGCCGCTCGCCGCCTGGTGAGAATCGCCGAACTGGAAGCCATTCTGGCCGCCGGCGTTCACGAACAATCCCTGGTCGTTGGTCCCGTGGCGATAGGACGCGCCGAAGAAGAGGTCCGCGCGCAGTCCGGCCACCTCCCCGGTCCAGTCGAAGCGGCCGAACGCGCCCTGGTTGGCGATGTCCTGGTCGATGACGATGGGGATGGGATGATGGAGGTCCGTCCAGGTGCCGTAGACGCCGCCTTCGAAGACCAGGCTGTCGTCGAAGCGCCAGTGCGTCCGGAGCGACAGGCGGGCGACGTCCTGGTCGCGCTTCCAGTCATTGGCGACGACACCGGCCCCGGCGCGCCTGGGATGATACAGCGCATCGCTGAGCGAAAGCGTACCCGGCACGTCCTGCCGTATCTCAGCGCCATACACGACAAGGCGGATTTCGCGCTCCTCGCCCAGCGAATAGCCGACATTCAGCGTGCCGCGGACTTGCTCCTGGCCGCCATGCGTGCGGTAGCCCTCGGAGACCAGCCCGTCGACGAGCCCATACGCGTCGATGCGGCCGGATTCGCCCGCTGCGGAAGCGGCGCCGCGGACGGTTCCGAACGCCCCGCCTTCGAGGCGAAGCATGTGGGGCGCCTGTGCCGTGCGCCCGTTCGGCGTGACGAGGTTGATCGCCCCGCCGAGCTGGGCGCCGCCGAAGCGCAGCGCGTTGCCGCCCTTGTAGACCTCGATATAACGCGCGCTGAGCGCATCGACCTTCTGGAAGTCGGAGAAGCCGTCCGCATCGGCAAAGGGCACGCCGTCCTGGGCCAGCAGGACGCCCCGCTGGTGATAGGCCTGGTCGATGCCGGAACCGCGAATCGAGAGGCGCGATTCCTCGCCGTAGCGCTTGTTGGACAGCACGCCCGGCACCCACTGAAGCAGGTCGGGAAAGCCCATCGCAACCTTCTTCTCATAGGCTTCCGCCGCCACGACGGCGACGGCGCCGGGGGTTCGGGAAAGGCGCTCGCGCGCGCGCGCCACGATCGCCGGTTCGCCCGGATTGCGCCGCGCCGTCACGATGACGGTTTCCGCAGCATCGCCGGCAAAGGCGTTCCAGAAGAGGGGAGACAGGACACTCGAAGACAGCAGCGCGTACACGGCGCCGCGACACAACAAAGACATGAGAATTCTCCACGCATGATCGCACACGCCAGGGGCGCGCGCAGCCGACAGGGTTCAGGTGTCAGGCGTGGAGGCGGGGTGGAGCGCGTGGGGATTGGGGCCTATGGACCGCCGTGACGGCGGCCGGCGGTTCGGCGTCGACAGCGGCGACGCGCAGTTCGATGGCCTGGGCGAGCGAAACGATGGGCGCCGCCGGCGGCGGCGCCGCCATGGCGAGGCCCGCAAAGGCGCAAGGGGCATTCATGCTGGCGAGGCCGTCGCCGCGCTGGTCGCCGCTTCTCGGTACGCCGGCCAGGGTCTTCGATCCGTCGGCGGTGCAGATGACGACGGCGACGCTGCCCTTGTGCTCGGCCAGCATGAAACCCTGCGGCACGAGCGCCCGGACCACGGCGGCGAACAAGGCGAGCGCGAGCAGCGCATCGCGCAGCCCCAGCCTGCCGCCTGTCCTGATCCGGAATCGCCCCATCGCCCGCGCCGGATACGCGACACCGCCGGGCAAGTCGACCTCGTAGTCGTCCGGACAACGCCGCGGCCGGCATCGCCCGGACGCCTTGCAGAACCGGACAATCATCCTATCTTCGGTGAGACACCGCCGTTGCGGCGCCGGTCGGCGATGTCAGGAGGCACAAAGCGACGAAAACCGGCAAACGAATACCTTCCGTTACGTCACAGAAACCGGCGTTGTGAGACACGGGAAAAGCGACAAACGAATGCGGCTCGGGAAAAAGGCGACAAACGAATAGGCCCTCGCCCGCGATCATCGAAAAAGCGACGTTCGAATACCCCTGGCCCGGGTCTCGGTTGCCGGCGCCGCCGCCGGGCAAACCTTGCAACCCCTTGGCCCGCGCCCTAGGGTCGCCGCCACTTCGTCACATAAATCCAAGACCGGACTGAACGATGCGCTTTGAAGGCACCAAGAACTATGTCGCGACCGACGATCTGCGCATCGCGGTCAATGCCGCGATCGCCCTCGAGCGCCCGCTGCTGATCAAGGGCGAACCCGGCACCGGCAAGACCGTTCTCGCCTACGAAGTCGCCGAAGCCGTCGGCGCGCCGCTGATCACCTGGCACATCAAGTCCACCATCAAGGCCCAGCAGGGCCTCTACGAATACGACGCCGTCACCCGCCTCCGCGACAGCCAGCTCGGCGACGAGCGCGTCAAGGACGTCAAGAACTACATCAAGAAGGGCAAGCTCTGGGAGGCCTTCACCTCCGACGTGCGCCCCGTGCTGCTGATCGACGAGATCGACAAGGCCGACATCGAATTCCCGAACGACCTCCTCCAGGAGCTCGATCGCATGGAGTTCTTCGTCTACGAGACCGGCGAGACCATCAAGGCCGTAAAGCGCCCGATCGTCATCGTCACCTCGAACAACGAGAAAGAGCTGCCCGACGCGTTCCTGCGCCGCTGCTTCTTCCACTACATCAAGTTCCCGGAC
>JADZAI010000072.1 GCA_020852655.1 Alphaproteobacteria bacterium
CGGCGATCTTTTCGAATCCGTATTTCCGATAGAAGGCGATGGCGCGCTCGTTCTTCGAATAGACGTCGAGCAGCAGGCGCTTGGCGCCGCGCGCCTTCGCCCGCGCGATCACGTCGCGGATCAGCGCGGCGGCGGCGCCCGATCCGTGGAGCCGCGCCAGGAAATAGATGCGTTTCAGCTCCAGGTCGCCGGGCTGCATCCCGGGCAGGTCCGGCGGCGTCAGCACGGCATATCCGACGGGGGCGCCCGTGGCGCGCGTTTCGACGAGCCATGCATCGGCGCCCTTGGCAAAGAGCTGCGCATAGGCGGCGGCGCTGTGTTCGTCGCGGCAATGGGCAACGATCTCCGCACCGGTATGGACGTCGGCGAAGGTCTCCAGGAACGTCGCCGCCCCGACGATGGCAAGCAGATCGACGTCGTCCTGTCCGGCCCGGCGCATCACCCAGTCGCGTGGCCGTCCGGCGGTTTCGGCTTCAGGCATCTGCGGCGTCCGCCATTTCAATGGCCCCGTCGACGATGACGATCGGAATGCCCGGGAGGTGCTTGCCGCGGCAGGGGCCTGCGGTGCACAGGCCGTCCGCGGGCCGAAACCGTGCGCCGTGCGCGGAACAGACGATCAGCTTCCGGTCGGCGTCCAGGAAGCGGTCGGGGAATGTCTCGAGCGGCACACCCTGATGCGGGCAGGCGTTGGTGAAGGCGCGAATGCCGTCGTCGCTCCGCACGACGATGATGTCGCGTCCGTCGGCCAGCACGACGCCCCTGGCGCCGGTGGGCTCGAGGTCGCTGAGACGACACAGGAAGGTCACGCGAGCCCAGCCTTCAAGCGCTTCAGGAAGGCGCGGCGGTCCTGGTTCGAGGTGACGGCGAAGCGTTCGAAATCCGCGGCATCGCCGGTTCGGACATCGGCGAAGAGACCGGCGGGATCTTCATGGAAATGCAGGGCGGCGCGTCCGCCGCGGTAGAATACGCCCCGGCCTTTCTCCTTGAAGACGCCGAGCGCCCGCAGTTCGGCCAGCAGGCCCTCCAGCGCGTCGAGCGCCACGGGGCCGGCGTGCTTCACGCGACGCCGCCGAGCTTGCAGACATGCTTCCACTCCGCCGGCGTAACCGGCTGCACCGACAGGCGGCCGTATTTCACGAGCGCCATCTCCTTCAGCGCCGGGTCCTTCTTCGCCTGCTCCAGCGTCACCGGCTTCGGCACGGGCTTCACGGCGATGAAGTCGCAGCATTTCCACGGCGTGCCGTCATCGCGCGTCGGATCGGGATAGGCCTCGCGCGACACCTCGCAGATGCCGACGATCTCCTTGCCCTCGTTCGAATGATAGAAGAAGGCGAGATCGCCCTTCTTCATCGCTTCGAGATTCTGGCGCGCGGTGTGATTGCGCACGCCGGTCCACGGCTCGCCGGCCTTGCCCTTGGCGACCTGCTGATCCCAGCTCCAGGCATCGGGCTCGGATTTGATCAGCCAGTAGTTCATCGTCTCACCCCTCGCGCCGGACGCCCTTCTCGAACAGGAAACGCCATGGGCGGACCTCGGAGCTCTCGAAAAGGCCGACCTTGGCATAAGGATCGTTGGCCGCCCAGTTGCGCGCCGCTGCCAGCGAATCCGCCTCGAGCACCAGGAAGGAGCCGACCATCTTCTCGCCGTCCTCGCTCATCAGCGGGCCGGCAAAACGGATCGTCGTGCCGGAGGCGGCGAGATAGGCGAGATGCTGGTCGCGGGTGACGGATCGCAACCCCGCCGAGAACGGCTTGTCGACGCTGTAGACCGTAAAAAACATCCCGGATCCCCAAATTGCCCTGCGACGGCATAGCGCCGTGCGGGCCGGACGGGAAGCTATTCGGCCTCGGCGCGCAGCGGCCGCGACAGAAGGCCGGCGATGACCTCATCGACGCCGACCCGCCCCTCGACGAGCGCGGCGACGGCCTCTGCGATCGGCATGTCGACGCCCAGGGCGAGCGCGCGCTCCACCACCGGCCGGGCGGTGGCGGCGCCCTCGACGACACCATGCGCATGGCCGGTCGCCTCCGGGACCGTTTCGCCCTTCGCCAGCGCCAGCCCGAAAGCGAAATTCCGCGACTGTGCGCTGGAGCAGGTGAGGACGAGGTCGCCGAGGCCGGACAGGCCGGCCAGCGTGGCGGGCTGTGCGCCCAGCGCGGCAGCGAAGCGGCGCATTTCGGCGAAGCCGCGGGCGATGACGGCGGCGCGCGCCGAAAGCCCCAGGCCCTTGCCCTCGGCGATGCCGCAGCCGATCGCCAGCACGTTCTTGACCGCTCCGCCGATCGCCGCCCCGGTCGGGTCGTCGCTGGCATAGGGGCGGAAGGCGGCGGTGCCGAGCGCCGCGGACAGGCGCTCGGCCAAAGCGAGGTCGCCGGCCGCCAGCGTCACGGCGGTCGGCAGGCCGCGCGCCACGTCGTCGGCGAAGCTCGGGCCGGAGAGGACGGCGTGCGCGGCCTGCGGCGCAGCCTCGGCCAGAACCTCGGTCATCAGCTTGGTGGTGCCGCGCTCCAGCCCCTTGGCGCAGAGGATGACCGGTTGTCCCGGGGACAGCGCCGGTGCGAAGAGCAGCGTCGTCGCACGAACATGCTGCGCCGGCGCCGCCATCAGGACGGCATCGGCTGCGGCGACGGCGGCAATGTCGTCGACGACGTCAATCCCGCTGAGCGATACGCCGGGCAGGAACTGGACATTCTCGCCGCGTGTCCGGATGGCGGCGCGTATTTCCGGCTCGCGGGCCCAGAGCGAGACCCGGCGGCCGGCGCGCAGCGCCGTCAGGGCAAGCGCCGTCCCCCAGGCGCCGCCGCCCGCGACTGCAATATGCTGGATTTCTGCGGAACTCATCGGGAACGATGAACGTTTCGTTGATTATTCACTGAAGTTGCGCTATGCAATTTGGTCATAACAAGCGCCCGCCTCGTACGGTAGCGCTTCGGGGGTACGGAGACACGATGCCAGCCAAAGACGCCATGCGGCAGCGGATTCTCGACGCGGCCAAGAAGCGCTTCAAGCATTACGGCTACGCCAAGACCTCGATGGCCGAGATCGCGGCCGATCTCCAGATGAGTCCGGGCAATCTCTATCGCTACTTCCCCGGCAAGATCGACATCGCTCTCGCGATCGCGGACGATTCCTATGAAATCCGCCATGACCATCTGGCGGAGATCGCGCACGATGGCTCGAAGTCGACGATCGAACGGCTGCGCGATCTGTTCCATGCGGACATGGTCGAGACCTACAAGACGATCGAGCACGACCCGCGCACCTTCGAGCTCGCGGCGATCATCAAGACGGAACGCCCCGAGTGGGTGAACAACCAGCTCAAGCGCGAGCGCGAGCTGATCAACGCCCTCCTGACGGAAGGCAATCAGAGCGGGGAGTTCGATGTCGAGGACGTCGATTTCGCGGCCGAGATGCTCCAGTCGGCGATGATGAAGTTCCGCTACCCGCAGCTCTGGTCGAACCTGAAGCTTCCGGCGCTCGAACGGGAATTCAACGGCGTGGCGCGGCTGCTTCTCGTGGGCCTGGCCGGGCGGGCCGGGACGGCCCGGGAGTGTCATGTCGAGCCCGCGAGGGCGCCGGCCTCCGCGATTTTGCCGCCCCGTGAGGTGGCGGCCTGAATTCAATGATCTGCCGGGTCATGGGCGGAGATATTGCAGTGCAATGTGACCCGTGAACAGTTTGGTATGATCGGTGAATGCTTTTGGTTTTGTTCATTGATCAGGAACAGCCCCTTTGCTAAATAGCTCTCGTCGGCAGGACGAGAGCGCTTGGGGCCCGGAAATTCGGGAAGAAGTCGCCTCCCGCTGATCGGCTGAGGAGAGCACCATGTCCAGAACCCATTCCTTGCGCGACCGCGCATCGCAGACGCTTGCCGCCTTGCTGGGCGCCGTCCTTGCCTTGCTGACGGTGATCCCGTCCGTCGCACACGCCGTCACCTGAAATCCGTCACCCGAAACCCCGGAGAAGTCCCATGTTTTCTCGCACCACTTCCAACCCGCGCCTCTGGAACGCCCTGTTCATGGCGCTGCTGGCCGTCAGCGCGGTCGGCTATTTCGCCGGTCTGGTGAGCGTCCACGTCGCCTGACCCGACTTTCCCTGGTCCGCCGCCTCAGCCCTGAGCAGTCCCGGCGGCGGCCCTTCTCTGGGCCCGGATTAACCTCCGGGCCCATTTTTTTACGCCAGGGGCCAGCGGGCGCGGCCGCCGACGTCGAGCGGTGACGTCATTCCGGCAGCGAATTGCTCCAGGCCCGCCCAGGCGATCATCGCGGCGTTGTCGCCGCAGAGGCGCAGGGGCGGCGCCGTCAGCGTAAATCCTTCCGACCCGGCGACGGCCCTGAGGGCGTCACGGATGGCCGTGTTGGCGGCGACACCGCCGGCGACGACGGCATGGCGGGCGGCGCCGGGGTAGGTTTCGGCGAACCAGCGCAAGGCGGCCTTCACGCGGGCCGAGAGGATGTCGACGACGGCAGCCTGGAAGCTGGCGGCGAGGTCGGCCTTGAAGGTCTCGTCGACATGCCCGGCGCGCTGGAGGGCGTAGCGGACGGCGGTCTTGAGGCCGGCGAAGGAGAAGTCGAAGCCGGGCCGGTCGAGCAGGGGGCGGGGGAGCGCGAAGCGGCGCGGATCGCCCGTCAGCGCGGCGCGCTCGACGGCCGGGCCGCCCGGGAAGCCGAGGCCCATCAGCTTGGCGGTCTTGTCGAAGGCCTCGCCGGCAGCATCGTCGATCGTGCCGCCGAGCAGGCGGTAGCGGCCAGGGCCTTCGACCGCGAGAAGCTGGCAATGCCCGCCGGACACCAGCAGCAGCAGATACGGCAGCGGCAGGCCGTCGGTCAGCCGGGCCGTCAAAGCGTGGCCTTCGAGGTGGTTGACGGCGATGAGCGGCTTGCCGGCCGCGAGGGCCAGCGCCTTCGCCGTCATGAGGCCGACGAGGACGCCGCCGATGAGGCCGGGCCCCGCGGTGGCGGCTATGGCGTCGACCTCCGCGAGGCCCAGGCCGGCGCGGTCGAGCGCGCGCACGACGATTTCGTCCATCCGTTCGACATGGGCGCGCGCGGCGATCTCGGGCACGACGCCGCCATAGGGGGCGTGGGCTTCGTCCTGCGAGGCGACGATGCTGGAGAGGATGGCGCCGGGACCGGGCGGGCCGCCGCGCACGACCGCCGCCGCGGTTTCGTCGCAGCTCGATTCGAGGCCCAGTATGGTCAGCTCTGCTTGCGCCATGGCGGTCTAATGCGGCAGATCGGGACGATGGCCAAGGATTGAAAGGGCCTCCCGAGCGTGGTCGCCGCAGCCGATCCGATTCCCGTCTTCGTCACCCGGCCCGAACACCAGGCCGCCGGCCTGATAGCGGCGGTGGCGGCGCGCGGGTTTCAACCCGTCGGCGCGCCCTGCCTGAGGCTGGCGATCGAGAAGGGGCCGCCGCTGACGCTGACGGATGTCGGCGGCTTCGCGGTGACGTCGGCGAACGGCGTGCTGGCGCTGGCGGCGCGGACCCCGGAACGCGCCCTGCCGCTCTTCGCGGTCGGTGAGGCGACGGCGGCGGCGGCGCGCGAGAACGGCTTCATCCATATCGAGGTGGCGGAGGGCGACGGGGCGGCGCTGGCGAAGCTGATCGGGGCGCGCGTGGCGCCGCGGTCGCGCTCGATCCTGCATGCGGCGGGGGCGGAGACGGCGTTCGATCTGGTCGCGGGGCTCGCGCGCGTCGGCGTTCGGGCGGAGTCGCAAAAGCTCTATGGCATGCCGGTGGTCCGCGACCTGCCGAAGGCCGCGCATGACGTGCTGGATACGCGGCGGGCGTCGTTCGTGCTGCTGATGTCGCCGCGGACGGCGCAGGCGTTTGGGGAGATCGTCGAAGCATCACGGCGTGGGGACCGGTTGGGTGCGGTGACGGCGCTCTGCATGTCGGCGGCGATCGGCGCGGCGGCGCGGGCGCAGGCGTTCCGCAAGGTCGCAGTCTCCGCGCGCATGACGCAAGACTCGTTGCTCGATCTGCTTGAGGCCGAGTCGGCGCGCGTCTAGGGTCGCGCCTGTGACCCAGCCGCCGCCGAACAGTGCGACGCCCGAGGATATCGAGGCGGCGTTGCAGCATCTCCGCACGTCGGTCGGCGCGCCGCCGCCGAAGCCGCTGCCAGAGGAAAAACCGCAACGCGAAATGCGCCCGCGCCGCCGTGGCGGGTGGGGGCGGTTCCTGGCGCTGCTGATCCTCGCGGCGGGCGCGGGGGCGGCCGGCGTGCTGTTCATTCCGGCGCTGAACAAGCGGGCCGCGGCGACGGATACGCAGACCGTGCAGCGGGTCGCGCAACTGGAATCGCGGCTCGATGCGCTGGCGCGGCAGACGGCGCGCGACGATTCCGGCCGCGCGGTGCAGGCGCTGACGGCGCAGCTTGCGAAAATGGACGAGCGGGTGAAGGCGCTGGAGGCGCGGCCACCGGCGGGCGAGGCGGGCGTTGCACCGGAGCGGGTGCAGGCGCTGGAGACGCAGATCGCCGAGGTGCGCCGGCAGCTCGCGGCGCTGGATGCGAAGGTCGCGGGGATGGCGTTGCCATCGCCGGTTCCGCCGTCGGCGCCGCTGCCGCTTGCGGGGGAAGGCGGTCCGCCGCCCGCGCCACCGCCGGCGCCTGGCGCGGACGTGGCGCGCGAGCTGGCGGCGCTGGATCAGCGGATCGGGGCGATCGAGGATTCGCTTCCCGCGCCGGAGGTGTTCGCGGCGCTCGACCGGCGGATTTCGGATCTGGAGGCCGGGGCGACGGCGGCTTCGCCGGACAGCTCGCAGCGCAATGCGGCGCTGGCGCTGATCGTCGCGCGGCTGAGCCAGGCGGTGGCCGAGGGGCGGCCCTTCGCGATGGAGCTGGCGGCGCTTCAGGAGGCGCAGCCGGGCCTCGTCGACAGCGCGGCGCTGCAACCCTATGCGGAGCGGGGCCTGCCGCCGGTCGCGGTGCTGGCGGCGCGGCTGGAGGGGCTGGCCGGCGACATCCGCGCGGCGGCCGACGAGGATCGCGGCGGCGACTGGTGGGACCGGCTGTGGCGCGGCATCGCCAGCCTGGTCGTCGTGCGCAGCGCGGGCGAGGCGGCGGGCAACGCGCCGGAGGAGAGGCTGGAGCGCGCGCTGTGGCGGCTGCGGGCCGGCGACCTCGGCGCCGCGGCGAACGAGATCGGCGCGCTGACCGGGCGGGCCGGCGAGGCGGCGGCGGTGTGGCTCGGCGATGCGCGGGCCCGGCTCGCGGTCGAGGCGGCGATCGACCAGGCCTCGGCCCGCATCCTTCAGGACCTGGCGCGGACGGGGCCATGATCCGCCTGGTGTGGCTGTTCCTCGTCGTCGCGGGAATCGCGGTCGCGGCGGCGCTGCTGTCGGGCCAGCCGGGCGCGGTGTCGATCCGCCTCGGCCAGACGATTGTCGAGATGCATCCGGCGGTGGCGGCCGGCCTCGGCATCGCGGCGGTCGCGCTGCTGATGGCCGGCTGGCGGCTGCTCGGGCTGCTGCTCGACTGGCCGTTCGCGATGTCGCGCTACCGGCGCGACCGGCGGCGGCGCAGGACCTATCTGGCGCTCGCCAAGGGCATGGTCGCGGTCGCGGCCGGCGATGCCCGCGAGGCGCGCCAGCAGCAGCGGCGGGCCCGGGCCGGCGAGGACGAACCGCTGCTCGGCCAGTTGCTGAGCGCCCAGATCGCCCAACTCGACGGCGACGAGGACGGCGCGGCGCGCAGCTATGCCGACATGCTGGGCCGGCCGGAGACCGAGTTCCTGGGCCTGCGCGGGCTCTTCGTCCAGGCGCTGCGGCGCGGCGACATGGAAGGGGCGCGGCGTTTCGCGGGTCGCGCCTATCGCCTCCGCCCGCAGACGCCGTGGGTGGTGACGGCGCTGTTCGATCTCGGGGCGCGGGCAGGGCAATGGCATGCCGCCGCGAAGCTGGTCGACCATCAGGTGAAGCAGAAGCTGCTGACGTCCGACGTCGCGAAGCGGCGCAAGGCGGTGCTCGCGGCGGCGGAGGCGCGCGACCTGATCGCCGCAGGCAAGGACGATGCGGCGCTGGAAAAGGCGAACGAGGCGCTGAGGACGGCGCCGGGGCTGATGCCGGCGGCCCTTGCGGGGGCCGAGGCGCTGCGCCGGCGGGCCCGGCCGAAGAAGGCGGCGGCGCTGCTGGAGCGGGCATGGTCAGAAGCGCCGCATCCCGACATCGCGGCGGCCTATCCGGCGGTGTCGCCGCTGAAGGGCGAGCGGCGCTTCGAGCGGCTGATCGCGCTGAACCCGTCGCATGGCGAGAGCCGGCTGCTGTCGGCGGCGGAGACGGCGGCGCAGGGCCGGCTGCGCGAGGCGGAGGCGATGCTCCAGCCGCTGCTGGCGCCGCATCCGCTGGCCCGCGCGAGCCGGCTGATGGCCGACATCGCGCTGGCCCGGGGCGACCGGGCGGCGGCCGATCTCTGGGCCGAGCGGGCGCTCCAGGCGCCGCCGATGGGGCGCTGGACCTGCGGCGCCTGCCAGGGCGAGGCGGCGGGCTGGAGCCCGGTCTGCCCGAAATGCGGGGCCTTCGACACGCTGAGCTGGCGCGATCCGGGGGCGGTGCTGGAGATCGCGGCGCTGCCCGGCGAGGCGGTCAGCGAGCTCTACCGGTTGACGCCGCCGCCGCCGCGCGCGGAGATGCTGCCCGCGCTGCCGGATGTCGAGCCGCCGGAGGAGGAGCCCGCAAAGGAGGGCTGAGATGGGGAAGCTGCTGAAATGGGTGGGCCGGCTGCTGATCGCGCTGGCCGTTCTGGCCGGCGCGGCCGCCGCGCTGCTGGTCCATGGCGAGGTGCCGCGGGCCGAGCTCATCGCCCGCTACGGCGCGCCGCCGTCGCAATATGTCACGCTGATCTCGGGCGCGGTTGCGCATTACCGCGACCAGGGGCCGCGCGATGCGCCGGTGCTGGTGCTGCTGCACGGCTCGAACGCCTCGCTCCACACCTGGGAGCCCTGGGTGAAGCAGTTAAGCGAAGACTATCGCGTGGTCTCGGTCGACCTGCCGGGGCACGGCCTCACCGGCGCGGTGCCGGGCGGCGACTACACCCAGGCGGGCATGTCGGCCTTCGTGCTGGAATTCGTGAGCGCGCTGAACCTGCCGCGCTTCGCGATCGCCGGCAATTCGATGGGCGGCGGCGTGGCGGCGCGCTTCGTGATCGACAATCCCGGGCGCGCGACGGCGCTGATCCTGGTGGATGCGGGCGGCTTCCGCTCCAAGACCGACACCGACCCGGGGCTCGGCTTCCGCCTCGCGCGCATCCCGGTGCTGCGCGACGCGCTACGCTATCTCTCGCAGCGGGCGATCTTCGAGGACGGGCTGAAGGCCGCCTTCGCCGACGACACCCAGGTGACGCCCGAAATGGTCGAGCGCTACTGGCTGCTCAATCGCATGGAAGGCACGCCGGCGGCGACGATGGCGCGCTTCGGCAGCCCGCCCGACACCACCGTGATGGACAAGGCCGGGACGATCGGCGTGCCGACGCTGATCCTCTGGGGTGACCAGGACCGGCTGATCCCGGTCGATGCCGCCGCGATGTGGCACCAGGCGGTCAAGGGGTCGCAGCTCATCGTCTATCCGGGCATCGGGCATATCCCGATGGAGGAGGTCGCCGCGCGCTCCGCCGCCGACGTCCGCGCCTTCCTCGGCGCGCTGCCCGCCGGCTGAAGTCTTCAGCGCTTCGGCGGCCCGGACCGCGGCCAGCATGCGGGCCGCGGCGCAGAGGATGCGGGCGACCCGCACGAACACCGCGAGGTCGCGGCGCGCGGCCTCGGCGGCGCGGCTGCGATAGCCGTGTTTCAGGGCGTTGCGGTTGCCGGGCTGGCCGCCCGCCGGCCGCGGCGCCGCCTTCGGCCGGGCGCGCTGGCCAAAGCGCGGACGCAGGGAGAAGGCGACGCCGGACGGCTGCGCCTGGTCTTCCGTAACGGAAGGGGTTCGTTCTGCAAAATCCGGCTTCAGGGGGATGCGGCGCGCCGCTTCGGCGCGGATCAGGGCCTGAACGCGCGCGAGGAAGCGGCCATAGGAAAAGGCGGCCGGACAGGGCGCAGGTGCAGACGGCCTGCCGGGTTCCCGATTCTCCACACGCTTCTCCATAGTCAGTCCTCTCACCCCTAAACGGACAATAAGTATATCGTATAGGATAATTGTCAAGACCGGTGGCGCGGGGTCCGGCGGCAAAACGCGTTGCGCGGCGCGGCGATTCGTGGCAAAGGCGCGCGCTCCGGAGAGACCCCAAGGTCTCCTGCCCCCAGGGCCGCCTTAGCTCAGCCGGTAGAGCGGCGCATTCGTAATGCGTAGGTCGCGTGTTCGAGTCACGCAGGCGGCACCACTACTTCCCCAGCATGGACGCAGGCCGCGGGTGGACCGCACCGCGTTGGCGTGCCTGGCTCAGGCCAGGGAAAAGGGCTGAAGCGGAGTCGGCGGCAGGCCGTTATGGGCGCGCTGATGCGCGCATACCCCCTTCTGTCGCTTCGCGACATCTTCCCCGCACCGCTCCGGCTTCGCCTCCGCTGGGGGAAGACAAGCCACAGGCGATCGTCCTGGGGCTCAGGCGGAGGGCGGGGCGGGGTCGAGGGCGGCCATGGCGAGGCCGGTTTCGCGTTCGCCCATGACGATACGGTCGGCGCCCAGCTTCTTCAGGTGATCGCGTTCCTCGTCGGAATGGCCGCGGGCGATCACGACGAGGGCGGGATTGAGCGCCTTGGCGCGCTCGACGATCGTGCCGGCCTCGAAGCCGTCGGGCACGGCGACATGCATGGTGCGGGCGCCGGTGACGTTGGCCGCGGCGAGGACGTCGCGGTCGACGCCGTTGGCTTCGATGACCTCGAAGCCCAGGGCGCGGGCCGCATCGCTCGCCGCCTTGCTGTCTTCGATCACGACGAGCGGCCGGGCCTTCGCGCGCAGCGTTTCGGCGATCGGCATGCCGACCCGGCCGAAGCCGACGAGGATGGTGTGGCCGGTGCGCGCGGTCTGGGGCAGCGGGATGGGTTCCGCCGCTGCGGCGGCCGGCGTGTCACCGGCGGGCTTGGCCTTATCAAGCCGGGACTTGTCGAGTCTGGCGCGGATGCGTTCGGCGGCGGCGAAGGCGGCGGGGTTGATGAGGATCGAGATCATCGCCGCGGCGAGGATGAGGCTGCGGCCGTCCTCCGGCAGCATGTGCAGGGCGACGGCGAGATTGGCGAGGATGAAGGAGAACTCGCCGATCTGCGCGAGGCTGGCCGACACGGTGAGCGCCGTGCCGGTGGGGTGTCCGAAGGCGCGCACGATCACGAAGGCGGCCAGCGACTTGCCGAACACGACGATGGCGACGGCGGCGACGGCTTCGAGCGGGCGCTCGACGAGGATGTTCGGATCGAACAGCATGCCGACCGAGACGAAGAAGAGCACGGCAAAGGCGTCGCGCAGGGGGAGCGTCTCTTCCGTGGCGCGCTGGCTGAGTTCGGATTCGGCGAGCACCATGCCGGCGAAGAAGGCGCCGAGGGCGAAGGAAACGCCGAAGAGCTTGGCCGCGCCGAAGGCGATGCCGAGGGCGATCGAGAGGACCGCGAGGCGGAAGAGTTCGCGCGAGCCGGTGTGCGCGACGGCGTGCAGGATCTTCGGCACCAGCCAGCGCCCGCCGATCAGCATCACCGCGACGAAGAGCGCGACCTTGCCGAAGGTGATCGCCAGGGCGAGCGCGACATCGCCGGCCGGCATCTGTCCCTCGCCCGATGCGACGCCCGCGAAGGGCGGGATCAGCACCAGCGCGAGGACCATGGCGAGATCCTCGACGATCAGCCAGCCGACGGCGATGCGGCCGCGCTCGGTCTGGACGAGGCGCTTCTCCTGGAGCGCGCGCAGCAGGACTACGGTGCTCGCGACGGAGAGCGCGAGACCGAAGATGAGGCCCTGGGCGAGGCTCCAGCCGAGGAAGGCGGCCAGGGCCCAGCCCATCGCCGTCGCCACGGCGATCTGGACGACCGCGCCGGGGATCGCGATGGCCCGGACGCTCATGAGATCCTTGAGCGAGAAATGCAGGCCGACGCCGAACATCAGCAGGATGACGCCGATCTCCGCGAGTTCGCCAGCCAGATGGGCATCGGCGACGAAGCCCGGCGTGTAGGGTCCGACGAGGACGCCGGCCAGGAGATAGCCGGCGATCGGCGAAATCCTCAGACGGTTCGCAAGTGCGCCGAAGGCAAACGCCAGCACCAGGCCGGAAACGATGGTGGCGATGAGCGGCGTATCATGCGGCATGCGGCAGGGACCTCTCGCGGCTTCATGGGGAGCGCGAGCCCGCGGCGCACGCAGCCCGCATTTTGGCGGCGGGGGATGGCCGGCACAACCATTTTGTCCCGAGGAGATTCGGGGATAGGCTTTATCACCTATATTGCTGAATATTGTCGTCGCGCCTCGAGCGCGGTGCAGGTTACTTCCGGCGGCCGGCCTTGCGCGGATCGGGGTCGATTCGGGAGGGCGCGGTTTCGGTGTCGTCGCCGCGATGGACCGGCGCGGGGCCTTCCTTCGGCGGGGCGTCGGGCTTCCTCCGCGTGCATCCGGTGGCGCCGTAGTCTTCCTTCTCGGACGATTTCGTCTTCGGTTCCATGATGAGTCCCGTTGCCTGCGGCGCCTCGCAAAAACGGCGGCCGGACGGATCAGGTTCCGCTGCGGCGGGGCACGGCGCGGCGGATGCGGCTCAGCAGGCGCGAGACAGCCGGCTGCGCTTCCTCGGGGGCCGGCGAGCGGCGGGCATAGGGATCGGCCATTTCCTCCTCGCACTCCGCCGCCGCAATCGCCTGCGAGAGCAGCCGCTCGCGGGCCGGGGAGGACGTCGCCGCGCTGACCGGACTGTCGGCAACGCCGTCGGCATGCGCAAGAAAGGCGGCCATGACGGCATCGAGCGCCGCCTGCGAGACGTTGCGGCGATCGGGCTGGAAGAAGTCGGACGGGGCCTGCGGGCCGGTCACGATCTCGTAGGCCGGGAAATAGCTGACGCTCTCATGGGCGCGGGCGACCTCGCCGGCGGCGGCGCGGAGGACGGCCTTGCTGTAGACGGTCGCTTCCAGGACATGGCCGCCGCCGGCGGTCGCGACCAGCGGCACCGGCGACACGGTGAGGATGGTGCGCAGCTTCCTGTTGATGGTGCGCAGTTCGGCGATCACCGCGGTGAGATCGGCGATGGTCTCGGCGACCGTGAAATTGTGGAAGACGTGGCGCGCCGGGTCGAAGCTGCCGCCGATCGTGCCCGGGCAGGCGGGGTAGACCGCGCCGTCCTCGGCCGAAGTCCAGGCCTCGGTGAGGCCGAGCGTGAAGACGAAGACGGTCGCCTTCTTGAAGGCGAGGCGGACGCTGTCGAGGTGGCAGCGCGTGAGCGCCTCGAACTCGGCCTTTGAGCGCGCGCGAAACTGGAGGCCCGGGCGGAAGGGGTCGATGAAGATGCCCTCGTCTTCCCACCAGGCTTCGGCCGGCTTCCAGACGCGGCGGGCGCGGCGCAGGAGCTGGAGCATCTGGCGGACGGTGTAGATGTTGCCGTAGGCGGCGCTGAAGCGGCCGTAGCCGAAACTGTCGGGCGGCGCATTTAGCAGCGGGTGGGGCGCTTCGATGCGGAGATAGGTGAGGCCGGCGCGTTCGAGATAGGGAACGACATTCGCCGCGAAACAGCTTCCGGCGCTGACGATCCGGTCCTTGCCGGTAACCAGCCGGACATCGGGGGCGAGCAGCTCGGCGGCGTCGAAGTCGCGCGCTACGGAGCGGGACCAGAAGGCGCGGCTCGGGGCTTCATCATATGGCGTCGGCCCTTTCCGCATGCGGGAGGCTGCTTATCCTTCGAGGTGGGTGGCGAGCTCTTCTACAATAAGCCGGCCATAGGCGAAGCCGGCGTGGCTGACGTCGTTGCCGGCAAGCTCGGGCTTCAGGAAGCCGGCGGCGTCGAAGGCGGCGGCGGGGGCGGGGATGAAAGGCGCGTCATGGCGCGCCGCGATCTCGCGCATCTGCCGCTCCAGGACGAACCACAATTTCCGCCGGACCGATGCCGGCGTGATGCCGATGCGCTGGACGTCGAGGCCGAGCTCGCCGGCGCGCTGGACGAAATACTCCTCTTTGGCGAGGCGGCGGCGGATTTCGTCGTCGTCGCCGCTCGGCGGGTGGATGCCGAAGACCAAGCGGCGCGTGCGGTCGCGCGGGCTGTGCCGGGCAAGGAAGCGATCGAGCCCGGCGAGGCTGGGCTCGAAATGGGCGCGGATGGCTTCCTCGGGCACAATCTGGGCGCCGGGCAGCACACGGATACTGGGATAATCGCGCGGCACGAGGTCGAGATGCCGTCCGGCGGTGAGGAGGAAATGCCGGACCGGCTGGTTGCCGTCCCAGATCACGGCGACATTCTTGGTCTCGGCGATCCTGTCCATCGCGGCGAGATAGGCCGCGTCCATCCCGGTGCCGCGAAGGCCGGCAAGGCCAAGCCTTCGGGCCGCCGCCATCGCCGCCGTCTCGACCGGATGCTGCGGGTTGAGGATGAGGCCGTGGGCAATTGCAAAGGAATGGGAGTGGCCGCATATAACCGTGCGAACCGACCTGTAATCCTCACACGGCGAGAGCAGAAAAAGCTGGCCCTTCATCTCCAGACTGTGGTCAGCCGTAACGTCCAGCTTCAAATGCCCTACCTTGCGATGCGCGCGCGCCGACTTGGCGGGCCGGAAACTAGCCGAGCCGCGATGGCCGGAGAAGCGCTCCCTTCGATGGCGCACGACACCGGGGCGGACCGGGCGTTTGGCCGCTGAGGCGCGAGGCCGGCGCGGCCGGATGGGCGGCTACAGATCCGTGGCGCGGGCGCTGCGGCTGAGGACATTGCCGAAGCATCGCTTCGAAGGTCCGTTCCGCGTCGTCACGCTGCGCGACCGGGTGCGAACGGTCGACGGCGCGGCGGGCGATCTGCCTGAGCTTTCGGGCGATGTCTTCCTGCGCCTTGCGGACGCGACGATCGCGCCGCCGCCGCTGCCGCTGCTGGTCGACGATCCGCGCGTGTGCCGGCCGAACTATGCGGTCGGCCACCTGACCTTCACCGGACCGACCGTGGATGTCGGGGTCTTCCGCCTGAACGACGCCCTCTATGACGGCTACGGCCTGGTGCGCAGCGCGGCCGGCGAAATCCTGGCAGGGCGCGAGACGACTGCCGCCTACTGGGCAAATGCCCTGGCCAAGGGGACGGCCGGTGCGGTGCCCTCGCGCCTGCCGGTGCGCGCCATCAGGGGGCCGGCGATCGCCAGCATGACGCCGGGCCTGCGCTCCTACGGACACTGGCTGCTGGAAATCCTGCCGCGCCTGTGGCTGGCGCGGCAGGCGCTCGGCGATGCGGCGTTCGCCCGGCATGCGGTGCTGGTGGACGAAACGATGCCGGCCTGGGCGCCGGACCTGATGCGCCGCGCCGCCGGCGTCGTGCCGCAGCAGATCGTCCGCTACCATCACGGCGCGGCGCTGCTGCGCGTGCCCGAACTCGTGGTGCCGGGATTGCTGCACGGCGACTTCCGCTTCCATCCCTTCGCCGCGCGCTTCTTCGACAGCCTGCCGGACTCCGGCCGCACCGACCTGCCGCGGGCCTTCTACATCAAGCGTTCGCCGCCCGAGCGCGGCGCCAAGGGTGTGCTGCGCACATCGGTGAACGCCGACGACATCGAGACCAGGCTTGCGGCGGAAGGCCTGCCGGCGATCTGGCTGGAAGACCTCGCCTGGCCGGACCAGATCGCCCTGTTCCGCAGGGCCGAGCTGATCGTCGGCGAGTTCGGCTCGGGGCTTCACAACGCGATCTTCTCGCCCGCGTCGACCCGCATCGTATGCCTCGGCATCCTCGCGGAGGTGCAATCGACGATCGCCGCCTTTCGGGGGCAGCGTATCGCCTATGTGCAGCCGAGCACCGAGACCGAGGCCGACCGTGTGCGCCAGTTCAGGTTCAAGATGGGGGCGATCAAGCTGGCGCTGAACGCCGCCCTCAACTCGTGACGGCGGCCCGGGCGAAGGCGGCAGCGGTCTTGTAGTCGGCCTTGCCGTTGGGAGCGCGGAGCGAGATGCCGTCGGCGAGGAGAACGCGCTTGGGCGACTTGTAGGCCGCGAGGCGGTGCTTCACATGGGCGACGATGTCCGCTTCGTCGACGCCATAGCCCGGCGCGGTCTTCACGACGGCGGTGATGGCCTGGCCCCATTTCTCGTCCGGCACGCCGACGACCAGCGCGTCCTCGATCGAGGGGTGGGTCTTCAGGACTTCCTCGACCTCCTCGGGGAAGACCTTCTCGCCGGCCGTGTTGATGGTGGCGTTGCCGCGGCCGAGCAGGACGATCGTGCCGTCGGCCTCGACGATGCAGAAATCGCCCGGCATCGAGAAGCGCTGGCCCCGGATCGTGCGGAAGGTCTTCGCCGTCTTGGCCTCGTCCTTGTAGTAGCCGAGCGGCAAAGGCGGGGCGAGGGCGATGAGGCCCTGCTTGCCGCTGCCCGGCGCGACCGGCTCGTCGTTCTCGTCGAAGACCTGGGCGCGGTCGCCGATGGTGAAGCGGGCCGTCGGGATCTCGCCGTCCTTGATCATGATCGACGAGCCGAGGCCGACCGCCTCGGACGAACCGAAACTGTCGGTCATCATCGCCTGGGGCATGTGCTCCAGCAGGCCGCGCTTCACTTCGGTGCTCCACATGACGCCGGACGAGACGATGTTGAGCACCGAGGAGACGTCATAGGCGCCCGGCTTCTCGTTGAGGGCGCGCAGCATGGGCTTGGCGAAGGCATCGCCGACGATGGCCATCGAGCCGACCTTCCAGCGGTCGACGGCGCGCCAGAGCTCGTGCGCGTCGAAGGAGGCGTTGTCGAGCGTGACGATCGCGCCGGCGTTCATCGCCGCGCCGATGGCGGAGAAGAGGCCGGTGCCGTGCATCAGCGGACAGGCCGGCAGCATGGGCGTGGAGAGCGGGCCGGCGGTAAGGGCGGCGATGAGTTCGGGGATCGTGTCGGGCGCGGCGAGGCCGGCCTTGCGGGCCCCCATCAGGGCGACTTCGCGCAATTCCTTGTGCGGCCAGATCACGCCCTTGGGCATGCCGGTGGTGCCGCCGGTATAGAGGAAGAGCTGGTCGTCGCCCGAACGCCGGATGTCGAGCGGCGAGCCGTCGCCGGCCGTCGCCAGCGTCTCGAAGTCCTCGGCGAAGGGCGCCTTGTCCTTGCCGCCGCCGACCTCGACATAGAGCTTCACGAGCGGCAGGCGGTCGCGGATCTCGGTGACGGTGTCGCGGAATTCGGAGCCGTAGACGAGCACGGCGGCGTCCGAATTCTCGATGATGTAGGCGACCTCGTCGGGCTTGTAGCGGTAGTTGATGTTGACGTGCGTGAAGCGGCCTTTGAAGCCGGCCCGCACGGTTTCCATGTAGGCGGGCTGGTTGCGCATATAGTGCGCGATCTTGTCGCCGACCTTGACGCCGGCGGCGGCGAAGTTGCGCGCCAGGCGGTTCGAACGCTCGCCCGCCTCGCGCCACGTCAACGTCCGGTCGCCATGCGCGAGGGCCAGACGGTTCGGGTCTACCGTCCGCTCGATGACGTCGAGGATGTCGCCGAAATTCCAATCCATGACCGCTTCCCACTGCCAATTTTGTTGGCCGCACAATGCGGCGGCAGCGGGCCGGGTGTCCAGCGTCAGGAGTGCAGGCGCGAGCCCTCGCCCTTGCGCGAGCGCTTCGGCGGCGGCTTGGCGGCGGCTTTCTCCTCCTTGGCCTCGGGCCTGGTCTCGGGCGGCGGCATGTCGGCGACCGCCGCCTTCAGTTCGGCGAGGGCGTCGCCCAGATAGTCGGCCAGCCGCTTGGCATCCGGCATGGCGCGGCGGCAGGCGGTGATGCCGAAATCGAGGTGGCCGTTATAGGACTGGACGGTGATGTTGCAGCCGATGCCGTGGGTCGGGATCGAGACGGGAAACATCGAGCGCAGCATCGCTCCGGTCATGTAGAGCGGATAGTTCGGGCCCGGCACGTTGGAGATGGCGACATTGGCGACCGGCGGCAGGGTATCGGCGAGGTTCGAGCGGCCGTAGAGCGTGACGAGGCCGGTCATCAGCCAGGGGGCGCCGATCGAGGGCAGGTCGATGGCGCCGAGGCCCTTTGCCTTGGAGCCGAGATCCTTCATGCGGTTGGAGGATTTGCGGATCGCGCGCAGCCGCTCGAGCGGGTCCTTGATGTCGGAGTGCAGCGACACCGGCAGCATCGTCACCTGGTTGTTCTGCGAAGTGTCGCCTTCCGGGCGGATCGAGATGGGAACGGCGGCGATCAGGGATTTGTCGATCGTCTCGTTATAGTCCTTGAAATAGCGCAGCAAAGCGCCGGAGCAGAGCGCCATGACGGTGTCGTTGACGGTGGCGCCGACCGCCTTGCCGACGGCCTTCACCTCGGCCAGCGAGAGCTGCTTGGAGCCGAAGGCGCGCTGGTTGGTGATCGAGACGTTGATATGGGTCTTGGGCGCGGCGGCGAAGGCGCCGCGGAATTTCTCGAAGCCCCATTTTCCTTCCGCATCCTTGGCGCGGTAGGCGTCGATGGCGGCCTGCGCCGCCTTGGGCGCGACGCTGGCGAGCTTGGCATATTGCGACAGGGCGTTGGTGGTGGCGGACCACAGGAGTTCGCCGATGCCGAGCTGATACTGGCTCTTGCGCGGCCGCGGCGGCGGCGCGCCGACGTCGCGCGGGACCTCGGTCGTGTCGAGCAGCGCCATGGTGAGCTGCATGCCGGCGGCGCCGTCGAGCGCGGCGTGGTGGACCTTGGAATAGAAGGCGAGGTCGCCGTTCTGGAGGCCGTCGATGACGAAGAATTCCCAGAGCGGGCGCGAGCGGTCGAGCAGCGAGGAGTGGAGGCGGCCGACGAGCTTTTCGAGCTGCTCCATCGTGCCGGGCTTGGTCAGCGTCACCTGGCGGATGTGATAGTCGAGGTCGATGTCGTCATCCTCGATCCACACCGGGTTGGCGAGATCGAAGGGCATGTTGGCGAGCTTGTGGGTGAAGAGCGGCGCGGTATGCAGCCGCGACTCGATCATCGCGCGATATTCGGCGGCGTAGTTCTCGACGCCCCTGGCCGGCGGCTTCAGCAGATAGAGCGCGCCGATATGCATCGGCATTTCGGGCGTCTCCATATAGAGAAAGCCCGCATCGGTCGCGCTGAGATGGCCCTTGTGCATGTCATCCTCCCCGGCGCCGTCTCGCCGGGCGGCGCTCGTTGAGGAAGCGCACAACCAAATCCGGGCGAGCGCAAGGGAAACCGCGTCGCAGCGGCGGATTTCCAACGTTCAGCTTGACGTTACCGTTGTCGTCACCGCCAGACCATCGCGCCGCAGCTCCAGCGTATCGACGATCTCGCCGAGCGGCGCCCGGCGCGGAATCGCGTAGAGCGAGCCGGGATCGCTGCCGCGCGCGACGGTGACGGCGCGTTTGGGGCAGAGCTTGAAACAGTCGACCTCGACCAGGCCGATCAGGGCGGCGCGGCCCTTGCCGAGCCGCAGCTTGCGCCGCAGCGCCTTGCGCAGGGAGAGGCGGCCGCCGCGACCGAAGCCGCCCTTCGCCTTCTTCGTGCATTTCCGGCAGATCAGCACCGTCTCGCGCCATTTGCTGCGGTGCCGCCGGATGGCCGGCGGGGGATCGGTGTCGTCGCCACTCATGGCGGCCATCCTATAAGGCCGCCGGGCGTGCGACTCTACGGGCGGCAGAAGACGGCGAATTTGTTGCCGGTGGGGTCGCGCAGATAGGCGCCGTAGAAGCTGGTCGAATCCGCCGGGCGGTGGCCGGGCGCGCCTTCATCGGTGCCGCCATTGCCGAGGCCGGCGGCGTGCGCGGCGTCGACCTCGGCCTTCGAGGCGGCCTTGAAGGCGATCATCGTGCCGTTGGCGGGGCGGGCTTCCTTGCCGTCGAAAGGCGGGCAGAGGAAGATCGACTGGTTCTCGTCGCCGTCGGCGGCATAGCCCGCCCAGCCGCTGTCGAAGAAGGCGCGCTTCAGGCCCATCGCGCCGAGCACGGCATCGTAGAATTTCAGCGCGGCGTCCGCGTCGTTGTAGCCGATCGTCACGTATCCGAGCATGGTCCTCTCCTGCGTGTTATGCGGAATCCGTAGCGGAAAGATGCGAACGTTTCAAGAACGGGTGCGCCCGGCCTCAATGCGACGCCTCCAAAAGCAAACGGCGCGGGTTGCCCCGCACCGTTGCCGACACTTTGCCTCGGGAAGGATCAGGCGGCTTCGTAGCCGAGCATGGCCTTCACTTCGAGGAACTCGTGGAAGCCGAACTCGCCCCACTCGCGGCCGTTGCCCGACTGCTTGTAGCCGCCGAACGGCGCCTTGGTGTCCATGCCCGGATGATTGATGCGGACGTCGCCGGCGCGGATCTGCTTGGCGACCTTGCGGGCGCGCTCCAGATTGGTGCCCTGGACATAGCCCGACAGGCCGTAGGGCGTGTCGTTCGCCATGGCGATCGCATCCGCTTCGGTCTTGTAGGGGATGACCGTCATGACCGGCCCGAAAATCTCTTCGCGGGCGATGGTCATGTCGTTCGTCGCATTGGCGAAGATGGTCGGGCGCACATAATAGCCGCGGTTGAGGCCTTCGGGACGGCCGAGGCCGCCGGCGGCGACCGTCGCGCCTTCGTCGATGCCCTTCTTGATCAGGCCCTGGATGCGCTCGAACTGGGTCTTGTTGACCACCGGGCCGATATTGGTGCCGTCCGCGAAGGGATCGCCGACCTTGGTCTTGTTGGCGAGGTCCGCGGCGATCGCGACCGCCTGGTCGTGCAGCTTCTCGGGGACGAACATGCGGCTCGGCGCGTTGCAGCTCTGGCCCGAGTTCATCATCATGGTCTGGACCGAACCGCCGACCGCCTTCGCGAGGTCGGCATCGTCGAGGATGATGTTCGGGCCCTTGCCGCCGAGTTCCTGCGCGACGCGCTTGACGGTGTCGGCGGCCGCCTTGGCGACGAGGATGCCGGCGCGGGTCGAGCCCGTGAACGACATCATGTCGACGCCCGGATGACCCGAGAGCGGGGCACCGACGCCGGGGCCGTCGCCGTTGACGAGGTTGAACACGCCCTTCGGCACGCCGGCCTCATGCATGATCTCGGCGACGATGAGGGCGTTGATCGGGGTGTATTCCGACGGCTTCAGCACCATGGTGCAGCCGGCGGCGAGGGCGGGCGCGACCTTGCAGAAGATCTGGTTGATCGGCCAGTTCCAGGGCGTGATCATGCCGACGACGCCGATGGGCTCATAGGCGATGCGGGTCTTGCCCTGCTGCTTCTCCCACTCGAAGTCCTTCAGATAGCCGATGGCTTCCACCATGTGGGCAAGGCCGATCGGGGCCTGGGCAGCCTTCGCCAGCCAGATCGGGGCGCCCATCTCCTTGGAGATGGTCTCGGCAACTTCACCGATGCGGCGCTGATAAATCTCGGCGATCTTGCCCATGATGGCGAGGCGCTTCTCGACCGGGGTCTGCGACCACGGAACGAAGGCGGCGCGCGCGGCGGCGACGGCCTTGTCGACATCGGCCGACGAGCCGAGCGAAATCTCGTTCCACTTCTCTTCGTTGGCGGGGTTGATCAGGTCCCAGGTCCGCGGGCTGACCGGCTTCACCCACTCGCCGTTGATGTAGAACTCGTGGTTATGCGTCGTCATACCTGCCGTCCTCCTTGGCGAATTCGTATTCTGCCCGGCTCCTATACACGTCCCCGGCGCGGACTCCAAAGCGGCTGTATGTAACGCAGGCGTTATGTCGCGCCGGAGCGAACGTCATTCAACCGATAGGTTGACAATTCGCTGCGGGCGCCCACACTATACTGGATGGTTGAGCTTCAATCGGCGCATCTGGACCAGGTCTTCCACGCGCTCTCTGACCCGACGCGGCGCGGCATGCTGCGCACCCTGGCCGGCGGCGAGCGCAGCATCAGCGACCTCGCGGCGCCCTTCGCGATGACGCTGGCGGGCGCCTCGAAGCATCTGCGGATGCTGGAGGAGGCGCGGCTCGTGCGGCGCGAGAAGCGGGGGCGGACGCATTTCTGCCGGCTGGAGCCGCGGGCGCTCGCCGAAGCCGACGAATGGCTCGCCTTCTACCGGCATTTCTGGAGCGCGCGGCTGGATGCGCTGGAAGCCGAGCTCCTGAAACCCGAACCGAAAGCCCTGGAGAGGAAGAAGAAATGAAGCTGCTGCATGCGAAGCTCGCAGGGCCGAAGACGGTGCGGCTGGAACGGCTGCTGCCGGGGCCGATCGAGCGCGTCTGGTCCTACATCGCGGACGGCGAGAAGCGCGCGACATGGTTTGCCGGCGGGCCGGTCGAGCCGCGGGCCGGCGGGACGCTGGACTGGACCTTCGATCACGGCGCGCTCAGCCACGAAAAGGAGACGCCGGAGAAGCACAAGGGCAGCATCGGCTATCGCTTCCAGGGCAAGGTGACCCGGTGGGAGCCGCCGCACGCCTTCGCCTATACCTGGGGCGACGGGGTCGTGACCTTCGAGCTGGAAACGCGCGGGCAGAACGTGATGTTCACGATCACGCACGAACGGGTCGCCGAAAAGGACCAGGCCGATGTCGCGGCGGCGTGGGACACCCATACCGGCGTGCTGGACGACGTGCTGAGCGGCGCCCGGCCGCGCGGCTTCTGGTCGACGCATGAGCGGCTGGACGAAGCCTACAGGGAGGCGCTGAAGAAGACCTAGGCTTCGAGCGCCGCCTGCGTCCTGGCCCTCACCTCGTCCAGCGTGACGCCGGGGGCGCGTTCGAGGAGCTTGAGGCCGGTGCCGTCGGGCTTCACGTCCATCACGCAGAGGTCGGTGATGATGCGGTTGACGACGGCCTTGCCGGTCAGCGGCAGGGTGCATGCCTTCAGCACCTTGGATTCGCCCGCCTTGTTGGCGTGATCCATGACGACGACGATGCGCCGCACGCCGGCGACCAGGTCCATCGCGCCGCCCATGCCCTTGACCATCTTGCCGGGGATCATCCAGTTGGCGATGTCGCCATTCTCCGCGACCTCCATCGCGCCCAGGATGGCGAGATCGATGTGGCCGCCGCGGATCATGGCGAAGCTGTCGGCGGAGGAGAAATACGAGGTCTTGGGCAGCGCGGTGATGGTCTGCTTGCCGGCGTTGATGAGGTCGGGGTCGACCTCGTTCTCGGTCGGGAAGGGGCCGAGGCCGAGCATGCCGTTCTCGGACTGGAGCGTCACCTCCATGCCGTCGGGCACGTAATTGGCGACCAGCGTCGGGATGCCGATGCCGAGATTGACGTAGTAGCCGTCCTTCAGTTCCTGCGCGGCGCGCTGCGCCATCTCGTCGCGTGTCCAGGGCATGGTCTTACCTCTTTCCGTCATGGCCGGGCGCGAACCGCGCATCGGCAGGTCGCACCGGCCGTTGGCGCCTCACGCCGCCGCGCCCGCCGCCTTGCGCAGCGTCCGCTGCTCGATGCGCTTCTCGAAGCGGCCCTGGACGATGCGCTGGACGAAGATGCCGGGGGTGTGGATCGCGTCGCCGTCGAGCGTGCCGGTGGGGACGATCTCCTCGACCTCGGCGATGGTCACCTTGGCGGCCATGCACCTCAGGGGGGAGAAGTTCCGGGCGGTCTTGCGGAACACCAGGTTCCCCCAGCGATCGGCCTTGTGGGCTCGCACGATCGCGAAGTCGGCCAAGAGCGGTCGCTCAAAGACGTACCACTTGCCGTCGATCTCCCGTGTCTCCTTACCCTCGGCGGCCTTGGTGCCAAAGCCGGTCGGCGTGTAAAAGCCGCCGATCCCTGCGCCCCCCGCCCGGATGCGCTCGGCTCGGGTCCCCTGGGGGCACAGCTCGACCTCCAGCTCGCCCGAGAGGAACTGCCGCTCGAACTCCTTGTTCTCGCCGACGTAGCTCGAGACCATCCGCTTCACCTGGCGCGACTTCAGGAGGACGCCCAGGCCCAGCTCGGTCGTGCCGCAGTTGTTGGAGATGATCGTCAGGTTCTTCACGCCCTTTTGGTGGAGGGCGGTGATCAGGTTCTCGGGGTTGCCGCACAGCCCAAAGCCGCCGGACATCAGCGTGGCGCCGTCGTGGATGTCGGAGATGGCCTCCGCGGCGCTCTTGATGACTTTGTCCATGGGGGCGCGGTAGCATTCGCCGAAAGCGCGAGTCAACGTTGCCTCTTGCGCGCAGGAACAGACCGAGCGAGGTTCTACCCAGGATGACCGGCCAAAATCGCCGTAGAGGCTCCCGCAAGAGGGCGGAGGTGAAGGTCGACTATCGGACGGTGGGCAGCTTCATCACCGACTACTCTCGCGACATCTCGCAAGGAGGCATCTTCATCTCCACCTCGCTCCCCTTGAACGTGGGAGACCAGGTGCGTCTTCGCATCACCTTGCCTGGGCACGAGCTCCCCTTCGCGCTCGAGGGCGTGGTCCGCTGGAACACCGGCCTGCAGGACAAGGAGAAGCTCATCCCCGGGATGGGCGTGGAGTTCACGGGCTTTGGCGACAACGTCAAGGACGAGCTGGCCCGCTTGGTCGCCGTGCTCGAGCAAGAAGAGAGCAAAGGCTCCGACTCCGGTGCTCGCTAGTCCCCGCCGGCTCGAGACCGGCGCATGAAGCCGCTCGAGCTC
>JADZAI010000073.1 GCA_020852655.1 Alphaproteobacteria bacterium
AAGGAGTTCCAGCGGGCGTCGAAGATCCGCGACGCCTTCTTCCCGCAGGGCGGCTCGATGCCGTCCGTTCAGCTCACCTTCACGCCCTTCTCCCTGCATGGCGAGGCGCAGATGGCGCTGCTCGACATCAACTCGCAGGTCGTCCAGAGCCAGCAGGTCGGCGGCATCCCCTCGCAGGTGGACTGGCCGGGCAGCATGGCTTCCGGCTCGGTCAATCTGAGCTTCCAGCCGCCGATCGAGGGGCGGCAGTCCTCCGTCAATTTCGACGGGCCATGGGCGCTGATGCGCCTGTTCGACGCCGGCTCCGTGACGAAGAGCGGCGACAACATCCGGGCCCGCTTCGTCGTCGGCGGGCGCGACGTCGCCTACACCATCCAGGTCGGATCGATCGAGAACCCGTTCTTCCTGCCCGCCCTTTCCGAATTCTCCTGCCCGTCCGGTCTGTGATGGGCTTCGGGCTGTTCGGCAAGCTGCCGCAGAAGCGCGATTTCATCTCCTTCGGCATCGCACAGGACATCCTGACCCCGCTGGAAACCTGGCTGCAATCGGCGCTGGCGGCGAGCCGCGCCGAGCTCGGAAAAAGCTGGGAGCAGCATTATCTCGTCGCGCCGCTCTGGCGCTTCTGGATCGGGCCGGCGATCCTCGGCACCGGCTGCGCGGGCGTCATCATGCCCTCCGTCGACGGCGTCGGCCGTTATTTTCCCTTGATGGCGCTCTATGCCTGCAGAAATAGCGAGACAATCGCGCCGCCGCCCTTCGCGCCGCAGGGAGACTGGTTCGGCGCGCTCGAAGGCCGTCTTCTGTCGGTGCTGCACAATGACGGCGCGGTCGAGATCGATGCCCTGCTCGCCGGCCTGCCGGCTCCTGCACTCGAACAGAACTCCGGAAGCGCGCGCGAAAACTTCAAGGGCGGCACGCTCTGGCGCGGTGGTCCCGATACGGGAACCGCCGCCCTGCTCACCGGCATCGTCGAGGAGGACTACCGGCTGGCCGCGAGGACCCGCACCTACTGGTGGACCAATGGCAGCGCCGACGGCGGGCCGGTCCTGCTCACGAAAGACGGCCTGCCCGACCCTTATTTCTATACTCTCATGCTGAAGTCTGTGGCAGACTGACATTCTGCGTTCCGGGGGATTTCGGGCAAGGGCAGACAAGGTGAGCCAGCTTTCCTTTCAGTCCGACAGCTACGCCGTCAGCCATGCCGGCTGCGTCCGCCCGTTGAACGAGGACAATTTCCTCGTCGAGCCGCAAAGCGGACTCTGGCTCGTGGCGGACGGCATGGGCGGCCACGATGCCGGCGAGGTCGCCTCGGCGAGCATCGTGGAGCATCTGGCGACGATGGGCATCGCCACCTCGGCGCCTGACCTGCGCGCCCGTTTCGAGGACCGGCTGGCGCGCGCCCATGCGGAGATCAGGCGTGTCGCGCAGGAGCGCGGCGTGACCATCGGCTCCACCGTCGCAGCACTACTCGCCATCGACGGACGTTTCGCCTGCCTCTGGTCGGGAGACAGCCGCGTCTATCTCGTCCGCGACGACGCCATCTCGCAGGTGTCGCGTGACCACACGGAGGTCCAGGAACTGCTCGACCGCGGCGTCATCACGGCAGACGAGGCGCGCAACTGGCCCCGGCGAAACGTCATCACAAGGGCCGTGGGCGTGAGCGACGACATCGACGTCGACATCGCGCAGGGAGAACTGCAGCCCGGCGACACTTTCGTGCTCGGTACGGACGGGCTGACGGCGC
Source organism: Alphaproteobacteria bacterium (assembly GCA_020852655.1). GTDB lineage: Bacteria > Pseudomonadota > Alphaproteobacteria > Micropepsales > Micropepsaceae > JADZAI01. The sequence goes on from JADZAI010000073.1 coordinate 1,745, forward strand.
ATGTGTCCGACGACGAGATCCTCAGCGCCGTCGCGGGAGGCTCGCCGCAGCAGGCCTGCGAGGCGCTGCTGCAGATGGTGCTGGCGCGCGGCGGCACAGACAATGTCACCATTATCGTCGTCCGCATGCTCGATGCCGCCAATATGCCATCGACATATCGAAAATCCGCCGCCTATGCCGGCAATGGTCACGACCGCAACGGTGATCGGCCATGAGCAGCGACGAGAAAACCCAGATCCTGCCGCAGGTCGCCGAAGCCACGGTCGGCACGCAGCTCAGCGGCATCTACGAACTCGACGAGCGCATCGCCTTCGGCGGCATGGGCGAGGTCTATCGCGGCCACAACATCCAGACCGGCGATCCGGTCGCGATCAAGATCGTGCTGCCGGAACTCGCCCGCGACCCGACCATCCTGTCGCTGTTCCGCAAGGAAGCGTCGATCCTCAACCATCTCGCCCACGACGCCATCGTCCGCTACCACGTCTTCACCATCGATGCCGGCATCGGCCGGCCGTATCTCGCGATGGAGTTCGTGGACGGCGAGTCACTGGTCGACCTCATGAAGCGCGGACCCATGTCGGCCGACCAGGCGCGCAAGCTTTGCGCCCGGCTCGCTTCGGGACTGGCGGCTGCGCATGAGGCCGGCATCGTGCATCGCGATCTTTCGCCCGACAACATCATCCTGCCGGGCGGCAGGGTGGAGCGCGCCAAGATCATCGATTTCGGCATTGCGCGCTCCGCCACCGTCGGCGGCGAAACGCTGATCGGCGGCAAGTTCGCCGGCAAGTACAATTATGTTTCTCCCGAGCAACTGGGTCTCTTCGGGGCCGAGATCACCGAGCAGTCCGACATCTACAGCCTCGGGCTGGTGATCGCCGCCGCCCTTCTGGCCGAGCCGATCGACATGGGCGGCACTCAGGTGGAAATCGTGGAGAAGCGGCGCGTCGTGCCGGATCTTTCCGCAATTGACGAAAGCATACGACCGATCCTCGAAGCCATGTTGCAGCCCCGGCCGCAGGACCGGCCGGCGTCCATGGCGGCGGTCGCGGAGATGGCGCGCGGCGTCGATGTCACCGCCCTGCCGCGCACGGTTCCGCCTGCGGCCTATCCGGCGGCGCAAGTTCCCCCGCCTGCCGCCGACCCCGTGCCGACCGCAGCGTCGTGGCCAACACCCGAACCTGTCGCGGATGCCGCTCCCCAACCTGCGCCCGAGCCCTCGCCGCCGCCGGAATCCGGGGATCCTCCCGCATCTGGCGGTGAAGCGCCGCCTTTCGTCGCGCATGTCCGGCCTGCATGGCTGGACGAGAAACGGGAGGGCACGCCCGCGTCCGGTCCGCCGCCGAAGCAGCGCACGGGCAAAGCAGCCATCGTGGCGATCGCCGCATCGCTGGTCGTCGTGCTCGGAGGCGCCGCTCTTTATATGAGCGGCGTTCTCGAACCGTCCACGCCCGAGTCGGCGCAACCCGGCCAGACCGAGACGGTGCTCACGCCGGAGCCGTCTGCCGGTACCGAGACAACCACCGATCAATCCGCTGCCGGTCAGCCCGCCGATGATGCCGGAGAAGCCGTGGCGCGGGTCGAACCGCCCGCGGCAGCGGCCACGACCCCGCCGGCCACGGAATCGCAGCCCGTCGCGGAGCCGCCTCCTGCGGAAGCTCCCCTGGCGTCCGAGCCCGCTCCCGCGCAACCGCCAGCCGCAGCCGCATCCGACCCGGCGGCTCCGGTTCAGCCCGCGACGCCGCAAGCGCCGACCCAGCAGCCGCAGCCTGAACCGGCCGTCACCGAAGCCGCCTTGCAGCCGACAGCCGCCCCGCCGGCGACGGAAGCGCTGGATGACGTCGCGCGGCGGATTTCATGGGTGCGCGACTATTCCGGCGGCGACTGCTTTTACGCAACCGCTCTCGCGGCGACCGACAAGGCGATCGAGATCGAGGGTTTCGGCACCGATGTCCAACCCTTCATGCAACTGCTGAACTCCTTCCAGAGCGAGTTCAGGATCGAGCCGGATGTCGGCGTGCGCCTCATCGAGCAGCCGCAATGCGTGGTGGCGAACTTCCTGCGCGACCTGCCGCGGTCGTCGGCGGGTGCCCCGGATCTGACGCTCGACCGGACATCGGTGCCCAACGGGACGCCTGTAAGCGGCACGCTGTCCGACCTCGGCGGGCGCAAGCCCGAAATGCTGCTCATTGACCACAAGGGCATGGCGTTCAACCTGAACAGCCGCCTTTCAGGGACAGGCGACGGCCGCAGCTTCTCGGTTCCCATCGGGCTGAGCGCCGCCGATCAGGCCGCGAGGAAGGTGGTGCCGCAGATGATCATCGTGCTGGCGAGCGCCGGCGGCATCAAGGCGGCCGAGTTCTCCGCGCCGGTGCCGGCGGCGGACGTGCTTCCGAAGATCCTCGACGAGAT
>JADZAI010000074.1 GCA_020852655.1 Alphaproteobacteria bacterium
GCCGCGCGGACCGTCGAAACGCTCTGGAACGCCATCGCCGACGCCATTCCCCTCTTCACCCCAACCGAATGCGCAAACTACTTCAGCGCTGCCGGATATGACCGCGATTAAAATGAATCCGCTCTAGCAGTCCTTTGCTGCATTTGTTTGTCAAAAAGCCAGAAATGGGCCGCTGAGAAGCATTTATAGAAGGATTTTTGCTGTATATACTGAGATCTTATTCGACCTGTATTTATCTGTGAAACAGGAACTTGTCTTTGGGCTCGGGAACATTCCCACCGCGAACACTGTTTGACCGGGCAAGCTTGCGGACCCGGAGGTCACATGCCGTACCCAACGAACACCCACCACGCCAAGAGCCACTATCGCGCGTTCGCCACCATGATGGCGGCAGGAACGGCCATCATGTTCATCGTCATGTACGAAATGGTCGATGGCTGGAATGACTTCAGGCTGAACCTCAATATGTTCTACATGGCGCTGAGCATGGCAGCCCCAATGGCGATTCTGGAGTTGGCGCTGATGCGGCACATGTATCCTGATCGCCGCTTGAACACGCTCATCTATGTCGCGTCATGTTTGGTGCTTGTCGGCAGCTTCATCGCGGTGCGCCATCAAGCAGCGATCGGCGACCGGCAGTTCCTGGTGTCGATGATCCCGCACCATTCGGGCGCGATCTTGATGTGTCGCGAGGCACAGATATCGGACCCCGAAATACAGAACCTTTGCGAACGCATCATCCGGTCCCAGCAGGACGAGATCGACCAGATGAACCGCATTCTGGAACGCCTGTGAGGCGCCCGTACAGGCATTGCCATACGACATCCTCGGGGACGGAGAGGATGGGGTCTGGACGCGCGCGCTTGCGTGCGTCTCAGTCGGCGTGGCCGAGGCTGGGGTCCCGGAAGCCCATCAGGGTGAGGAGGTCTTCCGAGCCGTGGCGGACGACTTCGGGCTTGGTCTGCATGAACCAGTTCTCGGCCGGCATGTACAAAGGCTTCTGGTAGAAGCCGAAGATCGCGGCGCGCACGACATCGTCGGTGACGTTGTCGCCGGTCTGGTGCCACAGCCGGCTTTCGAAGACGATCAACGAGCCGGCGGGCGCCTCGACCGAGATCATTTCCGGGATGGCGTCGTCCGCCCGCGGCAAGCGGTTCATCCTGTGGCTCTTCGGGACGATCCGCGTGCCGCCATTCGCCTTGGTGAAGTCGTCGATGCACCAGCCGAAATTGATACCGAGCGGCCCCTGCGACGGCCACGGCTCGGGCGCCCAGATCTGATCGGCGTGCAGCACGCAGGCCCGGGCCCCGGGGTAATTGATGTTGCCCGAGAGCGTCGAGATCCGGGCCGGCCAGCCGATGACTTCGCGGATATAGTCGAGCACGACCGGATGCACCGCGAGGTCCTCGAACAGCGGATCCTTGCTGATCAGATTCCAGACGCGCACGTTGGGCGATTTCTGCGCATCGAATGGATGCGGTACGTGGCGGCGTGACTTCTGATCCCAGGCGATCTCGCGATACAGCGCCTCGCGCGTGCGTTCGAGCGTGTCTCCGGTCAGCACATCCGGCACGATGGTGAAGCCGTGCTCACGGATGTTTGCGAGGCCCTGTTCCAGGTCGCGCGTGGGCGCCGGTACGTCCGGACCCGTCCCGCGGGTTGGCCGTTCCATTGCGATCGTCATCGTAGCTTCCTCCGGCGTATTGTTCTGTCGCCAATTGGTTCCAGATTTCGCCGGCCGCCGCCAGAGGGCGAGAGAGGACGCGAGCCCGCGTTGCAGACTGCTCCCGACAGCGCGCCCGCCAAGTGATGCCGGATCGCGGCAGTCGCGGACGCTATCCCAGCAGCACGGGTGCGGCGTGGAGATAAGCCGTCGCCTTCCGCTTGGCTTGGATATCGTCCCACACGGCGCGCACCTCGTCCGGCGTCAGGCCGGCTTCCGGCGCGACCTCCTCCGCCGGCACACCGTTCTTCAGCGCGAAGAGGCAGAGATCCATCACCTGATACGGCGCGGAGAAGTAGAACTCCTCCTGGCTCTGCGGCAGCGACCAGGTGTCGGTCGTCGGCGGGCGGCGGCGGATTTCTTCCGGCAGGCCGAAATGCTCCGCGAGCTGATAGACCTGCGACTTGTAGAGATGCGCGATCGGCTTCACGTCGGCCGCGCCGTCGCCGTTCTTCACGAAGAAGCCCTGGTCGTATTCGAGCAGATTCGGCGTGCCTGCGACGGCATAGCCGAGGCGGTCGGCGTGAAAATACTCGATCTGCTTTCGCGTGCGCTGCTTCATGTTCGCCGCCGCGATCACGCCGCGATAGACGTCGGCGGTCATGCGATGACGGGTCTGCACGCCGGCCGGGTTCTGCACGACGAGATACGACACCGCCATGCCCGGCGCGCCGAGATCCTGCGGTAGCACGATCTTGCAGCCCCAGCCGACGCCGAACGCGGGCACCACACGGCGGATGAAATCGTCGCGGCGGCGATAGCAGCCGGCGGCATCGAGCGACGGTCCGATGTCCTCGATCACCGTCTCGATGCCCAGCGCACCCGCCAGCAACTGGCCGAGGCGCAAGCTCTCCGGATCGGAGTCGCGCTCCGGCATCAGCACGCCGAGCACGCGCGACGCGCCGAGCGCCGCAACGGCCAGCGCAGCTGTGACCGAACTGTCGATGCCACCGGAGAGGCCGAGCACGATGCCGCGGCGCTTTTGCTGGCCTGCGACGATGTCTTTCAGCCTGGCCGCGACGCGCGCGACTTCGGCGCCGGCATCGAGTTGCAGGCGCGCGAGGTTCGGGGCGCGCCGGACGGGGCGCTCGAGCTTTACGGCCTGGCTCATGCGTCGTCTCCTTCGGCGCCGGCCGCGACGAGGCGGCGGCTCACCTTGCCGGTGTCGGTCTTGGGCAGCGCCGCACGGAATTCGACGTGCTTCGGCACCATGAAGTCTTCGAGCTGGCTGGCGCAGGCCCTGACGATGTCGCGCGCTTCGAGCTGGACGCCCGGATCGATCGCGACGACGGCCTTCAGGGCCAAGCCCAGCACTTCGTCGGGCACGCCGACCACCGCGACCTCGCGGACGCCGGGGATCGTGTAGATGACGTTCTCGACTTCCTTCGGGCTGACCTTTTCGCCGCGCGTCTTGATGATGTCGTCCTTGCGGCCGACGAAATATAGGAAGCCTTGCTCGTCGCGGCGGAAGAGATCGCCGGTGTAGAGGATCTTCTCCCACGCGAACGGGCCGGGACGCAGCGCGCGCGCCGTCGCTTCCTCGTTGCGCCAATAGCCTTTCATCACGTGGGGGCCGCGGATGACGAGTTCGCCCGTTTCGCCGCGCGGCACTTCCTTGCCGTCGTCGCCGACGACGAAGCCCTCGGTGCCGGGTATCGGAATGCCGACCGAGCCGGGACGGACGTCGAGCTGATCCGGCGGCAGATAGGTGCAGCGCTTGCACTCGGTGAGGCCGTACATCGAGAACAACTTTGTGCCCGGGAAGAGATCGCGCAGGCGCTGGATATGCGCCGGCGGCAGCGCGGCGGCAGTGTTCGAGATGTAGCGGAGATGCGGGAAGGCGCCGGGTTCGAGGTCCTTCATCTGAAGGACCAGCGATGCCATCGTCGGCACGAGAGGCAGACCGGTGACGCACTCGGCCTTCACGCGGTCGAGGATCGCGCGCGGGAAGGCGAAGGATTTCTCCAGCACCAGGCGTGCACCGACCTTCGCGGCCATCAGCACCTGGTAGAGACCGTAGTCGAACGACACCGGCAGGACGTTCAGGATAACGTCGTCCGCAGTGTTCTCCAGATAGGTGGTGATCGACGTCGCCGCCGCCACCACGTTCTGGTGCGTCATCATCACGCCCTTCGGGAAGCCGGTCGACCCGGAGGTATAGACCAGCATCGCGAGGTCGATCTCGATCCCTGCGAAGGGCAGGGGCACTTCCGGCGGCGTCTCGATGCAGGCCTCGAACGGCGACGGCGCGCGCAGCTCCTCCTTCGGTGCGCCGCCGGCGACCAGCGTGAACGCGACGCTTTCGTTCTCGTGCAGCGCGTCGGCCGCGACGCCCGAGACGCGCGCCTGGGTGATGAGCGCGCGCGCTTCGGAATTGTTGAGGATGAAGGCAAGCTTCTGCGCCTTCGTCGTCGGGTTCACGGGGCAGAACACGCCGCCGGCCTTCAGCACGCCGAAGATGCCGACGACCGTCTCCCAGGCATTGTCCATGAACAGGATGACGCGGTCGCCGCGCATCAGGCCGCGGGCGCGCAGTGCGCCGGCCAGGTTGTCGGACAGCCTATCCAGATCGGCGAACGTGAAGTGCCGGCCGCCGGCTGTGAGGCCGACTTTCTGCGGCGCGCGGAGGGCGCTCTCGCGGATGAACTGTTCGACGCGCATGGGCTTAGGCCGCCTCGAGCGGACGCGCAGCCTTGCGATCGACGAAGCCGACGATCGCGGCGACGGAGCCGAGATTCTCGGGCACGATCTCGGCGTCGGTGATCTGGAGGCCGAACTTCTCCTCAAGGAAGCTGACGAGCTCGAGGACGCCCGTCGAGTCTATGAGGCCTTCGTCGATCAGCGACGCGTGCGCGTCGATCGCCGACGCGTCGTCGCCATAGATGAAGTTCTCGCTGATGAACGCACGGAGCGTGATTTCAGTCGGGGACGGCATATTGCACTCCACTCAGGACAAGGCTGCGACGGCCAGCGGCGCTGGCTTGGGGGAAGTTTGCGATGCGGCGAGGTAGCGGCGGCGCCACAATTCCGTAGTTGCCACGCCGGCAAGGGCCGTGACGTCCGAAAAGCCGAGCGACGGCGTGCGCGCCGCCTTCGCAGCGAGCCGTCCGACCGCGACCGGATCGAAGAGGCCGCCGCTTCCGACGCGGCTCGTCTCGAAGAGCTCGGGCGACGCGTCGGGGCCGACGAAGACACCGGCATCCGGGGCGCGATAGGGCTGCTTCGGGCGGTCGCCGATCGAGGGCGGCAGAAGATCCTTCGCGACTTCGCGCAGGATGTGCTTCTCGCGCAGGCCGTTGAGCTTGAGTTCCGGCGGCAGGCCTGCGGCGAATTCGACGACACGGTGGTCGAGGAACGGGAAGCGCCCTTCGACGGCATGCGCCATCGCCATCCGGTCGCCCTGCGAGCAGAGGATATAGCCGGGCAGCAGATGGATCGTTTCGAGATACTGGGCCTGCGACAGCGGATGCCAGTCGGCGAACTCCGTCGGCAGGCTCTCACGCAGCTCCGCCAGTGCGTCGTAGCCGGCGAGCTCGCGCTTCACGTCGGCGGAGAAGAAAACCTTCGCGCGGGCCGTGCTGCGGAAGCGGGGCAGGTGCGAATAGAGCGGGTCGGCCAGGTTGTCGGTTTCCGAAGCGAAGAAGGCGCGCAGGAATTGCGGGTTCTGGCTTTGGAGGCGCGGCAGATAGGGATAGAGGCGCTGGAGCAAAAGCGGGCGCCGTGCCGAGGCCGGCTGGCGCGCGCAGAAGCGGCGGAGCTTTGCCTCCTTGAAGATGTCGTAGCCGCCGAAGACCTCGTCCGCGCCCTCGCCGGTGAGCACGACCTTGAGGCCAGCCGCGCGGACGCCGCGCGCCAGCAGATACATCGGCACCGGCGCCGTGCGCAGGAAGGGCTGGCCGGCATGCGCGACGACGTCGGGCAGGGCAGCGGCGATATCGCGCGCCGTGCAGGCGAGCGCGGTGTGCTGCGTGCCGAGCCGCGCGCTCATCACCTTCTGGAACGGGCTCTCGTCGAATTCGTCGTCCTCGAAGGTGATTGAAAAGGTACGGAGATTCGCGCCGTTTTGGGCGGCAGCCAGCGCCGTCGTCAGCGAGGAGTCGAGACCGCCGCTGAGATAGGCACCGACCGGAACGTCGGCGCGCAGGCGGATGCGGGTCGCGTCGTCGAGCAGCGCGCGAAGCTGTTCCACCAGCGCCTCGGGCTGCGCGGGAGACGCGTGCTCGCCCGCCTTCGGGAAGCGCAGCGTCCAATAGGGCCTGACGGAGCGATGGCCGGGCTTGGCGATCAGCAGGTGGCCGGGCTTCAACTCGCTCACGCCGCGCAGGATCGTGCGTGGGGCCAGCGGCGCCCAGGTCGTGAAGAGCTGGTCGAGGCCGACGAGATCGACCTCGGGATCGAGGCCGGGCGCCTGGAGCAGCGCGGGCAGTTCCGAGGCGAAGACGAGCATGCCGTCGCGCTCGGCATAGAACAGCGGCCGCACGCCCATGCGGTCGCGCGCCAGCATCAGCGTCTGCTGCGTCTCGTCCCACAGCGCGAAGGCGAAGTCGCCGTTCAGCCGCCCCAGCAGCGCCGGCCCCATGTGGCGGTAGAGTTGGAGGATGACTTCGGTGTCCGAGGTCGTGCGGAAGGTGAAGCCGCGCGCGATCAGCTCGTTGCGCAGCTCGACATAGTTGAAGATCTCGCCGTTGAACGTCAGCCAGATCTTGCCGTCCGCGTCCGACATGGGCTGCGCGCCGCCGGCGAGGTCGACGATGCTGAGGCGTGTGTGCGCGAGGCCGCAACGCCCCTTTAGCAACGCGCCGTGTCCGTCCGGCCCGCGATGCGCGATGGCGGCGACCATGCGCGCTAGCGTCTGCCGCTTCAGCGGTTCGGGTCCGGGCAGGTCGAGGAAGCCGGCGATGCCGCACATCAGGCGTTTCCTCCCGATGCGCCGAAATCGTCGCTGACGAGCCGGGTCCAGGTCTCGCCGAAGAGTCCGCCGAGCGCGGTATGGCCATTCTCGAGTGCCGCGGCGAGTTCGGCGTCCTGGGTGCGGAACACCGTCGCGCTGCGATGGCGCATGAGGCATCCCGCGCGGAAGAAGGCGTCGATCATCGGGCCCTGCGTGCGCCCGCGGACGGCGGTGCAGCCCTGGGCGGCGGCATAGGCGATGAGATCGGCGAGCACGGCTTCGCTGCTCTTGGGGTGCGAGACGATCTGAAGCGTCTCCGCCGGCATGCCGCGCCGGAAATAAACGAGATAGGTGCCGACCGGCCGGCCGTTCCTGCTGCGCACGATGCGGCGATGCAGCGCGCCGTACTTGCGCTTCTCAGCCGCCATCCTCAGCAGCCACAGGCCGGCTTCCGGATCGGGATCGAGCCGGAGGTCGAAATTTTGCGAGATTTGACCGGCGGCTGCGAGATAGGCGGCATCGTCGACGGTCTCGCCGATCGTCTCGTTCGCGTTCGGCACGAGCTTGGGGCCGAGCGTCCAGCTTAGCCACTCCACGCCGGCGGCAACCGGCTTCAGGAGGCTGCGGAACCGCTGCGGCAGGCGCGACACGCCGGACGAGACGCCAAACGGCACCCAGCGGATGATCTTCAGCCACTCCATGCTGGCCAGCGGCAACTGATGGCCGCCGAGCCGCTCCCACATGGTCTGGGCGGGATGATTGGTCGTGTCGCCGAGCGACACATATTGAGGCCCGGAGACGTGAGCGCGCATGAGGCGTGAGGCGGCGAGCGGTCGTTGCTCGGGATCGCGCACCATGAGGGCGCCGGCGATGGTCGCGACAATCGGCTTGCCGCGGAAGATCAGCCGGAGCGGCAGGACGCCGATGAAACCGTCGAGCGTGCCATCGGCCCGCTCCAGCACGAGCGAGGGCGTCGCGGCGTTGTGCCAGGGATGCAGAAAATAGACGGCATCGAGATGGTCGATCAGGTCGCGCGGCGGCGCGCTGGCGTCCTTGCGGAAGACCAACTGGAACAGCTCGGCGACGGCCCCTAGGTCGCGCGCCTCGCAGGGGCGGACGCGGTCAGCAGCGGGCTCCTGGGCGGTGCGGCTGGCCGGGATGCGCGACGGCGCGGCGGCGTCGGGCAAGGCCGTCGCCGCGAAATCCAGGGCCATGGTCGCGCGCTTGTTCACTCGTCGCACCGTTCCAAATCGACTGGGCGTAAGACCGGCCGGCTGCCGGGCCTCTCGCCGCTTCGATCGGAAGCATGCGACCCCTATGCCAAGGGTGCGCGGGACTCGTTAACGTCTTCGCTAGGAAGTGCCGAAAAATGGCGGTTTCCCGCGCATTTTCCGGCGCTTGAGGTTGACCTGATCCGAAACGGCACGCCGTTTCGGATGCCGTCGTTAATCAACGGTAAAGATGCTCACCCCTTTGTCCCCCGGGCGCACCGTGATGCGCGCCTTGAGGGGTTCGGAGCGCAACATCTTGCTAACCGTAGCGCTGTCGTCTGGCGCATTCGTTGCGACAAAGCGGGTGTTGGATCCTTCCAACTGTCCCACAATGAGCGCCTTGAGCGCGTCCGGTTTCCCGTAGTCGATCGTGTACGTCTCAATCCGGGCCGCTCCCGAAGGCGCGTCGGTCAGGGCAGGCGCCGCCCAGCCGTCGATCTCGGCCTGGAGTTTCTTGCTGCTCTGCTCCGTGAACGGGGCGGGCGTCGTCGAATACACGCCGACCGAATATTTCGACAGCATCCCGCCATTTGCCGCAACGAGGCCGAAGGCGCCGGGCCGCGCCCGCAGCTTTGCGGCCATCTGGGCGATGGCGTGCATGGAGTAGTTGTTGCCGGCGCCGCCGAAGAAGGGCAGGCCGCCCGTCACCGTGAGGCCGCGCGGATCGTTCGGCGCGATGCCGAGGCCATCGATGACGTTGAAGACGGCGATCGGGAAGCAGCTATAGAAGTCGAAGACATCTATGTCGGCGGCGCTTTTCCCGGCATTCGCAAGCGCCTGCTTGGCGGCGAGCACCGAGGCGGGGCCTTTCGCGAGGTCCTGGCGCTGGAGCACGCTGCGCTCATAGACGTCGGCGTAGCCATGGAGGAACAGCCACTTGGACTGGGGGATGCCGAGCGCCTTGGCGCGCCCGACCGAAGTCAGCAGCACCGCCGCGCCCTGGTTGGCCTGGTCGCGCGAGACCATGAAGCGCGGGTAGGGATCGGCGACGAGACGGTTGCGGGAGGTGACCGTCGCGAGTTCGTCGGCACTGCGTTCTTCCCGCGACATGGCGTGCGGATTTCCTGCGGCGACCTTCGTGAACGGCGCGAACAACTCACCCATGCGCTTGGCATAGGCCTCGCGGTCGAGGCCCGCATGGCCGCGCCGGGCGTTCTCGAACAGCGCGTAGTAGAACATCGGCGCGGCGCCGCCGTGCCGGCCGAGCGCCGGCTCGGCGAGGCCTTCCATGCCGTAGCCGCGGTCTTCCAACTGGCCGTCTATCTCCTCCGACCAGTCGGGCTTTTCGCTCTTGGCGAGCAGGTCGCGCATGGTCGAGATCGCCTCGGACCCGACGAGCAGAGCCATGCCCATGTCGCCCCGCGCAATCGCCGCGGCGAACTCGTTCACCAGGTGTTGCGGCCCCTGGCCGCCAGTGACCTCGAGGATCGCGCGGCGGGGATGGGCGCCGATGCGCCTGGCGATCGCGCGCGGGAAATTGCTGGAGCGGCCGAAGGGCGCGACGGCGCGCGGCGTCGAGTTCTCGAACTGGCGGATCGCCGCGATCGTGTCGATCTCGCCGGCGAGGGCCGAAACCGACAGCGCATCGTTCAGTGCCGCGATGGCGGCACGGCCGGCGAGATCGGCGGGCGAGAGCGCTTCATAGCCCGGTTGGCCGATCTGTTCGGAGGCTTCGCCGACCCCCACGATGATGGGGGTGTTGTCGGGGATGTTTGTCATTGTCTTCGCTCGGCAGAGGGCGGTTCCTGATCTTCCTTGCCGCCTCTGCGCCGTTCTGACCAGCCCCTTCCCGCTGCCGTTAGGGCAGCGGAGGCTCACTCTTCCGCCAGCACCACGATGCGGTCGCCCGGTTCATAGACGATCTTCTCGGTCTTGGATGGGTTCACCACCACGCCGCTGGCCTTGCCGCGAGCGGAACTCGTCCGCGCCCGGGCATAGCCGAAGGCCGTTTCGCCGCGCCGCCGGGCAGCCTCGGCGACCGTGTGGAACGAAACCGGCGTCCCCGTCGCGACATAATCCTCGGCCGGCCGCATGCAGATCTCGGAGCCTTCCTCGTCCAGCAGGTCGCCGAAGATGGCCGACAGATATTCGTTCTCCGAGGCCTGCGCGAGCATGAGGCTGACGAGCTTGTTGCTGACCACGAAGTCGTCGGCCCGCGTGACCTCGGCGAGTTCGCGGTTGCGGATGTCGGCCATCTCGCTGACCACGCTCACATGCGTGCCGGACTGTTCCATGATGTGGCGCAGGTGGAGCAGGGTCACGAGCGTCCGCGTGTCGGCCGGCTGGGCGGCGAGCGTGTCGCTGTAGCTGAGCACCATGACGTGGTCGTAGGACGGCACGTCCAGCGCCGTGATCGTGGCGCGGTCGCTGCTGTCGCATTCCCGGAACCGAACCTTGAGGCCTTCGTCGACCTCCAGTTCGGCGACCCGGGCGGCCATGCCGGGCTCGTCTGCGGCGATGGTCAGCAGCGAACCCGGCGCGAGGTAATGCGAAAGCTCCTTGGCGATCATGGGCCCGCGCCGGTTCCAGCCGAGGATCAATGTACGCTCCTGGCGCGGCGGGCGTTGGGCGACAAAACGAATGACGCCGTCGTCGACCGCGCCGGCCGGTGGTGCTGCGATGGCGATGGCGGCATCGTCTTCCGCGATCACGATGACCCGCGTGCCTTCCGTGATGGGCGTGTCCATCGGGGGGTTGAGCTTGACCTGGCCCGCCGCGTCGCAGATGCCGATCACCGTGCAGGTGCTGCCGAAGCCGATGGCGTCGCCGAAGGTCTTGCCGACCAGCGCGGGCTGGCTGCTCGTGTAGATTTCGCAGCCGTCGAAATCGAGCAGCTCGGAATAGACCGCGCTGAGCCCCGACTGGCGGCTGGAATGCACGACGATGCGCGCTATCAGCTCGTCGGCCAGCACGAGCTGCACTTCGCCGCCGCCGACGACGCGGGCCATGTGCGCGTTCTTCGCCTCGCGGATTTCGGCGGCGATCAGATATTTCTCCTTCCGCCGCTTGGGATCATGCGCCAGCGCGAGGATGGTCTTCACCACAGCGGAGTCGGGATCGGCGATCTCCGGCGAGAGGATGATGATCGACTTGCAGGTCTGCGGGCTGACGATCGCGAGGTCATAGAGATCCGTCGGATCGCCGCTGCGGCAGATGACCTTCGTGCGGCCGAGCGCGAGCTTCTTGGCGGCGATCGCATCCTCCATCTCGATCTTGTCCTTGCCGGCCATGACCACGATGCGCGGATGGCGTACGCTGGAGTTCGCTATGGCGAGTTCGGAGACAATGTCGAAGATCGAGGGCGACCAGTTGAGGATGATCGTGTGGCCTTCCTCCAGGACGCGCGACCGGCCCTTCCGGAGTTCGGACAGGCGGTCGTTGATGCCGGCGCTGAGGATACCGATCAGCGCTGAGAAGATGAAAATGCCGGAAAGGGTGATCAGCAGCGTGATGAGGCGGAAATCCCATCCGGCATCGCCGGCCATCGTGCCGGGATCCATGGTCCGCATCAGCGACTGCCAGAAGCCTTCCGCGAAGCTGAGCGGCGGCGTGCCTTCGCTCGTGATCCCGGTGAGCTCCAATATGAGCGTGGCGACCACGATCACCAGCAGCGTCAGCAGGCTCAGCCAGCCGATCAGCGAGATCGGGCCTGCGGCCATCGACTTGTCGAAGCTGTAGCGAAGCCGCTCGCCCCATGTGACGCGCTCTTTCATAGTCCCCTCGGGCGATTGTCCGACTCGCCGGATGAGGCAGCATTCATGGCGCGCGACGCTTGCCAAGGGGGATTGGCGATTGCATTGCGCGGCTGCATCGCGTCCAATCGCTGAAACGACGCATAAGTCATACCCAGGGAAAGCGCTCGATGACAGATACGACCGCCGCCGGTACGGCGACGGCAGCGCCCGTTTCGGACGGTTATCGCCGCTACGCGCTGACGGTCCTTCTGATCATCTACACCCTGAATTTTCTCGATCGCCAGATCATGGCCACGCTCGCCGAGCCGATGAAGCGGGACCTCGGCCTCAGCGATACGGCCCTCGGGCTCATGATCGGCATTGCTTTCGCGATCTTCTACACGGTCCTCGGCATCCCGATCGCCCGCGTCGCCGAGCGCGCCAACCGCCCGCTCATCATTTCGGCCTCCCTCGCGTTGTGGAGCGGCTTCACCGTCCTGTGCGGCATGGCGCAGACCTACACGCAGATGATCCTGGCGCGGATCGGCGTCGGCATCGGCGAGGCGGGCTGCACGCCGCCGGCCCATTCGCTGATCGTGGACTATGTACCGCGCGAGAAACGCGCGTCGGCGCTGGCCTTCTATTCGCTGGGGACGCCCATCGGGACGCTGCTGGGCATGATCATCGGCGGCGTCGTGGCCGATCTTTGGGGCTGGCGCGCGGCCTTCATGGTGGCCGGAGCTCCCGGCGTGATCGTGGCGCTGCTCGCGGCGTTGACGCTGGTCGAACCGCGCAATCGGCTGAAAGCGGATCTCGCAGCCAGGCAGATGGAACAGGTCACCTTTATCGATGCGCTGCGCGAGCTGGCCTATAAGCGCACCTTCTGGCTTCTCGCTTTCGCGTGCTCGATCAAGGCCTTCATCGGCTATGGCTCGAACGCTTTCATCGTATCGTTCTTCCTGCGCAATCACGCCGAAGAAGCCGGGGCGATGGCGACGGCTTTCGGCATGGGTGCCATGGGCTTCATCCCGGTGACGATCGGCATCATCGGCGGCACCGCCGGCGTGCTCGGGACCTGGCTGGGCGGCGCTCTTTCCGACCGCTATGGCGTCAACAATCTCCAGTTCAACGTCGTCATGCCGGCCATCGCGACATTGGTGGCCATCCCCTTCTACGTGTCCGGCCTGCTGGTCGACTCGTTCCTCGTCGCGGCATTCCTGATCGCCATCCCCGCGATCCTCAACACGCTCTGGTACGGACCGGTCTATTCCAGCGTCCAGGGTCTGGTCCGGCCGCAGACGCGCGCGACGGCCGCCGCGATTCTGCTCTTCATCATCAATCTGATCGGCCTCGGCCTCGGACCGCTCGGCATCGGCGCCATCAGCGATGTCTTCGCCCACTGGGGCGGCCTGGGCCCGAATGACGGCCTGCGCTGGTCGCTGATCACGTTCTACCTGATCGGCGCGAGCGCCTTCTTCCTGTTCTGGCTCGCGCGCCATTCGATTCGCCGGGAGATGGTGTCTTGAGCTCGATCGCCGAACCGGACGTTGCGGAGCCGCCCTCGACCGGCATCGAGCCATTGGCGCCGGGCTATCGGCGCTATGCGCTGACAATTTTGCTGATCCTCTACACGCTGAACTTTCTCGACCGGCAGATCGTCAATATCCTCACCGTGCCGATCCAGGCCGAGCTTCAGCTTGAACCGTGGCAGATCGGCGCGGTGACCGGTCTCGGCTTCGCGATCCTCTATACATTCCTTGGCATTCCGATCGCCCGATATGCGGAGCGTGGCAACCGGCCGGGCATCATTTCGGCCGCCGTCGCGATCTGGAGCGTTTTCACGATCGCCTGCGGCTTTGCGCAGAGCTTCCTTCATCTTCTGTTGGCGCGCGTCGGCGTCGGCTTCGGCGAGGCTGGCTGCACACCGCCAGCTCATTCGCTGATCACCGACTACACGCCAAAGGAAAAGCGCGCTTCGGCGCTCGCCTATTATCATCTCGGTACGCCGATCGGTTCGCTCATCGGCACCATCTGCGGCGGCTTCATTGCGGACCAGTGGGGCTGGCGCGCCGCCTTCTACCTGGCCGGCGCCCCCGGCCTGGTCTTTGCGCTTGTCACACTTTTCACGCTTGTCGAACCGCGTCGCCGCTTGAAGGCGGTCATGACGGCCCGACAGACCAGCGGCCCCTCATTGCGTGATGCGATTACAGAGCTGCGCGGCAAGCGGACCTTCTGGCTACTGGTGGGCGGCGCCTCCGTGCTGGCCTTCAACGGCTACGGCGCGACCGCGTTCAGCGCGCTCTTCTTCAAGAATGCCCATGGCGACGAGCTCGCGACGATCGCAGCGGAGTGGGGTATGCAACCGCTGACCTTTTATGCGCTCAGCGCCGGCATCACAGCCGGCATCGCGGGCATAGCCGGCGTCTGGATCGGCGGCGCGCTGTCCGACTATTTCGGCAAGCGCGATGTCCGGGGTCAGATGACGCTGCCCGCCGTCGCCGGCCTCATCTCGATCCCGGCCTATGCCGCCGCGCTCTTTGCACCGAGCTACTGGCTTGCGCTCGCGCTGTTCACGGTTCCGACCTTGCTGAGCCAGATCTGGTACGGCCCGGTCTATGGCAATGTCCAAGGCCTGGTGCATCCGCGTACCCGGGCCACCGCAGCAGCAGTCCTGCTCTTCATCGTCAATCTGATCGGACTTGGGCTCGGCCCGCTGCTGGTCGGCCTTCTCGCCGGCCATCTCGCTTCACTCGCCGGTTGGACCTTGGCCGATGGCTATCGCTGGTCGCTTCTGACGTTCGGCCTCCTGGGATTCCTCACCGCCGCCTTCTTCTGGGCCGCGCGCACGACGATCCGCCAGGATTTAGTGAGCTAGAGTCGCCAGCGCGCCAGATCATACGCCGATTGCCAGAAGAGATATTCGAGCCGCGTCGCGCTCGTGAACGCCTCGTGCATACGTCCGACCGTCATCGGTGACGCTGTTGCGGCGGCCTCGTCGGTCGCTTCCATCATGCGCGCGACGGCTTCATGGAAATCGTCGCCGGCATAGGTATCGATCCACGCCTGATAGGGATTTGGCTTTGCCGCCCGCGCGTAGATGTCACGGCCGATCTCGGCATAGATCCAGAAGCAGGGCAGCAGAGCCGCGAGCCCCACGGCGTGATCCTCGCCATAGCTCGTGGCGATCAGATAGCTGACATAATGCTGGCAGGCCGGCGTGATCTCCGTCGCCGCGAACGTGTCGGCGGCGATGCCGAAGTCACGCATGAACCCAGCGTGCAGCGACCGCTCCACCACGATCGCGGCTTCGGCGGCGCGGGCGAACTGCACCACGCGGTCGGGGTGTGGCGCCTTGGCTGCCGCAATCGCGAGCGCACGCCCGAAGCCCACCAGATAATGCGCGTCCTGAACGATGTAGTGCTGAAACCGGTCGCGGGTCAGAATCCCGGCCGCCAGCTCGGCGTTGAACGGCATGGCGCGGATGGTCTCGTAGCGTGCTTGATTGCGTGCCCAGGCCGCGGCGGAGAAGCTGCTCATCCGAGTCTGTCTAGCTCTGCGCAGAAGCTGCACCAACGAAAAACGGGCGGCCATCGGCCGCCCGTTTCGCCTGCGAACCCCCGGAGCCTAATCCTTCTTCCGGTTGCTGCCCAGGAAGCCGAACATGTGGCCGGCGACATTGCGCATCTGGATCTGCTCGGAACCTTCCGTGATGCGGTAGCGGCGGTGGTGGCGATAGATGTGCTCGAACGGCTTGTGGCGCGAATAGCCCATGCCGCCATGCACCTGCATCGCCCAGTCCGCCGCCTCGCAGCAGAAGCGGTTGCCCCAGTAATTGCACATCGAGACCTTGTCCGAGATCTTCTCCTGGATCTCGGGACCGGTCATCTGGTCCATCTCCCAGGCCGTCTTCTGGATCAGCAGGCGCAGCATCTCGGCCTGCGTCATCAGCTCGACGGTCGGGAACTGGATGCCCTGGTTCTGCGACAGCTTCTTGCCGAACGGCTTCCTCACATTCGAGTAGTCGATCGACTCGTTAAGGCAGTAGACGCCGGCACCCAGCGACGATGCCGCTTGGCGGATGCGGTTCTCGTGCACGAAATGACGCGCGAGACGCAGGCCGTCATCCAGCGGACCGAACAGCGCGCTGTCCGGCACGCGGACATTCTTGAACGTCACATGCGCATGGTCGGTCGGCATGTTGAAGGTCCAGTAGTAGAACTCGACCTTCACGCCCGGATCGTCCATCGGCACCAGGAAGCACGAGATGCCCTTGGCGTCGCCGGCCTTGCCCGAGGTGCGGCAGAACACCATGTCGTGCGTCGCGGTATGGACGCCCGTATTCCACATCTTGGCGCCGTTGATGATCCAGCCATCGCCGTCCTTCTTGGCGACCGTTTCCATCCACGTCGCGTCCGAGCCGTGCTGGGGCTCGGTGAGGCCGAACGCCGCGCGGCGCGTGCCGTTCAGCGACCCTTCGATCCATTCCTCGCGCTGACCCGGCCGGCCGAAATCGCGGAACATCAGAATCTGCGGGAAGTTGCCGACGACCGAGGTTTCGTTCTGGAGGTCGTTGAAGAGGCCGAGACCCTTGGTCGCCAGATGCTCGCGGATGATCGCCATCGCGAGATTGCCGATGTCCTGCCCGCCGAATTCCTTGGGCAATGCGAGGCGCAGGAAGCCGGCATCGTCGGCCTTCTTGCGCATCTTCTTCAGCAGGTCCTCCCACTCCTCGCGGGGCAGGCCGTCCTTGTCCCAGTTCGTGCGCGAATGCTCGCGGCGATGGTCGAAAAAGCGGTCATTGTCGTCCTGCGCCTGGAGCGGCTTGATCTCGGCTTCGATGAAGGCGTCGATGCGGGTGAGCAGGTCCTTCACGCTCTGCGGAATGCTGAAGTCCATTGGTCGTTTTCCTCTTTGTCGTCGATTGCGATGGCCAGACCTTAGCGTGCTGGGGCCGGGATGCCAGCGGCGCCGCCAATTTTCCGATATCGCGGTTGTGCAGTGCACACCGTCGTCGCCTCGCGATGGTTACCGGCTCAGTAATCCACGTTCGCGATGCTTTAGGCGGCCCACGGTACAGTCTGCCCGAACGTTCGCGGAACCCATGTCGCTGGCAGCAAACCCCCGGCCAAGAGAGCAACGGCGCCTGCTTGGTCAGGTGCTCGTGCCCGTGGCCATGCTGCTCCTGCTGGCAGCGGCGACCAACGGTTGGCTCGTCTGGCGCTCAGCCATCGCGCTGGACACCAGGGAAGCTGCGGCGGAGCGCAGCATGGTCGCCGCCGCGGCGACGCGCGTGCAGGAGCCCCTTCACCGCTTCGTCGCTTATTACGCGTGGTGGGATGATCTTTATCAGCGCGCCCAGGCGCCGTTCGATCCGGTCTGGGCGCGTGAAAATCTGGGCCCCTATTTCGGC
Source organism: Alphaproteobacteria bacterium (assembly GCA_020852655.1). Classification (GTDB taxonomy): domain Bacteria; phylum Pseudomonadota; class Alphaproteobacteria; order Micropepsales; family Micropepsaceae; genus JADZAI01. The sequence goes on from JADZAI010000074.1 coordinate 16,970, forward strand.
GAGACACAATCGGCGACCCATCTTTGGGTGGTGAACGCGGCGGGCGCCGTTCAGTACGAATGGCACAAGGATGGGCTCCCCGCGCCGCCTTTGCCGCAGGTCCAGGCGCTCGCCGATGCGGCGACCCGTGCCGCGCCGCATGACGGCACCGAGACCATCTCCGCCTTCGTGCCGTTGGACGGCCGCATATATTCGGCCTCGGCGGCCGTCATCGTGCCGACGAGCGGCCACGCGCCGCCGGGCGCGTCCCGGAGCCGCCTGGTTGCCATGCTCGACGCCAGCGAATTGATCGTCGACCGCCTGGCCATCGACTTCGGGCTCTCCGGCTTCCATTTCGCCGCGACGCCTGACGCCACGGAGGGGCAACTCTCGCAATCGCTGCTGGGTGTCGACGGCAAACCGGTAGGCTATGTCATCTGGCTCCCGGACGAGAAGTTCGAGACGCTGATGGGCGAGTATCTGCCGCCGGCGCTTCTCCTGCTGGCCGGCATGATCGGCGCCCTCGGCCTTCTCGCCGTACGCTGGCGGCGCCTCATCGTGCGCATGCTCAGCGCGATGGTCGAAGCGCGCGCTGCCGCCGAGGCGAACCAGGCGAAGAGCGCGTTCATCGCCAACATGAGCCACGAACTCCGCACGCCGCTCAACGCGATCATCGGATTCGGCGAACTCATGTCTTCGCAGATCTACGGCGCGCATTCGGATGAGCGCTATCGCGAGTATTCCTCCGACATCGTCACGAGCGGCCGGCATCTGCTTCAGGTGATCAACGACGTGCTTTCGGTAGCGAAGCTGGAGGCGAAGCAGCACCAAGTCGTGCTCGAACCGGTGGATGTCGGCGGCGTCGCCCACGACGTCGTCCGCATGCTGGCGCCGGAGGCGGACAGTCGCCGGGTCAGCCTGTCTGCGGTCGACGGTCCCGTTGCCACAGCGACGGCAGACCAGACGGCGCTGCGCCAGATCCTGATCAATCTCGTCGCCAACGCCCTCAAATTCACCGACGCCGGAGGGCGTATCTCGGTCGGCTGGGCGTCGCCGAAATCCGGCATGGTCGAATTGTTCGTCAGCGATAACGGGATCGGCATTCCGGCCGACAAGGTCGCGAAACTGGGACAGCCCTTCTTCCAGATTGCCGACGTCATGTCGCGCAACGTCGGCGGCATTGGCCTCGGCCTCTCCATCGTGAAGGGCCTCGTACGTGAGATGCGCGGTTCCATCGCGATCGAGAGCACGCCATCCGTCGGCACGACCGTACGCGTTCGCCTGCCGGTGGCGCAGAAGCCGTACGAAATCCGGGCTGCCTGACCCTTCGGATTTCGCTCATGTGACGTCGGCACGGTCGACGGCGGACTCGTGGTCGTCTATCCACGCTGCGCGATGGAGGAAAACGGCAATCGGCGGGAAGGGCGGCTGGTCACCTGGGACGACGCGCGCGGCTTTGGCTTTGCGGCAGTTCCCGGTGCAGAGGACGTGTTCGTGCACGTCAAGGCTCTCCGCACCGGCTATGTGCGCCCGTCGATCGGAGACGAACTGAGCTTCGTCGTCGTCGCGGGACGCAACGGCCGGCCGGCGGCGCGGGACGTGGAGATTCGCGGCGCGCCGCCGCCGAAACTGCATGTGGTCGTGCGCGAGCCGCCGCCCCGGCTTACGCCGTTGGATCTCTCGCGGCTTCTGGCGGCACCCTGGATACTCATCAGCGCGTTCCTGGTCGTGCTGCTCGGGCGCGCGCCGCCCTGGTTCGGAAGCCTCTACCTGATCATGGGCGCGGCGTCGGCGTTGCTGTACTGGTTCGACAAGAACTACGCGCGCGCCGGCCGTTCGCGCGTGCGCGAGATCTCGATGCACCTCGCCGACGCGTTCTTCGGAATCGCCGGCGGACTCGTCGCGCAGCATGCGTTCCGCCACAAGACGCGCAAAATGGGCTTTCGTTACATCACGCGGCTGATCTTCGTGTTCCACGCCACGCTGCTTGCCGCACTGCTCGGGCGTCTCATCAGCTTCCCGTGAAGCCGTTCGTGCGCGGCGGCCATTCGCGCTAGGCTGCGGCGTCCTTATCGGAGGTGCCGCTATGCAATATGTCCGCCTCGGCGCGACCGGGCTCAAGGTCTCGCGCATCTGCCTCGGCTGCATGACCTATGGCAGTTCGAAGTGGCGCGAATGGGTGCTTGATGAGGAAACCTCCCAGCCCTTCTTCCGGGCCGCCGTCGACGCGGGGATCACCTTCTTCGACACGGCCGACATGTATTCCATCGGCGCCAGCGAAGAGGTCACCGGACGCGCGCTCAAGACCTATGCGAAGCGCGATCAGGTCGTGATCGCGACCAAGGTCTTCAACCCCATGGGCAAAGGCCAGAACGATCGCGGCCTCTCGCGCGGTCACATCATGGACGCGATCGACGGGTCGCTGCGCCGCCTCGGTACGGATTATGTCGACCTCTACCAGATCCACCGCTGGGATTATGACACGCCGATCGAGGAAACGATCGAAGCGCTGAGCGACGTCGTGAAGTCCGGTAAGGCGCGCTATATCGGCGCGTCGTCAATGTTCGCCTGGCAGATGATGAAGGCACTCGGCCTTCAGCGGGAGCGCCGGCTCGCGCCGTTTGTCTCGATGCAGCCGCATTATAACCTCCTCTACCGCGAGGAGGAGCGTGAGATGCTGCCGCTCTGTGTGTCCGAGGGGATTGGCGTCATTCCGTGGAGCCCGCTCGCCCGCGGCTTCCTGGCCGGCAATCGCAAGGCCAGCGATCGTGACAAGGATCAGAAGGCGAATGCGGAAACCTCGCGCGCCGCGACGGACGAGTTCGGTCACATGCTCTACTACCGGCCGCAGGACTTCGCCGTCGTCGAGGCGGTGACGCAGGTCGCGCAGAAGCTCGGCAAGCCGAACGCGCAGGTCGCGCTCGCCTGGATGCTCTCGAAGCCGGTCATCACGGCGCCGATCATCGGCGCGTCGAAGATGAGCCATCTCCAGGACGCCATTGCCGCGCTGGACGTCCGGCTCGGCGAGGACGACATCAGGGCGATGGAAGCGCCCTATCTGCCGAAGCGCGTGATGGGTCACGCCTGACGCCGGTACACCGTCTCCATGTCGTAGTGATGCCGCGGCCCGCGCACGGTGTGCGCGATGACGAAGCTGTCGTCGGGCCGGAAGGCGTATCGGGTGCGGTAAAGATCGTCGCGGCAGGGATGCGCGCCGCCGCCGATCCACACGCCGTCGCGACAGGTGAGCGCGATGACGTGAAAGAGCTTGCCGGGCTCCTCCGTGAAATAGACGTCGAAGCCGATAGCTGACCGGCGGAACAGATAGCTCCGCGTCGCTGCGAAACGCTGTCCTTCGGCGAGCGTCAGTTCGCCGCGCTCGTCATAGCGTAGTTCGTCGCCACCGGACGGTTGAAAGACGGCCGTCCCGGCGAGCGAGGCGCCGTTGCTGATCGAACGCCGTATCGCCCAAACGCCGCGGAGCTGATCCAGGATGGCGTCCGCCGGACCCCACATGGCTCAGCCGGAATCTTCGCCGCCGTCATACGCGCGGGTTGCAGCGCCATCGTAAACGTAGGCGCGCCCGAGCGCACTGGCGACAGGTCCGCGGCGCCAGCTGTCTTCGCTCATGCGCTATTCCAAAGATTTGGCGTTGTACCAGACGACCTGCTCGGTCGTGGCGAGCAGCTTACCCGACCGCGTCCAGATCCGCGCCGTCTGATCGTGGAACCCGTCATGCCCGTGGCGGCATTCCGCTTCAACGAGCACGTAGTCGCCGCCGACTTCCGCGAAGGCTTCCGCCGTCGCGTGGAAATAGACGCTCATGCTCATTGTCGCGGTCTGGCCCGGCGCACCCGTCGCCAGGAACACCCGCGGCATGGGCGAATCGGCGTGGCTCGCCAGCGAAACATAGTCGAGCGGCCGCTGGTCGGCGTCGCGCACCCAGGCACGGCTGCGCGTATGACCCGCACGTTCGACGCCGACGAAGTTACCTTCGAAAACGCGACGTTCGAAACGGTCGAGGAACCCCGGCGAGCCTGGAAACTTTGGCTGTGCCGGCGCCATCTCGGGCTCGGGTGCCGGCGCGGCCGGCGCCATGTCACCCAGTGGGATCGTCGGCCGGCGAAGGCCGAAGGTGGCGACGGCATGGGCGACCGGCGCTTCGGTGTCGCTGAACTCGGCAGTCCAGTGCTCGTTCGTGCGGCTGCGGCGCAGCAGACGTGTCGTGCCCGTCAGCGCGCCGTCCTTGCAGCCGCCGAGATAGGTCACGGTCAGGCTCAGCGGTTCGCCTTCGGGCTTCTGCTCGAGGAGCGCGCGCATCAACAGGGCCGCGATCCAGCCGCCGTAAGGTCCGACGCGATTGCCATAGGCCCGCCCCGCCACGGACGCCCAGGCTCCGCCGCCGCGATCTTCGATCGGCATCGACGCGTCGAGTTCATAAGCGCGCGGCGGCGTTTCCGCGTGATCCATGCGTATCGTCATTCTGCTGGTGGTGTTGCCGTCGCCGTCAGGCGTCCACCGGCGTCTTCACCGGCTTGCCGGCGAAGTGCAAGGCAAGATTTTCGAGCACGAGCCGGGTCTGCGCCTGCACCGCGCCCATGCCGGCCCCGCCGATATGCGGCGTCAGCACGACGTTCGGGACGTCCCTCCAGCGCGCCACCGGCGTCGGTTCCTCCTCGAAGACATCAAGCGCCGCGCCGCCGATGCGTCCGTCCTTGAGCGCGGCGATCAGCGCCTCTTCGTCGACGGTGAAGCCACGGGAGATGTTCACGAGAAAGCCCTTCGGCCCGATCGCCTCGATCACCTCAGCCGAAATCAGCTTGCGGCTGCTCGCGTCGGCGCGCCCGGCCATGATGAGCACGTCGCAGTCTCTGGCGAGGGCGAGCACGGATTCGGCGCGGGGATAGGCGATCTCGGGCTTCGCGTTCGGGCCCCACCAGGCGATCTTCATGCCGAAGCCCGGCAGGCGTGCGGCGATCGACTTGCCGATCGCGCCCATCCCGACGATTCCGGCCTTGAGTTGCCGCAGCGACGGCCTGAGCCCGCCGCGACTGGTCGGCGTCCACTCGCCGTTCAGCAGCCGTGACTGCGCGGCGGGAATGTCGCGCACGAGAGCGACGAGCAATCCGACGGCAAAGTCGGCGACATCCTCGTTGTTGACGTTGGGGCAGTTGGCGACGGTGATGCCGCGGCGGCGCAGGCTCGCGATGTCGAGGCCATCGTAACCGGCGCCGAAGGTCTGGATAAAGCTCAGCTTGGGCAAGGCCCTCAGCATGCCCTCGCCGATGCCTTCGCCGCCCATAACGATCGCGGCGGTCACGTCGCCATGCTGCGCCGACATCGCCTCCAGCGAGGGGAAGGCCGAAGGCAGCACGGCCTCGATGCCGGAACTCAGGAATCGCCCGAGCCCGGCGAGACCGGCGGAGGGAATGACGACCTTGTTCGGCATGGACGCTCCGGCTCGTGGCCGGGCGCGTTACTCGGCGGCCGGCAGGATCGTGAAGGTGACGCTGTCGGCGCCCTCTCCGGAGAATTGCAGGGTCAGCGGCCCCGCTTGCAAGTCGAAACGCAGCGATTTGTGGAACAGCTTGCAGCTTGGATCGCCGCCATGCGCCTTCGGCGCCGTCGTTTGGCCCGCCTGCACCGCGTCGACCCAGAGGCGCCCGTCGAGCGTGATGTGATAGGTTCCCGCCGCCGCGATCGGGAGGATCAGCCACGCGCCCTTCGCGCCGTCCTTGGGCGCTTTTTCCGGAGCGGTCGGAAGCCCCGCCTCGCTCAGCGGCTTCAGCGCGATCCTCGTCGTGCCGGCCGGCAGCGCGTCGAGCGTCGCACCCGATGTTGCTTCTGTCGGCGTTGCCGCGAAGGCGGCCTGTTCCCGCGCCGTCGACCACTCGTAGTTCTCGCAGGGCGGCTTCGGCGGCGCGTCTGCTGCCGCTGCCGTTTCGCCCAACAAAATCGCAGCCAAGAGAAGGTTCAAGCGCACGCGATCAGCTCCCTGCTTGTGTCATCATTATGTGCGCCGCGCCGCGTGCGCGATGCCACGCTACGCTATATATCATCGAACATAGCGGCAACCCGCAGAGGATCGCATGAAGAAGCCCCTGACCTTCCTGAAGAGCGCCGCGGCGACGGCGATCTTCATGACGGCCGGTTTTGGCAAGCCTGCCCCTTGATGGACCTCAGCCCCGCGGAATGGCAGGCGGCCGCGCTGAGTCTTCGCGTCGCCGTGTGGTGCACAATAGTCGTGCTGCCGCCGGCGATCGCCATGGCGTGGCTGCTGTCGCGCACCCGGTTCTGGGGCAAGAGCGTTGTGGACGCTGTCGTCCACCTGCCGCTGGTCATGCCGCCGGTCGTCACCGGCTACATGCTGCTGCTGCTGCTCGGACGGCGCGGCGCCATCGGCGCCTGGCTGGAGAGCTGGTTCGGCGTCGTCCTTGCGTTCCGCTGGACCGGCGCTGTCGTCGCTTCGGCCGTGATGGCCTTTCCGCTCGCCGTCCGCGCCGTCCGCATCGCGATCGACGCCGTCGATCCCGCCATGGAGCGGAGCGCGCGCAGCCTTGGGGCGGGCCACATCCGCACCTTCCTTTGGGTCACGCTGCCGCTGGCGCTGCCCGGCGTCGTTGCCGGCGCCGTCCTTGCCTTCGCCAAGAGCCTAGGCGAGTTCGGTGCGACGATCACCTTCGTCTCGAACATCCCCGGCGAGACGCAGACCATCCCGTCGGCGATCTATGCCTATACGCAGACGCCGGGCGGCGAATGGCCGGCCCTGCGGCTGACCCTGCTTTCCGTAGCGTTGTCGCTGATGGCGCTGGTGGTGTCGGAGTTCCTGGCGCGCCGGGCTTTCCCCAGGGCAAGCCGCCGTCCGGCTTTCGAATGACCTGCGTGATCCGCTAAACTGCGCGGCATGAACTGGCGCAACCTGCGTCCGCGATTTTCCCAGAAGTGGCGGGACCGGGGCATACGCCTCTGGTCGATATTTTCGCCTGCCTGGAATGCCGCCGAGCGGCTGGTGCTGCATGACGGCATCGAGATCGCCGGCTCGATGGCCTTCTCGACGCTGCTGGCGCTGTTTCCGTTCCTGATCTTCCTGATCGCCTTCGCCGCCTTCTTCGACGTCGAGGGCGAGGCGCGTGAGGCGCTGCGCATCGCCTTCGGGGCGCTGCCGGACCAGATATCCAACGCCATCGCGCGGCCGTTCGGCGAGGCGCTGAGCGTGCGCAGTCCGCAGCTCCTGACCCTGGGCGCTGTCGTCGCGCTGTGGTCGTCGTCGAACGGGGTGGAGTCGCTGCGCACCGGCCTCAACCGCGCCTATGACGCCGAGGAGACCAAGCACATCGTGATCCGGCGGCTCGAGAGCCTGCTCGTCGTCGCCGCCGTCGTCGCGCTTGCGGTCATCATCGGCTGGCTGACGATCGTCTCGACGGTCATCGCGACCAATTTCCCGGAGTTTGCGCAGGAGGCGGCGGGCCTCGTCGCGAACAACATCATCTCGCGCTACATGATGGCCGGCGGCGCGCTCTTCGTGGCGCTCTGCATGGCGCATCTGTGGCTGCCCGGCGGCAGCCGTCGCCTGTTCGACGTCATCCCCGGCGTGCTGATCTCGACGCTGCTGTGGCTCTCGCTGGCCGCCGGCTTCACCACCTATCTTGCGAATTTCGCCAGCTACGACGCCGTCTATGGCGGCCTCGGCGGCATCGCTGCGGTGATGGTGTTCTTCTACTTCACCGCCATCCTGATTTTATTCGGCGCGGAGTTAAACCGTGCGTTGCGCCAGCATTTCGCGGCAAAGTCGCTGACGCCCTATCTCGGCGACGACGGCTGATGCTTCCGCGCGGGGAAGACGTTGCCCGGCCGCAACGACGGCACTTCATCGTCGCGCGCCCCCATGCATTGATTTGACCTGACCTCGCCTTTGATCAACCTCTCGCTGTAGCCGCGCGGGGAAGCGCGCGGGAAATCCGGAGATAGGAATACGTGCGCGCGATACTCGCGGTCAGCCTTCTTGCGCTGGGCATGCCGGCAATGGCGGCGGCGCCGTCGGCCGAGTCCGAGGCCGGTTCGGAGAACGTCATCGTCACCGCCACCCGCCTGAAGCGGCCGGCGTATGATTCGGTCTATCCGGCGGCGTCAGTGACGGCCGCGGAGATCGACCGGCGCGGCATCACCAACCTTCTGGACGCGCTGAACACGCTTCCTATCACCGGCTTCGGCGCCAGCCCCAAGGGCGGCCAGACGTCGCAAGGCGTCGGCAGCGCCTTCGTCAATCTCTTCGACCTCGGCTCGCAGCGCACGCTGACGCTGGTGAACGGGCGCCGCTTCGTGGCCGGCAACCAAGCAAGCCTTTTCGGCCCGAACGCGCCGGGCCTCCAGGTCGATCTGAATGTCGTGCCGGTGTCGCTGGTCGACCGTGTCGAAGTCGTCTCCGTCGGCGGCGCCCCCAGCTACGGCGCCGACGCCGTCGCCGGCACCGTCAACGTGGTGCTGAAGCGCGACTTCGAAGGCACCGAAGTCCAGGGACGCTACGGCACGTATGAAAGCGGCGTCGGCGACTCCTGGCAGGTCAGCGCGCTGAACGGCACGGCGTTCGACAAGGGCCGCGGCCACCTTCAGATCGCGGTCGAACACGAGGAAGGCGACGGCTTCAGCAACACCGCCGGCCCTTTCCTCCGCCGCGGCTTCGCGCTTGCCGCCAACCCGCGCAATACGTTGCCGTTCACGCCGGTGAACGGGCCGAACGGCGTCTTCGACAACATCCTGATCTTCGACAACCGCATACCTTCGATCACCCGCGGCGGCGCGATTTTCCGGACAGGCGATGCGCCCACTTACCTGACGCCCGCCGGACGCCAGTTCCTGATCGATCATCCCGGCGCAGATCCGACCTTGGCGCTGTTCAACGGAACGAACATCGCGTTCTTTCCGGGCGGCGTCGCTTTACCCGCCCTGATCACGCGCGAACTGGACGGCGCGCGCCCCGAGGAAGGTTTCAGGCCGTCGGCAGGAAGCAGCGTTGCGCCAACTCGCGTGGCCGTGCCGCTGCTGTTCAATCCGGACGGCACGATCGGCGACATGGACGTCGGCCTGATCGCCGCAGACCAGCCGCTTGGCGGCTTCAACGCGGTCGGCGGCGACGGCCTCGATCTCGTTCCGCTGACGACCTTGGCGTCGTCTCTGACGCGCACGCTGATCGCGGCGACGGGCGACTACGACATCTCGGCCCACGCGCGGGCCTACGCCGAGGTCTTCTTCGCCGACGCCGAAGGCGTCGAGCCGTTCAACCAGGCGGCCTATAACGCGAATGTCTTCGGCACCGGAATGAGCGGGGCGCTCGGCTTCCGGACCGACAATCCGTTTCTGACGGGCCAGGCGCGGCAGGTGCTCGCTGATGAGGCGCTCAATCTCCAGACGGTTGGCCAGGTGACCGCGAGTCTCGGTTGGGCCAGCTTCTCGAACCCGGGCGCATTCGGCGGCTGCCGTGTCCCGGGTATGTGGGACGGCGCCGCCTCCGATTGTCCCGCGATCGACCCAGACACGCGGGTCTTCTTCGTCAGCCGCGACTACGAGGACATTCTCGGCGGGACGCCCTCGCGCAGCGAAACGAAGACGCTGCGGGGCGTACTCGGCGCGGACGGCGATTTCCAGGCCTTCGGGCGATCATGGTCCTGGGATGCCTCCTTCACCTATGGCCGGTCGCGGACGTTCAGCGCGAGCCCGTCTTTGGGCCAGGCGACCTTTAATGCGGCGCGCGACGCGGTCGAGGCCGACGGCGCCATCGTCTGCCGCGTGAACGCAGGCGGCGCGCAGCAGGAAGCGGCGCGCTTCGTGTTTCGCTACACCAACATCGCGCCCGTACATCAAGCACCGGCCATCGATCCCACGTCGCCGGCACCGCCGCCCGGATTTTATCGCCGCGCGCTGGGCGACCCGCTGGGCGCAAGCGAGGCGACGCTCGATGCCTGCGCGCCGCTCGATCTCTTCGGCGAGGGCAGGGCGAGCGAAGCCGCGCGTGATTATGTCACCGCGATCTACGAGACCGAGAACACGAACGCGCAATACGTCGCCGAACTGAACCTGCACGGTACGGTCGCCGATCTTCCCGGCGGCCCGCTTCAGGTCGCGACAGGGTTCGCGTGGCGTCGCGAAGCGGCCGATTTCCGGTCCGCCAACGACACCGCCCGCTACGGCCTGTCGCGTTCCGTCGCCTTTCTCGACATCGCGGATAAATCGTTCGACTCGCGCGAGCTTTATGCCGAGGTCGCTGTACCGATCCTCGGCAACGGCTTCGACCTGCCGTTCGCCGAGGAGGTGGTGCTCACTGCGTCATGGCGCGGCGTAGACCATTCGCTGGCGGGCCGCGACGATGCCTGGACGCTCGGACTGACATGGGCGCCGGACGACTGGATCACCCTGCGCGCCGCGACGACCGCGTCGATACGCGCGCCTTCGCTGACCGAGCTGTATCTGCCGAATTCGAGCGCATTCAATGCGGGGATCGATCCGTGCGACGTCGCGCAGATCGGCGGCGGCGCGAGCCCTGAGCGGCGGCGCGCGAACTGCGAGGCCGCCGCGACGGAAGTCGGCTTTGGCGGCCTCGCGACATTCCGGGCGCGGGCGCCCGTCATCACGCTGCAAGGCTCGTTCAGTGGAAACCCGGATCTTCGAAATGAGCAGGCGCGCTCGGATTCGGTGGGATTCGTCGTGCAGTATGACGGCTGGCTGGGCAACGCGTCGCTCTCGGCCGACTGGCTGGACATACGCCTGCATCAAGCCATCGAGAGCGCCGGTCTCACCCAGTTGCTTCAGGCCTGCTATGATGCGCCCGCATATCCGGCCGCCGCTTGTGGCCAACTGAGCCGCGACAGCCAGTTCAATATCGTGTCGTTCCAGGGCAGCTATCTGAACGCCGGATACCGCAAATTCCGCGGCGCGCAGGCGGCGTTCGACTGGCGCTTTGGCGTCGGTGAGCTGGGCGCGCGGCTTGGGTTGTGGGCGGACCGTGCGGAGTTCGGCGACATCGGCATTCACCTCGACTATGCCTATATCGATCGGCTGGTGATCTCGGTCAGCGGCACAGGGTCGGATCTCAACATCGAGGGCGGCGAGACCGGCCGGCCGACCAACGAGCACCAGTTGACGCTCGCCTACAGCACCGGCCCCTATGACGCCGCGCTCATCTGGTCGCACCAGGGCGAGGTCCGGTTCGACCGGCAGGCGGCGGCGGAAAGCCGCGAGCAGAAGGGACTGTCCGCCTATGACGCGTTCGACCTGTCGCTGGCCTACACGCTCGAAGACAGGGTGCGCTTCCAGATGGTCGTGACCAATCTCTTCGACGTGCTGCCGCCTTTCGGCACCGGCTCGCTCGCCTACGACCAGGTCGGCCGCCGCTACCAGTTCGCCGTCAAGGTCGCGATGTAGTCAAAGCAGGCGTTCGTAGAAGCCGCCGAAGTTGCGGGCGCGGTCGACGAGGTGGATTTCGCCGATCCAGAAGCGCGTGTTGCCGTTGCCGTCGGGATCGCTCATCGGCCGGGTGTTGACCGGTGCGATGAGCTGGAGCTTGCGGTCGCCGGGGACCTTCGCATGGGGGAATTCGCCGACCGTGTGGCCTGCGATCTGGCCGCCGAAGGTCCAGCCCGCTTCCTTGGCGATGTGCCGGGCGTACGCGTACAGCGCCGCGCCGGTGATGTCCGGCGTGGCGCGGTACTGCGCCTGAAGGGCATCGAAGAGCCGCGGCAGGTCGGCGACGAGGCGCTTCTTGTCGGGGTCCGGTCCCAGTGCATAGGTGCGGCCGAGATCGGCTTCCCATTCGCCGAATACGGGGCCGAGATCGAGATAGACCGTGTCGTCCGCCTCGATCGCGCGCACGTCCGGCAGGTCGGCGAAGACGCAGAGCGTGTTGGCGCCCGTGCGCACGATGCGCTTGTGCCAGTGCTGGGTCACGCCGAAGGAATCGCGCGCGAGTTCGAAGATGTCGCGGTCGAGTTCGGTCTCGGTCTTGCCGGGCACGACGAGGCCACGCGCTTCGATGGCATCGAAGAGCGCGTTGCCTTTCGCCTCCGCCGCCTCGAGGGCGGCGCGCCGGGCCTGGGTGCCGTCGGGTGCCATCAGTCCTTGTAGTTCGCGGCGCGCTTCTGGAGGTTTGACATCACGGCCTCGACCTGGTTGGGCGAGCCGATCAGCTTCACCTGCTCGATCGACTCGGCCTTCAGAACGTCGGCCGACGAACCCATCGCGGCGAGCTTGAAGATGCGCTTGTCGGCCCGCATGGCGTCGGGGTTCTTCGACGCGATCTCGCGCGCCGTCTTGAACGCCTCGGCGCGCGGATCGGCGCAGATCCTGGTTGCGAAGCCGTAGTGATAGGCTTCCTCGCCGCTGAAGATGCGCGCCGTATAGGTCAGCTCGCGGACGACGTCCTCGCGCGCGAGGTGGCGCATCAGCACGAAGCCGGCCATGTCGGGCACGAGGCCCCATTTGGCCTCCATGACGGAGAGCTTGGTGTCGGGCGCGGTGTAGCGGATGTCGGCGCCCAGCATGATCTGGAAGCCGCCGCCGAAGGCGACTCCGTGCACGGCGGCGATCACCGGCATCGGCAGGTCACGCCAGACGAGCGCGGCATATTGCGCGCTGTTGGCCTCGCCGTGGGTGCGGTCGTCGAGCGCGCCGCCGGTCGAGCTTTCGCCGGCCTTGCGGCTGCCGTCGGCCATCTTGCCGAAATTGCCCATGTCGAGGCCGGCGCAGAAGGCCTTGCCCTCGCCCGAAAGGACCACGCAGCGCACGCCCTTTTCGGTCTTCAGCCGCTCGCCCGCCGCGAGGATCGCGGCGAACTGCTCCGAATCCAGCGCATTCATCTTGTCGGGACGGTTGAAGCGGACGTCGGCGACGCCGTCTTCGATCTGAATGGTGACGCGTTCGCTCATCTTAGAAATTCCCGCCGTCGATGTTGATCTTCTGCCCATTGGCATACGGATTGGCGTCGGACACAAGCCAGACCACCGCAGCCGCCACGTCGTCCGGCTCGCTGACGCGGCCGAAGGGCGAGGAGGCGTCGAGTTCGTGGATGTCCTTCACGCCGCGCGTCGCCTTCGACAGGCGCTTGCCCATCTCGGTGACCGTCAGGCTGGGCGCTACGATGTTGCAGCGGATGCCGTATTTGCGCTCTTCCTTCGCGATCGTGCGGGCCAGGGCTTCCATGCCGGCCTTCCCCATGTTGTAGGGCACGCCGTTGCCCGACATCATCAGCGTCGCGACCGACGAGATCATGATGATGTCGCCGCGGCCGGCCTTGCGCAGATGGGGGATGGCGAGGCGCGACAGCACGAAGGGCGCGATCGCGTGCACATTCACGACGCGGCGGAGTTCGGCCGGGTCGGTGTCGGCGACGGACTGTCCGCGGCTCGCAATGCCGGCATTGTTGACGAGGATGGAAAGTGAGCCGAAATCGGCAACCGTGTCGTTGATGAGCTGCTCGCAGGCTGCGTCGTCGTCGACGGATGCGGCATAGGCCTTCGCCTTGCGGCCCATCGCCTTGATGGCGCCGACGACCTCTTCGGCGTCGGCGGCCTCGCGGCGATAGTTCACAGCGACGTCGGCGCCGGCCTCGGCCAGGGACAGCGCAATGGCGCGGCCGATGCCGCGGCTGCCGCCGGTCACCAGCGCGGTACGGCCCTCCAGTGAGATTTTCATGTCGTCTCCTCAGTTCTGATTAGGCAATCGATATATGCCGTTGGGCCGTGGCGCGCCTTCGGTGACGACGCGGCGGTCTTCGGTCATCGCAACGAGATGGGCGAAGACGCTCATGGCAGCGGCAGGATGCAGGCGCTTGTCGACGTCGACATACATGTGCGCGACCATCGCGGGAATCTCATGCAGGCCATTGCCGATGGCGTCGAGAATCTGCGCTTCGCGATCGCGGCGGTGCTCGGTCAGCGTGCGGACATAGTCCTGCGGGTTGCGGGCGAGCCGGTCATGCGGGCCGCCGATGGGCGCGCCGTGCGTCGGGTAGTAGACGACGTCGTCGCGGCGGGTCAGCTTTTCGAGGCTCCGCATATAGGCGCGCATATCGCCGTCCGGCGGGCCGACGACGGTGGTCGACCAGCCCATGACGTGGTCGCCGGGGAAGAAGGCCTTCTCGTCCTTCAACGCGAAACACATGTGGTTCGAGGTGTGGCCGGGCGTGAAGACGCACTCGAAGGTCCAGCCGTCGCCGGTGATGAGGTCGCCGTCGCGCACCGTCGCGTCGGGCTTGAAGGCGATGTCGCCGGCTTCCTCCATCTGCACGCCGTCCGCATGACGCCGTGCGCCGTGCGGACCGAAGCCATAGGTCTTGGCGCCGGTGCGGCCCTTGAGCTGGCGGGCGAGGGGGGAGTGGTCGCTGTGGGTATGGGTGACGAGGATATGCGTGACCTCGGCGCCGCCGACCGCGGCCATGATGGCGTTGAGATGCGCCTCGTCCTCCGGCCCCGGATCGATCACGGCCAGCTTGTCCCGTCCGACGATATAGGTGCCGGTGCCGTGGAAGGTGAACGGCGACGGGTTGCGCGCCAGGACCCGCCGCACCAGCGGCGAGAGGCGCACGTCGGCGCCGAAGGCAGGGTCGTAGTCGCGGTTCACGGGGACGGTAACGGCCATGTTCCCAGTCTTGCGGAGTGGGGCGCGAAACGCCAGTCTCCCGCCGCGCAAAAGCGATCCCGGGAGGACAAGCATGAAGTTCTACAATTCGATCGGACCGAACCCGCAATTGGTGCGGGTCTTCGCCGCCGAGAAGGGCATCAAGCTCGACATGGTCGACGTCGACCTCATGAAGGGCGAGAACCGCCAGGCTGCCCATCTCAGCCGCAACCCGGCCGGCCAGACGCCGGCGCTCGAACTCGACAACGGCGCCTTCATCTCCGAAGTCACCGTGATCTGCGAGTATCTGGAAGAAAAGAACCCCAAGCCGGCGCTCATCGGGGCGACTCCGGAGGAGCGCGCCGAGACCCGCATGTGGGTCCGCCGCATGGACGAGAACATCATCGTGCCGGGCCTGACGGGCTTCCGCTGGGCCGAGGGCCAGCAGCTCTTCACGGGGCGCATCCCCGTGTATCCCGAGGCGGCGCCGCACCTGAAGAACCAGGCCAAGGACCGTCTCGCGTGGCTCGACAAGATGGTCGAAGGCAAGACCTGGTTCTGCGGCGACCGCTTCAGCCTCGCCGACATCATGGCCGGCGTCTTTTTCGGCTTCATGGATATGGTCGGCCAGAAGTTGGATCCGGCGAACAAGAACCTGACCGCGATCGTCAACCGCGTGAAGGAGCGTCCGAGCTTCACGGCTTGACGCTACGGACGCGGCTCTTTCAGGCACGCGTGGCGTGCAGGCGTGCCTGAAAGTATAGGCGTTAGGCAGAAAGCCGGCCGATCAGGCGCCGCAGGAAGGCTTCGCAGGCAGGAAGCTGGCCTTCCTCGATGAACTCGTCCGGCTGGTGCGCCTGGGCGATGTCGCCGGGGCCGCAGACGAGGGCCGGTATGCCGGCCTCCTGGAAGATGCCGGCCTCGGTGGCATAGGAGACAGCCTCACAGGCGTTGCGCTCAGCCAGCGTCATCACGAAATTCTCGGCGTCTTCGCCCGGCGCTGCGAAGAGCGGGGGCGACATGGCGCGGCGGACGATCTGGATGTCGGCGGACGGGGCGATCGCCTGGATGCGCGGCCGGACGACGTCGAGCGCATAGTCGGTGAAACGCTGCGCGATTGCGTCGCCGTCGACGCCTGGCAGGCTGCGCACCTCGTAGGAGAAGCGGCATTCACGGGCGAGGATGTTCTGCGCCGTGCCGCCGCTGATGACGTTGGCGATGCAGGTGGAGTAGGGCGGGTCGAAGCGTCCGCTCGGATCGCCCTCGGCCCGCAGCTCGGCCGCGATTTCGGCGATCTTGCCGATCAGCTCGGCGGCAACCATGACCGCCGACACGCCCTTGTGGACGTTGGACGAATGCTGCTCGTGGCCGGTGACGGTGACCCAGTAGCTGCGGATCGCCTTGTGCGCATCGACGACGCGCATCATCGTCGGCTCGCCGATCACTGCGAGGCGGGGCCTCACGCCGATCTGCCTGATACGGTCGACCAGGCCATGCACGCCGATGCAGCCGACCTCCTCGTCGTAGGAGAGCGCAAGGTGCACCGGCTTCCTGAGGCCGGCCTTCAGGAATTCCGGCAGCATCGCGAGCGCCACCGCGGAGAACGCCTTCATGTCGCAGGTGCCGCGGCCGTACAGCTTGGCATCGCCCTTGGCCGTAACCGTCCAGGGATCGCTGGTCCATGCCTGGCCATCGACCGGCACGACGTCGGTGTGGCCGGAGAGGACGATGCCGCCATCGCCCTCCGGGCCGATGGTCGCCCAGAGATTGGCCTTCTTGCCGGTCTCGTCGTGCACCAGTTCGGACGCGATGCCGTAGGCGTGCAGATAGTCCTGCACGAAGCGGATCAGCTCCAGATTCGAGTTGCGGCTGGTGGTGTCGAAGCTGACCAGCTTCGAGAGCATTTCGAGCGACGAAAAGCGCGGTGCGGTCATGGCCGGAGATTAGCCATGCAGAACCGTGCCGCGCCAGCGTCAGCCTTCGAAATGGCTGCTTGGGTTGCCGATGATCGAGAGGAATTCGCGCCGGGTCAGCGGATTGCGGCGGAATTCGCCCAGCATCGTGGAGGTGACCATGCTGACGCCCGGCTTGTGCACGCCGCGCGTCGTCATGCACTGATGCGCCGCCTCTATCACGACCGCGACGCCTTTCGGCTGGAGCACGTTCTGGATCGAGTTGGCGATCTGCGCCGTCATCTTCTCCTGCACCTGAAGGCGGCGCGCGTAGGTCTCGACGACACGGGCGAGCTTCGAGATGCCGACGACCTTGTTGGTCGGCAGATAGGCGACATGTGCCTTGCCGATGATGGGCGCGAGATGATGCTCGCAATGCGACTCGAAGCGGATGTCGCGCAGCGTGATCATCTCGTCATAGCCTTCGACTTCCTCGAAGGTGCGCTTGAGATACTCCTCAGGGTCTTCGGCGTAGCCGCCGAACCACTCCTCGAATGCCTTGGCAACGCGCTGGGGGGTATCGAGCAAGCCCTCGCGCGAAGGATCGTCCCCCGCCCAGGACAGCAACGTACGCACCGCCTCTTCCGCCTGCTCGCGCGAAGGCCGCGCAATACCTGCCGGCGTCAGCGCCAGTGCCGAGGTTCCATCCGTCTTCGCCATCCCAACCCCAAATCAACCGGCGGCCTGGACGGCCGCGCTCGTTTAACTTTACGCGCGGAGAAGCCGCACGGATCACCTCACAAGGACGAGCCTTGCGGGACGATCATGATCATATGGGGAGCCTCGCCTCGCATCGCCAGCACGTCAACCGTGCCGAAATCCAGATGCGGTGGGTAATCTCAGTGCATACGCTTGATTTCGTGTGGGCTGTCCAGCGAGAACAGCGGAATCTCGACTTCGAAGAGATCGCCGCCCGACGTCTGCACCTGGTAGTTTCCGCCCATCATGCCGGACGGGGCCTGGAGCGGCGTGCCGCTCGTGTATTCATATTTCTCGCCGGGCTTGATCACCGGCTGCTCGCCGACGACGCCCATGCCGCGGGTTTCCTGCGTACGCCCAAAGCTGTCGGTGATCCGCCAGAAGCGTGAACGAATCTGGACCGTTTCCTTGCCCTTGTTCTCGATCTCGACCTTGTACGCCCAGACGTAATAGTCGTCCTCGGGGGCGCTCTGGTCGGACAGATAGATCGGCTCGACGGAAACGGAGATGTTCCGCGTGATGCTGTTGTAGTTGGACATCGCCCCGGGCCCCTCGGCGAACTTTGGTAAACGTGCGAAGCAGGCGTTTTGTTGCGTCATTCTTAGGGTGCGTCGCAGATTCCGCGCAAGGGCCGAGACGCCACGATCGGCATCAACCGTTAACGTGCGGCCTGCAATCCGACAGAAATGTCGTCGATAAGGTCCAGCGGGTCCTCAAGGCCGACCGACAGGCGGAACATCCCGGGCGTTATCCCCAGCGTGCGGCGCTCGGCTTCGGGCAGGCGCGCATGCGTCGTGGTGTCAGGATGGGTCAACAGCGACTTCGCATCGCCGAGATTGTTGGAGATGTCGATGAGCTTCAGGGCGTTGGCGAAACGGAACGCCTCGTCGCGGCCGCCCTCGAGTTCGAACGTCACGATCGTGCCGCCGCCGGTCATCTGCGAACGGGCGAGAGCGGCCTGCGGATGCGCATCGTCGAACGGGTAGCGCACGTTGAAGACACCCTTCTGCGTCTTGAGGTACTGCGCGACCGCCAAGGCGCCCGCTGCCTGGGCGTGGACGCGCAATTCCATCGTCTCAAGGCTCTTGAGCAGGACCCAGGCATTGAACGGACTGAGCGACGGGCCGGTGTTGCGCAGGAAGACCTGGAGCCTGTCGGCGAACAGCGCCTTGCGGGCAAGGACCGCGCCGCCGAGGACGCGGCCCTGGCCGTCCATGTGCTTGGTCGCCGAGTAGACGACGATGTCGGCCCCGAATTCGAAGGGCTTCTGGAAAATCGGGCTCGCGAAGACATTGTCGACGATCGTGAGGGCGCCGGCCTTTTTGGCGAGGGCGGAGATGGCCGCGAGGTCGAAAATCTCGAGCGCCGGATTGGAGGGTGTCTCCAGGAAAAAGGCCTTGGTGTTCGGACGCACGGCGGCTTCCCAGTTCCTGATGTCCGACCCGTCGATCAGCGTCGTCTGGATGCCGAACCGTGGCGCGAGTTCCTCGATGATGTAGCGGCACCCCCCGAACAGCGCGCGCGACGACACCACATGGTCGCCGGCGGCGAGGTGGCCGATGATGGCCGCATTCACCGCGGCAAGGCCGGTGGCGGTGGCGCGGGCTTCTATGTCGGGATCGTCGGTCTCCAGCAGCGCCAGGCGCTCCTCGAACATTGCGACGGTCGGATTGTTGAAGCGGGAATAGATGAAGCCGGGCTCTTCGTTCTTGAAGCGCCGCTCGGCGGATTCGGCGCCCGGATAGGCGAAGCCGCTGGTCAGGAACAGCGCCTCGCTGGTCTCGCCATGCTGCGAGCGAACGGTGGCGCCGCGCACGGCACGCGTGCGCGCCCGCCATTGCCGTGAATTGGTCTGATCGGTCATCGGCCTAAACCCCGCAAAACAAAACCCCGCGACCGATCAGGGTCCGGGGTTGCGGTCAGGCACAGAGGCTCATCCGACATCCCGGCCTTTTAGCGGTCGCACATCCCGCATGCGGCCCGCAAGCCAGCCGGCTCAAATCCCCGCATGCAGGCGCGTCGATACGGCGGTCCGTTGCTTCCGTCAAGCCGCGCCTCGGCTATAAGGGGCCAGCTTTCCGGGAATCGACAGCCGCATGGCGTCCGACGACAACAGTCTTTTCAGCGATCTGGGCACGACCGCCAGCGACGGCGGCCAGAAATTCACGACCGGCCTGCTGCCGGGCCAGATCTTGCGCGCCATGATCCACGCGCATGAGATCAGCGCGACGCAGGACATCAAGGAAGAGCAGATCCAGCCGGCGAGCCTCGACCTGCGGCTGGGCGCCGTTGCCTACCGCATCCGCGCGAGCTTCCTGCCCGGCGAAGGCGCCACGGTGCGCGAGAAGCTCGACCAAGTCGTGATGCACGAGATCGACCTGTCGAAGGGCGCGGTGCTGGAGACCGGCTGCGTCTATCTCTGCCCGCTGATGGAGCATCTGAGCCTCGGCTATCGCGTCTCGGGTTCGGCCAATGCGAAGAGCTCGACCGGCCGGCTCGACGTCTTCACGCGGCTCGTGGTCGACGGCGCCCGCGCCTTCGATACGATCCCGCAGCAATATACTGGCCCGCTCTGGGCCGAGATCAGTCCGCGGACATTCTCCGTGCTGGTGCGCACGGGTTCGCGGCTGAACCAGCTTCGCCTGCGCCGCGGCTCGCCCAACGTCTCGGACTTCCAGCTCCGCAAGCTCCAGTCCGAGGTCGGAATCGTGTCCGGCGAGGCGCGGATCGAGAAGGGCGTCGGCTTTTCGATCGACCTCGACGGCGACCCGCTGAGCGGCCTCGTCGGCTACCGTGCCAAGCGCCATGCCGGGGTGATCGACATGGACCGCGTCGGCGCCTGCGATCCGCAGGATTTCTGGGAGCCGGTGCATGCCCGCAAGCGGCGCGCGATCATCCTCGATCCGGGCGAGTTCTACATTCTCGCCTCGCGCGAGGCGGTGGCCATTCCGCCGGAGTGGGCGGCCGAGATGGTGCCGTTCGACCCGCTCGTCGGCGAGTTCCGCGTGCATTATGCGGGCTTCTTCGACCCGGGCTTCGGCTACTCGGGCGCGGGTGGCGCCGGCAGCCGGGCGGTGCTGGAAGTGCGCAGCCACGAGGTGCCCTTCGTGCTCGAGCACGGGCAGACGGTCGGCCGTCTGATGTTCGAGCGTCTCATCGAACCGCCGCAGCGGCTCTATGGCCAGGGCATCGGCTCCAACTACCAGCGCCAGGGCCTGGCGCTGTCGAAGCATTTCAAGCGGCTCTAACGTGCGTGCGCCTTCAGGAAGGCGTCGACACAGTATCTGAGCCGCCGGTCGACGTCGGCCATGTCGAGCGGCGCGTCGACGCCGAACAGGCGCTTCATGTAGAGCCCACCATAGGTGAACGAGATGAAGTGTTCGGCCGCCAGGGCAGGGTCGGGCACGTTGAGCCGGCCGGACTTGTGCTGCGCCACCAGCCAGTCCGTGAACACCTTCCCGAACTGCGTTGGTCCGTGATTGTAGAAGTCGCGCATGACGGCCGTCGCGTTCGGGGCGGCCAGCAGCATGCGTGTCAGCTTGACGTTTTCCGGCGCGATGATGCGGGTGTGGTAGACGCGGCCGAGTTCCATGAGCACTTCGCGCGGGTCGGCGTCGTGTGAGGCGCGCAGGATCGGTGCCGCAAGCTCGGCCAGCCGGTCTTCGATCATCGCGTGGAAGAGCTGATCCTTCGAGCCGAACTGGTTATAGATCGTCTGCTTGGAGACGTCGGCCTCGAACGCAACCTCCTCCATCGAGGCGCCATAGCCCTTCTCGGCAAAGACGCGGCGCGCGGCTTCGATGACGGCCTGGCGCTTGCGGGGCGTGCGCCCGGTCGTGCTTCTGGGTTCGGCCATAGCGACGCCCATCAGTGCGCCTCCGCGGGAGGTGGGTTGGAGAGGTTGTTCACCGGCTTGCCGAGCACGGGCACGAGAATCAGCGCGCCGGCGAAGATGAAGGCGAGGATGAGGAAGAGATCGTTGAACGCCATGATGGACGACTGCTGGAACGTCAGATGGCCCAGGATCTTGAGCGCGGCCGTGTCGGCGTCGCCGGCATACATCGAGCCGTAGCGCGCGGCGAAGCCTTCCAGGAAGGCCGTCGCCTGCGGATCGCCGGCCTGAAGCGATTCGCGGAGCTGCCACCAGTGGACGTTGATGCGGTCGGTGAGCTGCGTGTTCAGCACGGCGAGGCCGAAGGCGCCGCCCGTGTTGCGCATCAGGTTGAAGAGGCCGGATGCGCCCTTCACCTGGTCGGGCCGCAGCGCCTGGATGGCGATCGTCTGGACGCCCATCATGGTGCACATGAGTCCGACGCCGCGCATCGCCTGCGGCACGAAGATGTTCCAGAAGTCGCTCTCCGCCGTCAGCTCGGTCAGGAAATAGGCCGAGCCGATCAGCATCAGGAAGCCGAAGGCCGCGATGTAGCGCAGGTCGATCCGGTTCGCGAGCATGCCGGTCGTCGGCGCCGTCATGAACATGAAGAGGCCGGTGACCCAGAGATACTGGCCGATCTCCATCGACGAGAATTGCTGCACCCGGCCAAGATAGAGCGGCAGCAGATAGGTGATGCCGAACAGCCCGACACCGACGATGAAGGCGCCGATGGTCGCGAGCGCGAAGGTCCGGTTGGCGAAGGGCGAGAGGTCGACGAGCGGGTCCTCGCGCGTCAGCGTTCGCCAGAAGAAGAGGGCGCCGGCGATCAGGGAAACGGCGGCGAGATTGCGGATCTCCGCGTCGCGGAACCATTCATTCTTCGCGCCTTCCTCCAGCACGTACTGGAAGGTGCCGAGGAAGATCGCGAGGAGAGCGAGGCCCGCGAAGTCGAAATTCTTCCAGAGCCGGAGGTTCGGCTTGTCGATATGCATGAACGTCCACACCAGCGACGTCACGGCGATACCGGGGATGACGTTCACGAAGAACAGCCAGTGCCAACTGAACCAGCTCGTGATGTAGCCGCCGAGGGTCGGTCCGATGGTCGGCGCGAGCGTGATCGTCAGGCCCATGAAGGCGCCCGCCATGCCGCGGCGCTGGGTGCCGAAGATGAGATAGGAGGTCGCGAAGGTGGTCGGGATCATCGCGCCGCCGAGGAAGCCCTGGATGGCGCGCCACACCATCATCTCCTCCAGCGTCGTCGCGAGGCCGCACATCACGCTCGCAAGCGTGAACCCGGCAGCGCAGGCAGTGTAGACGACGCGCGTCGACCACATGCGGGTGAGATAGCCGCAGAGCGGGATCATGACGACCTCGGCGATGAGGTAGCTCGTCTGGACCCAGCTCACTTCCGCGGCGGAGGCCGAAAGACCTGCCTGGATCTGTGTGAGGCTCGATGAAACGATCTGGATGTCGAGCACCGCCATGAAGGCGCCGACCACCATGGCGAAGAAGCCGACGATGACCGGCCAGCCCTTCTCCTCGGCAAGCGGCTGGCCGAAGGGGCTTTGTGCAGCGGCGGCGCCGGACGGGGATGCGCCGGACGGCGCGGCGGCCTGGCTCACGGCCTAGCGGCCCGCCGCCTCGACCGGCCGCGGTGCGGGCGCGAGAACCGCAGTCGTGCCGTCGCCCTCTTCGCGCGTGTCGACCCTCACTACCGCCGACATGCCGGGGCGGAGATAGCCGAGCGTATCCTCGCCCGGCTCCAGGACCACCTTCACCGGCAGGCGCTGCACCACCTTGGTGAAATTGCCGGTCGCGTTCTCGGGCGGCAGCAGCGAGAATTCCGAGCCGGTTGCCGGCGAGAAGCTGTCGATGCGGCCGCGGAAGACGACCCCCGGAAACGCGTCGATCTCCACCGCGACGGGCTGGCCGCGCCGCATCTCTCCAGCCTGCGTTTCCTTGAAATTGGCCAGGACATAGACGTCGGGCAGGCGCACCACCGCCATCAATTGCGCGCCGGCGCGTACATATTGGCCGTCCTGCACGGTGCGGACCCCGGCGACGCCGTCATAGGGCGCGCGGACGAGCGTGTGGTCGAGATCGATCTGCGCCAGCTTGAGGGCGGCGGCGGCCTGGTCCAGATCGGCCTGGTTCTGCGCCCGCGCGCTCTCCACGACGGTGAACTGTTCGCGCTCGGCGGCGAGGGCGGCCTTGGCGCTTTCGACCGCGGCATCTGCCTTGCGCGACTCCGCCAGCGCCGCATCATAGGCCTGCTTGGAGCCGCTGCCGCTGTTGCGCAGGTCTTCGGCACGCGCCAGATCGGCGCTGGCGCGCTTCTGGTCCGCGACGGCACTCGCGACGCGGGCCTCGGCCGCCTCGATCAGTCTCTCCTCGAGCGAAAGCTTGGCGCCCATGCTGTCGAGGACGGCCTTCTTCGAGGCAACGGCGGCCTGTGCCTGCTCGACCCTGGCCTTGAAGTCGGCGTCGTCGATGGCGACGAGGACATCGCCCTTCCGGACGGTCTGGTTGTCGGCCACCAGCACCTTGCTCACATACCCGCTGACGCGGGCCGCGATGGCGGTGGTGTCGGCCTTCACATAAGCGTCGTCGGTGGACTCGACGAACTGGCCGTAGGTGACGAAGCGAAAGGCATAGTAACCCACCACGCATAGCGCCAGCGCGGCGAATGCGATCAGGACGGAGCGGCGATTCATGCGAAAATTCTTGGACTGGACGGTCTAGTCCAGTTTAGGGAATTGGACCGGCGAGTCAAGTTCATCGACGCCGTGTCGGGCTTCCGGCCTTGCGCGATGTCGTGCTATCGACGGCGGCGCGCGGGTGTAGCTCAATGGCAGAGCAGAAGCTTCCCAAGCTTACGACGAGGGTTCGATTCCCTTCACCCGCTCCAGCAGCTTCCGCGATGTCCGGTCTCCAGGCCGTCCACTGATCCAGACGCTTGAGAGCAGACCGGCCGCATGACCGATCCCGTGGATGTCCTGATCGTCGGCGCCGGCGCCTCCGGTGCGGCCGCGGCCTGGAGCCTCGCTGAAACGCGCATGCGCATCCTCTGCCTGGAGCAGGGGGATTGGCAGACGCCGTCGCGCTACCCCTCGACCGGCCGCGATCATGAGGCGCGCCGGATGGTGGAATATTCCTTCAGCCCCAACACGCGCCGCGCCCCGGCCGACTACCCCATCAACGAAGACGACAGCGCCATCAAGATCGCCAATTTCAACGGCGTCGGCGGCGGCACCATTCTCTACACCGCCCATTTCCCGCGCTTCCACCCGTCGGACTTCCGCGTACGCAGCCTCGACGGCATCGCCGACGACTGGCCGATCGATTACGCAACACTCGCGCCGTACTACGAAGAGAACGACCGCATGATCGGCGTCTCGGGCCTCGCCGGCGATCCGGCCTATCCCGACAAGGCGCCGATCATGCCGCCGCTCGGCCTCGGCAAGTCCGGCGCCACGCTCGCCCGCGGCTTCAATGCCAAGGGCTGGCACTGGTGGCCCTCCGACATGGCGATCGCCTCGCGCGAATATGAAGGCCGCGCGCCCTGCATCAATCTCGGCGCCTGCATCGCCGGTTGTGCGCAAGGCGCGAAGGCCAGCGCCGACATCACCTATTGGCCCGCCGCCATCCGCGCCGGCGTTGAACTCAAGACGCGCTGCCGCGTGCGCGAGATCGTCTATGATGAGGCGACCGGCCGCGCTTCCGGCGTCATCTATTATGACCGCGACGGCGTTGAACGCTTCCAGGCGGCCCACATCGTCATCCTCGCCAGCAACGCGATCGGCACGTCGCGCCTGATGCTGAACTCGAAATCGGGACGCTTTCCGAACGGCATCGCCAACGACAGCGGCCTCGTCGGCCGCAACCTCATGTTCCATCCCGCCTGTATCGTCACCGGCGTGTTCGATGAGCCGCAGGACGGCGACAAGGCGCCGCACAATTGGCTCTGGAGCCACGAATTCTACGAGACCGATCCCTCACGCGGCTTCGTGCGCGGCTACATGATGGAAGCGATGCGCGGTTCCGGCCCCGCGCTGACCGCGCTCGGCGGCATGGCGTCCGGCGAAATCCCCTTCGGCCCCGGCCACCACGCTGCCATGCGCAAGCGCTACGGCCACACGGCCGGCTTCGTGGTGCTGTGCGAAGACCTCCCCGAAGAACACAACCGTGTGACGCTGGATCCGGACCTGACGGACTCGAACGGCATCCCCGCCCCGAAGGTCGAGTACCGCCTCAGCGAAAACTCGCTGCGCATGCTCGACCATGCGGTGGAGAACACCAGCGAAGTCCTGAAAGCCGCTGGCGCCACCGAGATCACCAGCACGTCGCCGCTCTCGATGGGCGGCTGGCACTTGATGGGCACCGCCCGCATGGGCAACGACCCCGAACGCTCCGTCGTCAACGCATGGGGCCGCAGCCACGAGGTGAAGAACCTGTTCGTCGTCGACGGGAGCCTCTTCGTCACCTCCGCCGCCGTGAACCCCACCTGCACCATCCAGGCCCTGGCGCTCTATGTCGCCGACCAGATGAAGCAGCGCCTTTCCGATCTGTTCGACTGAGATGGCCATGACCTCAGCCGAACAGGACATCCTCAAAGCGCTCGTCGGCCGCCTGATCCCGGCGAGCGCTGAATATAATGCACCAGGCGCCGACGACGACATCATCTTCAACGCCATCGCCGCAGACCTTGCTGCGAACGCAGCGGCGCTCGCAGACCTTCTGGGGGACCTCGCACGCGATGGCCGCGCAGCCGTCGCCGGCCGGCCGCTCGATCAACTGCTTGGCTATGTCGGCAGCGCCCATCCTGAGGCTTTCGGGCTGATCGCCGTCGCAGTGATCCAGGCCTATTACCGCGACGACCGGGTGATGCGTTCGCTCGATCTCGAACCGCGGCCGCCCTTCCCCAAGGGCCATCAGATCGCCGAGGGCGATCTCTCCCTGCTGGACCCCGTCCGCGCCCGCGGCCCAATCTGGCGCGAAGCGCCGTAACCGCGGTGCGGTCTTTGCGGGCCGCCGACTCCCCCGCTATAGAGCCGCCTGCATTCAATTTGGGAGGAAGGCATTCGATGGCCGATCTGGAAGCTTTCCGCACGGAGACCCGTGCGTGGCTGGAGGCAAATTGTCCGCCCTCGATGCGCGGCGCGGCCGCGGCCGACGAAGATGCCGTCTGGGGCGGCCGCAATGCGGTTTACAGGAATCCGGAAGCCAAGCTCTGGCTCGACCGCATGGGAGCGAAGGGCTGGACCGCCCCGACCTGGCCGAAGCAATATGGCGGCGGCGGTCTCTCGCAGGACGAAGCCCAGGTGCTTCAGCAGGAGATGAACCGCATCAAGGCGCGCGGCCCGATCATGTCGTTCGGGTTGTGGATGTTCGGCCCCGTGCTCCTCGAATACGGCAACGAGGAACAGAAGAAGCGCTTCATCCCTGAGATCGTGAAGGGCCAGATTCGCTGGTGCCAGGGCTATTCGGAGCCGGGCGCCGGCTCCGACCTCGCCGGCCTCCAGACCAAGTGCGAGGACAAGGGCGATCACTGGCTCATCAACGGCTCCAAGATCTGGACGTCCTACGCCAACTACGCCGATTGGATCTTCTGCCTCGTCCGCACCGACACCGCGAAGAAGCACGAGGGTATCTCGTTTATCGTCTTCGACATGAAGTCGCCGGGCGTCGAAACCCGTCCGATCAAGCTGATCAGCGGCGAATCGCCCTTCTGCGAGACCTTCTTCACCGACGTGAAGGTGCCGAAGGATCAGCTCATCGGCCGCGTCAACGGCGGCTGGGAAATCGCCAAGCGCCTGCTGACCTATGAGCGGCAGAACATCTCCTCCGGCGGCTTCGGCGGCCTCGGCGGGACGCACAACCTCACCCTCGAACAGCTCGCCAAGAAATATGGCGAGACCGAAGGCGAGAAGCTGGCCGACGGCGACCTGCGCGCCCGCATCACCGCGCACAAGATGCACGACAAGGCCTTCGGCCTGACCGTGCAGCGCATCCGCTCGATGTCGGAATCGGGCGAAAATATCGGCCACCTCGCCTCGCTCATCAAAGTCATCGCCGCGACGCTGAACCAGGAGAAGACCGAGTTGACGATCGAAGCGCTCGGCAATCGCGGCCTCGGCTGGGAAGGGCAGGGCTTCACCCCGGCGGAAATCCTGTCGGCCCGCGGCTGGCTGCGCGCCAAGGGCAACTCCATTGAGGGCGGCACCACCGAAGTGAACCTCAACGTCGTCGCCAAGCGCGTGCTTGGCCTTCTCGATCACCAGTAAGCGGCCACACCCATGTTCAAGCTCAACGACGAACAGAAGATGCTGGCCGAAGCGGCGAACGCCTTCGTCCAGAAGAAGCTCCCCACCACCCATTTCCGCGCTGTGCGCGAAGCCGGAACCGGCTACGATAAGGCGGTGTGGTCCGAGATGGCCGAGATGGGCTGGCTCGGCGCGGTGATCCCGGAAGATCACGGCGGCGTCGGTCTCGGCTTCACCGGCGCCGGGCTGGTGCTGGAAGCGACCGGCCGGACGCTCGCACCCTCGCCCTATCTCTCCAGCGCCGTGATCGGCGCCAGCGCGGTGCTTCAGGCGGGCAGCAAGGCGCAGCAGGACGAATGGCTCCCCAAGATCGTCAGCGGCGAAGCGATCTTCGCCCTCGCCGTCGATGAGGGCGCGCACCACAACCCGTCGAAGATCGCCGTCACGGCGGCGAAGTCGGGCGATGGCTACATGCTCTCGGGCAAGAAGACCTATGTCGCCGACGGCCAGATCGCGACGCATTTCATCGTCGCCGCGAAGACCGATGGAGGCATCGGCCTTTTCCTCGTGCCCTCGGACGCCAAAGGCCTCACGGTGACCAAGCTCAACACGATCGACGGCCGCGGTGCCGCCGATATCGGGTTTGGTGGCGTCGTGGCT
This sequence comes from Alphaproteobacteria bacterium, assembly GCA_020852655.1. Classification (GTDB taxonomy): domain Bacteria; phylum Pseudomonadota; class Alphaproteobacteria; order Micropepsales; family Micropepsaceae; genus JADZAI01. The sequence goes on from JADZAI010000074.1 coordinate 45,001, forward strand.
GGCAATGGCTCACCCCTCGGGGCGGTCGATCAGGGCGGCGCCCTCGACCGCATCCTCGACGTTGCCCGCATCGGACAGGCCGCCGAGATGCTCGGCACCGCCACCCAGGCCTTCGAGACGACGCTGGAGTATCTCAAGACCCGCACCCAGTTCGGCACCCTCATCGGCTCGTTCCAGGCGCTCCAGCACCGCGCGGCCAAGATGTATGTCGATCTGGAAATGACCCGGTCCTGCGTCCTCGCCGCCCTCGCGGCGCTGGACGCAAACGCGAACACCATCGCGGAAATGGCCAGCCTCGCGAAAGCCCGCGCCTCCGACACGCTGCACGTGATCTCGAACGAGATGGTGCAGATGCATGGCGGCATCGGCATGACCGACGTCGCCGACCCGGGCCTCTACCTCAAGCGCGCCCGCGTCGCCGAAGCCCTCTACGGCTCGGCTTCGTTCCACCGCGACCGCTACGCGACCCTCGGCGGCTTCTGATCGGAGATCATCAGCACGCATGCTCGTCAGAGTTCTTTCCGCGTCGCTGATTTTCCTGGCGCTGGCGCTCCTTGGTCCGTCCTTCGCGGCGGACGACAAGCCAGCGCCGACGCCGGCCGACATCATCAAAAGCATCGAGCGCGAACTGAACGCGCTCGATACGGCGCTGAACCAGAAGGTCGACAGTGCAAAGCAGCAAGGTCTGCGCGACCGCGTCCTTAGGGTGTTCGACACGCTGGGCGGCCTGTTCGTCACGCTGAACGGACAGATCGAGCAGGTCGACGCACGCCTGGAAGGTCTCGGTCCGCCGCCGACGGATGTGGAGGAAGCTCCCGAAATCCTGAAGCAGCGCGCCGCGCTCGGCACGGAGCGCGCGGGGCTCGATGCCATCTTCAAGCGCGCCAAGCTCGCGGAGGTTCGCGCGAAGCAGCTTCTCACCGAGATGGACCGCACTTCGGTCGCCGAGTTCAGCGAGAAGCTCTCGGCGCGCATCGCCTCTCCGCTGGCGCCCTTCTTCTGGCAGCAGATCATCGACGCCTATCCGCGCGACCTGCGCCGCCTGGAACTCTATGTCGAGGCGGGCTGGACGCAGGTGATGGCCAAGTGGGACGGTGCGTTCCCGTGGCCGGCCGTTCTCGGCCTCGTCGCTGCGCTCGTCCTGCTCATCCCCTTCCGCTACGGCGCGCTGCGCCTCGGCCGGCGCTTCCTGATAGAAGGCGCGCCTGGCCATCGCGTCCGCCGTTCGGCATACGCCGTATGGCGCGTGGTCGTCGGTACCCTGACTCCCATGCTCGCCATGATCGCGCTGGGGCAGGGCCTGCGCTGGTCCGGCTTGCTGCCTGATCAGTGGAGCGGCCTCTTCGATGCCCTGACGACAGCCATGGCCTTCGGCGGCTTGGCCGCGTCGCTCGGCGGAGCCTTGCTGATGCCCGGCGCGCCCTCCTGGCGCCTCGCCGCGCTTGGGGACGCTGCCGCCGACCGGTTGATCCTCGTGCCGCGCCTCCTCGCGGTCTTCACGGCGCTCGGCATCATCCTCGTCGCGTTCAACCGCGAGGTCGGCACCAGCCCGCAGGCGGTCATGGCAACCGAAGCGCTCACGGCGTTTCTCTATCTCCTGCTCATAGGCTTCTGCCTCATCGTGATCGCACGCCTGCGCACCGCGTGGGCGGGCAACGAGGACGCACAGGCCGCCTCGACCAATGCCTGGTTGGGCACCGTGACCCTCTTCGCCTGGATTTCGGTGACGGTCGCGTTCGTCGCCCTGCTCAGCGGGTACATCGCCTTCAGCTTGTTCGTTGCACAGGTCATCACCTGGGCCACGGTCCTCGGCTGCGCCACCTATCTTGCGATGATCGCGACCGACGATGTCGCGACCAGCCTGTTCTCGCGCGAAAGCCCGCTCGGCCGCACCTTTGTCAGGGCGCTCGGCATTCGCGGCAGCGCGGTGGACCAGTTCGGCGTCATCCTGTCCGGCCTGCTTCGCGTCGCGCTCGCCGTGATGGCGATCTCGATGCTGATCACACCCTTCGGGGCCGGCGGCGGCATCGGCACGCTGTTCGGCCGCATCGGAGCGCTGGGCGACGGTGTCGAGATCGCCGGTATCTCCATTTCGTTCGGCGGCATCCTTCGCGCTGCCCTGGTTCTGGTGGCAGGCCTGGCGGCCGCCCGTCTCTTCACGCGCTGGCTGGAGCGCACCTACCTGCCCGTGACCGGCTGGGATGACAGCGGGCGCAACTCGTTCGGCCTCATCACCCGCTATGTCGCGCTCTCGCTTGCCGTCATATGGGCGCTCGCATCGCTCGGCATCGGCGCCGAACGGATCGCGCTGCTGCTGTCGGCTCTCTCGGTCGGTATCGGTTTCGGTCTTCAGGCGATCACCCAGAATTTCGTGTCGGGCCTCATCCTGTTGGCAGAGCGGCCGATCAAGATCGGCGACCTCATCCGGGTCGGCACCGATGAGGGGGATGTGAAGCGCATCAACGTGCGTTCAACCGAGATCGTGCTGCCCGACCACTCGACCCTGATCGTTCCCAATTCCGAGCTGATCACCAAGACGGTGCTGAACAAGACGCTGGCGAGTCCGCTCGGCCGCGTTCAGGTCCGCTTCTCGGTCCCGCTCGAGGTCGGCCCGGACCGAGTACGGGCGATCGTTCTCGAAACCTTCGCCGCCGAGACGGCCATCCTCGAAAATCCCAAGCCCGTCGTCTTCATCGACGACATTGCAGACGGGCGGATCATGTTCAACGGCTTCGCCCACGTCGCGAGTCCGCGGGCTTCCTACGGCGCGCGCAGCAATGTCCTCATGACCCTGCTCCAGCGCTTCAAGGACGAAGGCATCGAGATCGGCACGACGCCGCAGCGCATGGAGCTGGTGACGCTGCCGGAAGCCGACAAGTCAGGTTAGGGCGCCAGGCTTTCGGGGCTGTCGCCTGCCTCAATGTAGCCACGATCACACCTTCGCGAGTCACGGCCGGATCCCCGAGCGGGCCGATCGCCTTTGCGGTATGATGCGCTCGATCTGAACGAGCTGTCTTGGGGGCGGCTGTTATGAAATCTTGGATCGCGATACCTGCGCTGGGTCTTGGCGTTGCGGCTATCCTGGCATTCTCGACCCCGGTCGGGGCCAATCACGGCCTTATGGCATCAGGCGCCTGCAGCAAATCGACGAGTTTTGTCCTGACGGCGCCGCGGAAGGATGCCTGCGTGTTCGCAGCCGATGCCGGCGGGGCGAGCCAGTGCAAGGCTTCGGCCGTCGTGCTGGCAACCCCGGCCGAGGACGAGCAGATGATCTGGCCGGGCGGTATCATCGACCTGACGGTATCTGCCGCCTTCGGCGCCTACCAGGCGACGATCGACTTCGTCGGCTCGCTTTATAACTATGCCGAGGAGACGAGTGACAACCTGATCTGATCAGGCTGTCACCTCCTTCAGCTCGACATCGTAGCCCCAGAGATGGCGGACGTGACGCATGACGTCGTCCTGGCCGCTGGCGCTCAGCTTCACGCCGCTTCGGACGAACTGGGTCAGCGTCAGCTTCCGGTCGCCCTGAAGATTGGCGGCGGTGACCTGAAGGTCGGGCTCGCGGGCCGAAAGGTCATACTGTGCCGCGAGCGCCGCCCGGACCTTGCGATAGCCCGATTCGTCGTGGATGCCGGCTACCGTGTAGGCCTCGGCGCTCTCGTGGTCCTTGAGCGCGAAGAGGCGCATGTCGCGCATCACCTTGGGCGAGAGATACTGCATGATGAAGCTCTCGTCCCGGTAGTTGGTCCAGGCGTCCTTCAGCACGTCGCGCCAGTCGCCCTTGCCGGCAATCTCCGGGAACCAGATGCGATCTTCCTCGGTCGGCTCCGAGGACATCCGCCTTATGTCGCTCATCATGTTGAAGCCGAGCGCGTAGGGGTTCATCCCGTAGTAGCGCCGGTCGTCATAGCCGGGCTGGAAGACGACGGCGGTGTGCGAGGTCATGAACTCCAGCATCGCGCCTTCGTTGATCTGCCCCTTGTCGTACAGCGCATTCATGATGTGGTGATGCACGAAGGTGGCGCAGCCTTCGTTCATGTTCTTGGTCTGGCGCTGCGGATAGAAATACTGCGCGAGCGTGCGCACGATGCGCAGTACTTCGCGCTGCCAGGGCCTAAGGCCGGGCGCGTGCTTTTCGAGGAAATAGAGGATGTTCTCCTCGGGCAGCTTCAGTTGCGCTTTGACGAAGGCGTCGTCGTCTTCCTCGATTGCGGCGCGCTTGGCCCCGCCGCCGGGCAGCGTGCGCCAGATCTCGTTGACGCTCTCTTCGTCATAGGCGACGCGCTTGCGGCGCTTCTCGTCCATCTGCGCCCGCGTCGGACGAGGCGGGCGGCGATAGCGGAAGACGCCCTGGTCCATCAGCGCATGCGCGGCGTCGAGCGTGACTTCCACGGCGTCGTAGCCGTAGCGCTCCTCGCACCGGGTCAGATACGCCTTGGCGAAGGCGAGATACTCAAGGATCGACTCCGCATCCGTCCACTGACGGAAGAGGTAGTTGTTCTTGAAGAAGTGGTTATGCCCGAACGCCGCGTGCGCGATGACCAGCGTCTGCATCATCGCCGTGTTTTCCTCCATCAGGTAGGAGATGCACGGGCTGGAGTTGATGACGATCTCGTAGGCCAGGCCCTGATAACCCTTGCGATACATCACCTCGTCGCGCGCGAAATGCTTGCCAAACGACCAGTGCGAGTACATCAGCGGCAGGCCGTGGCTGGAATAGGCGTCCAGCATCTGCTCGGAGGCGATGATCTCGATCTGGTTGGGATAGACGTCCAGCTTGAGGTCCTTCAGCGCGATGTCCTCGCAGGCCTCGTAGACGCGATCGAGCATCGAAAAGTCCCACTCGGGCGTCTCGAACAACAGCTTCGAGCGATCCAGAACGGCCGTCATGCGGCGTTCTCCTTGGCGAAGAGTTCGCGGAAGACCGGGTAGATGTCAGCCGGCTTGGCGATGCGCTTGGCGGCGAAGGATTTCCATGCCGACGACACGCCGCGATAGGAACGCCACAGCTCGGCGCCGGCCTCGTCGCTCGCGAAGACGCTCATCTCGCGCTCGTCGAGGATTTCGATATAGGCATAGTGCTGCACCGCCGGCATGACCTTGCTGTGCAGCATCTCGACGCACGCCTGCGCATCGCCGGCCTGGGTGTAGCCGTCGGAGGCCTGCGCGACATAGATGTTCCACTCCGACGTCGCGTAGCGCTGGGCGACGATCTGAAGCATAAGCTCCAGCGCCGACGACACCACTGTGCCGCCGGACATGCGGCTGTAGAAGAACTCCTTCTCGTCGACCTCCTGCGCCTCATGCGTATGACGGATGAAGACGACGTCGAGTGACTGGTAGCGGCGCTGGAGGAACAGGTGGAGCAGCATGTAGAAGCGCTTGGCGAGATCCTTCTCACGCTCGCCCATCGAGCCGGACACGTCCATCAGGCAGAACATCACCGCACGTGCCGCCGGTTCCGGCCGTGCATCGAAGGCGTTGTAGCGCACGTCGACCGGGTCGATGAACCCGACGCGCCGGCGTTTCGCTTCCAGTTGCGCGATCTCGTCGAGCAACAGCGCGCGGCCGTTGCCGTCCGCCGGGTCGAGCGTTTCGAGCCGCTGATAAAGGACGTCGATCTCGTCCTGCTTTGGCCGGCGGAGCGCGATGCGGCGGCCGAGCGCGTGCCGCATGGTGCGGACGATGCTGATATTGGTGGGCGATCCGCTCGTCGTATAGCCGGCCCGCCGGTACGAGACGATCTGCGTGTCCTTCAGCGTCGTCTTGATGAGATCGGGCAGTTCGAGATCGTCGAACAGCACGTCCATGAGCTCTTCGCGGGTCAGCGTGAACTCGAACGAGTCTTCGGCGTCCGAATCGCCGGCCTGCTTGCCGGAGCCCTGGCCGCCGCCCTGCGGCGGCTTCTTGATCTGATCGCCTTCACTGAACTCCTTGTTGCCGGGCACGACCCAGCTCTGTTCACCCGTCTTGGGATCGAGGTGGAAGCGCGGCTCGCGTGTCGTCTTGGAGGGGATCGAAATCTTCTTGTCGGTGACGAAATCGGTCACCTTGCCGTCCTTCAGTTCCTTTTGGACGGCATCGCGGATCGAGGCCTTCGCCCGGCGGATGAAGCGCTGGCGATTGGCCAGCGACTTCCCCTTGGGATTCAGCCGCCTGTCTATGAACTGGGGCATCCGATTTGACCTGTCATCCCGGCCAGTGAGCGAAGCGAAACGCGAGCCGGGATCGTTACCCCGCCTTGTTGACGCGCATGTACCATTCGACAAGACGCCGCACCTGGCGCTGCGTATAGCCGCGCTCCGTCATGCGCTCGACGAACTCGGTGTGCTTGGTCTGCGTCTGGCTGTCCTTCTTGGACTCGAAGCTGATCACCGGCAGCAGGTCCTCGACCTGGCTGAACATGCGCTTCTCGATCACGCTGCGCAGCTTTTCATAGGACATCCACGCCGGATTGCGGCCTTCGTTCTGCGCGCGGGCGCGCAGGGCGAACTTCACGACTTCGTTCCGGAAGTCCTTCGGGTTCGCGATTCCGGCCGGCTTTTCGGTCTTCGACAGCTCGGCGTCCAGGTGCGCACGGTCAAGGAGCTGTCCGGTGTCGGGATCCTTGTAGTCCTGCTCTTCGATCCACGCATCGGCATAGGCGATGTAGCGGTCGAACAGGTTCTGTCCGTATTCGGAATAGCTCTCCAGATACGCCTTCTGGATTTCCTTGCCGATGAACTCCGCATAGCGCGGCGACAACTCCGCCTTGATGAACTCCAGATAGCGCTTCTCGGTATCGTCCGGATACTGCTCGCGCTTGATCGCCGTCTCCAGCACGAACATCAGGTGCACCGGATCGGCTGCGACTTCAGTCGTGTCGAAGTTGAAGGTCTCCGACAGCACCTTGTAGGCGAAGCGCGTCGAGATGCCGGTCATGCCTTCATCGACGCCGGCGGCATCGCGATATTCCTGGAGCGTCTTGGCCTTCGGGTCGGTGTCCTTCAGCTTCTCGCCGTCATAGACCCGCATCTTGGAGACGAGATTGGAATTCTCGTGTTCCTTCAGACGCGTGAGCACGCAGAATTTCGCGAGCATCGGCAGCGTCTCCGGCGCGCAGTTCGCCTGGCCGAGCTCCGAACCGCTCAACAGCTTCTCATAGATGCGCGTCTCGTCGCTGGCGCGCAGGCAATACGGTACAGTCACCACGCAGATGCGATCGAGGAAGGCCTCGTTGTTGCGGTTGCTCTTGAAGGTCTGCCACTCGGCTTCGTTCGAGTGCGCCAGAACGATGCCCTGGAAGGGGATCGGGCCGAGGCTCTCGGTACCGACATAGTTGCCTTCCTGGGTCGCAGTCAGCAGCGGATGGAGCACCTTGATCGGCGCCTTGAACATCTCGACGAATTCGAGGAGGCCCTGGTTCGATCGGCACAGCGCACCCGAGTAGGAATAGCAGTCGGGATCGTTCTGACTGTAGTGCTCGAGCTTGCGGATATCGACCTTGCCGACGAGCGCCGAGATATCCTGGTTGTTTTCGTCGCCCGGCTCCGTCTTGCACACGCCGATCTGGCGCAGCTTGCTGGGGAAGAGGCGCACGACCTCGAATTTCGAGATGTCGCCGTTGAACTCGTCCAGCCGCTTCATGGCCCACGGGCTCATGATGGTGTTCAGGCGGCGTTTGTCGATGCCGTATTTCTCTTCGAGCAGCGCCTGAAGCTCCGGCGCGCGGAAAAGGCCGAGCGGCGATTCGAAGACCGGGCTGATCTCGTCACCCGCCTTCAGCGCATAGATGGGGTGAACCTCCATCAGCTCCTTCAGCCGCTCGGCGAGTGACGACTTGCCGCCGCCGACCGGGCCGAGCAGGTAGAGGACCTGGCGCTTCTCTTCGAGGCCCTGCGCCGCGTGCTTGAAGTAGCCCACGATCCGCTCGATCGTGTCTTCCATGCCGTAGAAACCTTCGAACGCCTTGTAACGCTTGAAGGTACGGTTCGAGAAAATCCGGCTGAGGCGCGCGTCTTTCGACGTGTCGATCAGTTCGGGCTCGCCGATCGCCTCGATCATCCGCTCGGCGGGCGAAGCGACCATCATCTTGGTGTCGCGTGCCGCCAGCAGGAAGTCGCGGAGACTCATCGTCTCCTGGCGCTCACGCGCGTAGTTCTTCGTGAAGGCGTCGAAGACATCCAGGTCGGAAGACGAAGACATCGGGCGTGCACCAAAGCTTGGGAGGCTGTTCATTGTATCGGCCTTTCAGAACCGCGCGCTCGCGCGTTTCTTCCCCGCGCGCAAAGGTTTGCGCAGGCCTGTGGCGGATTCAGGGCGATCTGCAGCACTGAGCCGCCCGCCTGCCTCTGGTGATTCACATTGCGTCATCATTCTTTAATGTTCCTTAACCGACAGGGCCGAACTCGGGTTCCATCGCGAAGGCCAGTGTTTTCCTGGCCACCGCGAAGGCGGTGTCTTCCGTTCTCCTCAAATCGGTTCGCGCTTTGGCGGACGTGCAGGTTCGACGCTCGCCGAAGCGTGATGCGTCGTTCAACTTGCAGACAGATCCGGCTATCCCCGCCGCAGTAGGGGACCTGATCCCGCGCGCGATTTCCGAATCCAAGACTATGACGATTTGTCGGGAAGCCAAGCCCGAATTGTGCGCTGCACAAAAAATGTTGGCGGTCTGGCATCGTTAATCAACGCCTAACGAAATTCCTCGCGAGGGCTGGGTCTCCACGCTAGGCTCGAACGTCCAAGTTTGTCGGTCGGGTGCAGCCGAAATGTCGCGGGAAGAGCTTTTCGTCAGAGCCGCATTGCGCGACGACGCGGCGCCCATCGCGCGCATCTTTGTCGAGTCCTGGCGCGACACCTACGCCGGCCTCCTGCCCGTTGCCTATCTGGTGCGGCTGTCGGAGGCGCGCCAGCGCCTTCTGTGGATGCGTGAGATCGCGCATCGCGGGCCGCAGGACGGTGTGATCGTCGCCGAGCATGAGGACTATGGCGTCATCGGCTTTTGTAGCTTCGGCCCGGCGCGCGACCGGGCCGTCGGCTACGAAGGCGAGGTCTACACGCTCTATGTCGATCCCAACCATGTCGGACGCGGCGCCGGTCACGCGATGGTGCGCGCGGCGTTCGCACGCCTCTATGCCGAGGGCTTCAAGTCGGCCGTGATCTGGGCGCTGAAGGGTAATCCCGCGCGGTATTTCTATGAGACCGAGGGCGGCCGGGTCGTCGCCGAGCGCCCGGGCGCCGTCGCCGGCAAGCCGGTGCGCGAGATCGCCTTCGGCTGGGCCGACATCACGCCGGCGGCCGGCGCTCGCGTCCGCTGAACGAGTCGCGCTTAGGTTTTGCCGGCTGAGTGAAACTGCGCGCCGGGTACCGCGCCGTCTCCAAGCTCATTCGGGATTGAAGCACTGCGCGATGCGCTGGAGGCCGCCATTCCACCGGGACGATCCTCCGAACGCAGCGTCGGTGGATCAAAGATCGGCGGGACTCAGGAAATCGCGCGCGATCCAGCGGCCACGAACCGCATCGCTCCAACTGGCCGCGCTGGACTCGAATGCGGCAAAGGCGGCCGTTGGGAACTTCGCCGCGATACGCCGCCGGATCCGCGTATCGCCGGCCATGTCCAGCGCCAGTTCTTCGAGACCGGGATTGTGCCCGACGAACATGACCGTGCCTACGGCCGCTGCAAGGGAGGATGCGCGCGCGAGGATGAGCGCTGCGCCCGCATGATAGAGGGCCGGCTCCAACCGGGTCGATGGTGGGGGCACGAAGAAGGGCAGAACGAGATCGAGCGTTTCCGCCGTTCGCCGCGCGGTGGAGCAGAGGATGAGGTCGGGGCGGTACCCGCGGCGCGCTATCTCGCGGCCGATCGCCGGTGCGTCGCGCTGGCCGCGTCCGGCCAAGGCCCTTTCGTGATCGCCGGCTCCGTCGTCCGGCACGGCCTTCGCGTGGCGCAAAAGTAGGAGTCGTCTTGTCATCGGCCGTTCGTCGTTTTCGCTTGCACCACCGGAATCGTTCTTTGCTTTTGCGCGTCGGGGCGCTCGCAGTCTAGCGCCCCGGCGTTGCGGCAGGGCCGACGAAGGCGCTTACGATTTCGCGCGCGTCCTCGAGCTTCACGCGTTGCGTCTGCGTGCCGGGCGGCAGGCCTGCGATCAAGCGTGAGGGGGTGGCCGCGCCGAGAATGACGAAGGCGCCTTTGTCGTCCGCGCGGCGTATCAGCCGGCCGAAGGCCTGGGCCAGACGCATGCGCACGATCACGTCGTTGTATTTGTCGATGCCCAGCCCTTTGGTGCGCGCCTTGTGCAGGATATCGGGCCGCGGCCAGGGCAGGCGATCGAACACGACCAGCCGCAGCGACCGACCTGGCACGTCAACGCCGTCGCGCATGGCGTCTGTTCCCAGCAGCGATGCGTTCTCCTCTTCGCGGAAGAGATCGACGAGCGTACCGGCATCCAACGCATCGACATGCTGCGCATAGAGCGCCAGGTTTGCGTCCTGGAGCTTTGAGGCGATGCGCTTGTGGATGTCGCGAAGCCGGCGGACGGAGGTGAAGAGGCCCAAAGCGCCGCCGCCTGAAGCCTCGAACAGCGTGCGATAGGCCCGGGCCACGTCGCTCGCTTCGTTCACGTCGACGTCCGTGACCACCAGGACGCGCGCCTGGTTGCCATAGTCGAAGGGTGACCCGAACGCCGCGCGCTTTGCCGGCTCGATCAGATGCTGCGCGCCGGTCCGCAACTCGGCGTGCCGCCAGTCCGCCATCTCGTCATCGCCCGCGCCTCGGTCGCGCAGCGTGGCGGAGGTGATGAGCGCGCCGTGCACATGGTCCAGCACCTCGCGTGCAAAGGGCAGCGATGGGTCCAGGTGATGGCGGTAATAGCCCGCGTCGCGCTCGCGCCCGCCTTCGCGCGCGATACCGAACCAGTCCACCATTTGCTCCGCCGCCTGGCCGGTGCGCAGGCGCTCCAGCATCGCCATCCACGCGCCGACGACATAGACCGACCGCCGCTTCAACCCGCGCGCCGCCGCCCGCAGGCGCGCGGCATCGCCGCTGTCCATCTCGGCCTTCTCGTCGTTGAGCAAAGCAGCAACCGCATCGGCCAGTCCGTTCATCGGCTTCGCAAGCGCGGCCAGGGCCACCGCCAATGCCGTCGCGGTGGCCGAAACCTCCTCCAGCGGCGGATCGACCTCGCACTCGAGGTCATATTCCGACGCCTTTTCTGTGGTGCGCGCGATGACCTGATTGCGCGTCGCGGCGATGAAGCGCTCGAATGGTCCGAACGGCACGCCATCGCGCAGCCGTTGCAGCCAGCCCTCGCCCGGCAGGGCGGCGGCGGCGCGTTCGATTGCCGCGACCAGCGTCTCCAGCTCGTCGTTGCCGGAGATGCCGTCCGCGATCCGCTCACGCAGGCCGCGATGCCGTCCGCCACGCCCACGCCCGGCATCGCGCCCGCGCAGCCAGCGCCGCAGTTCGGCACCCTCCGCCACGGTCAGATGTGCGGCGAACACGCCGTCAGCGGCATCGAACAGATGATGGCCTTCGTCGAAGACATAGCGGCTCGGCTGCGCGCGTTCGGCCGCATCGTCCGGCGCGCCGCTTTCGTCGATCTCGCGGGGATTCATCGCGGCCCGGATCATGACCAGCGCGTGGTTGGCCACGACAATTTCGGCCTGGCCGGCGTGCCGGTTGTTGCGCTCGATGAAGCAACGCCGATAGTGCCGGCAGGCGCCGTAGATGCACTCGCCGCGCCGGTCGGTGAGCTGCCCGGTACCGCCATACTCGGCCGAAATCCATGAGGGGAAGTCGCCACCCACGATATCGCCATCGCGCGTTGCCGGAATCCAGCGCGCGACCAGTGCTAAAAACGCCGCCTCGCGCGCCGGGGCCAGTGCGAACCCGCCCGCTGCCTCGTCGTAGTTCAACAGGCAAAGATAATTCTCGCGGCCCTTCAGGATCGCCACCTTCTCGCGTTTCTCAAGAGGATCGGGGAAGACGCGCGTCAGCTCCTGGTCGAGCTGGCGCTGAAGATTCTTGGTGTAGGTGGAGATCCACGCGGCGCCGTCATTGCGCCGCGCCCACAAGGTCGCAGGGCTGAGATAGCCGAGCGTCTTGCCGATGCCGGTGCCGGCCTCCGCCAGAATGACATGCCCGGCACCCTTGCGTGCACGCGGCGCAAAGACCTCGGCACCGAGGCCGGAATAATCGAATTGCGCTTCCCGCCGCTCCCGCTCCGGCCCCAATATTTCCGCAAGCCACAGGCGCGCCTCGCTTTCCGCGACGGGCTGATTGCCCGGTCGTCCGCGCGGCCTTTGCTCGTCCCATTCCCGCAGCCGCCGCCAGGTGTCGAACGCAACGCCGCGCCGGGCCGCCGGTCCCAGCAGAGCCTCGATGACCGGCGCCCACGGCCAGCCGGAATGCGCTATCGCCGATACCAGCGCGCGGACTTCGTCGCGGTCGCGATCGGGCAGGCGCGTCAGGTCTGCCAGCAGGCGCCTTGCGGCTTCCGCGATGGTTTCGGCGGCATCGTCCGCCGTCACCGGCATCGGCAGGCCGAGCGCGCGCGCAAGACCGGCCGGACTTGGGATGATCGGCCGCGCTGGATGGACGAAGGCAAAGAGCTCGGCAACGTCCGCATGCGCCGGCAGCCCGGTCGCACGCCGTCCCGGCTCGCTGAGGCCAAGCCGGCGCGCCGTGAATCCCGTATGGCACACGAGATGGGCTTCGCGCTTGAAGAGCTGCGCGGCCGCCTCGCGCGAGAGCGCGACGATCTCGCCTTCGATCGTGAGGCGCGCCGCACCTCCCGCGATCGCGGTCAGAACGGGCAGCGCGACAGTAGCCCCGGCGGGCTCTCCCTCTGGCGGTTGCGGCATGGGGCGAGTCTAGAGAACGCGCCGGGGCGCGTCCAACGTCAGGCAGCGCTTTGCGTTTCCGCGTCGGGGAATAGCGTCGTCAGGGCGCGATGCGCTCGTTCCGCGAGCCCGACGACGGCGTCGGCGCGGACCTGAAGCGGCGCTTCGCCCTTGCGTGCGGCCTGGGACAGCTCCCGCGCTGCCGCCGTCAGCGCCCCAAGGCCAAGCCCGCCGGCGGCCCCGGCAAGGTCGCGCGCGACCTGTTCCATCTCGGCGGAATCGTTGTTCGACGAGGCGGTCTCGATGCGCGCCGTCATGTCGGCGGCGCTGGTGAGGAAGCTTGCCAAGATGTCGATGAGGGCCGGGCGGCCGACCGTCTGCTCAAGGTCCAGCACGCCGGTTGCGTCGAACGGCTCTTCGAGTTCACCGACAGCGCTACCGATCGCGCCCAGCACCGAGCGTGCCGTATAGGGCATGCGCAGAATGGCGTCGCTGACCAGGGCCGCTTCTGCCTCGGCCACGTCGTCAGGCGCGCAGGCGATCAGGAGGGCGGCGCTCGTGCGGCGCTGGCGCAACGCGCGGATCATCCGTGCGGCCTGCACGCCGTCGACGCCCGGCATATGGGCATCGAGCAAGATGACATCGAAGCGCTCGCGTCCGGCGCGTTCGACCGCCTGGAGTCCGTCCTCGACGATCTCGCAGACCAGGCCTGCGCCTTCGAAGATGCGGGTCAGCGTCGCGCGATGCAGGGGATTGTCGTCTGCCGCCAGCAGGCGCAGGCCCTTGAGCCGGGCAATCACGGTCTCGTCGGGCGAGGCCTCCGGCGCAGACGGAACTGCCGCCGGAGCGGCCAGCGGCGATACGCGTGCCGTGAACCAGAAGGTTGAGCCGCTGCCGATTTCGCTCTCCACGCCGATCCGCCCGCCCATCGACGCGACAAGATTGCGGCACAGCGTCAGCCCCAAGCCGAGCCCGTCATGTTGGCGAGTGAGCACATTCTCGTTCTGTTCGAAGGCGCGGAACAGGCGTTCGCACTGGCGCCGGTCGATCCCGCGGCCGGTGTCGGAAACGGCGACGCGCAGCATCGCGTCGCGCATCTCGAGGGTAATCGAGACACCCCCCCGTTCGGTGAATTTCAGCGCGTTGCCGGTCAGGTTCAGCAATGTCTGGCGGATACGGCCGGCGTCGCCGCGCAAGCGCGTCGGCACGCCAGGGTCTACGGTGATTTCCAGGTCCAGTTCCCGGGCCCAGGCCTGCGCCTGGCAGGCCCGGCGGACGCTGTCGGCAACGTCCCGGACATCGAAAGGGGCCGAGTCGGCCGGGGCTGCGCCGCCCTCAAGCCGGGCGAGTTCCAGAAGGTCACTGAGCAGGCTGTAAAGCCCTTCGCCCGCGGAGCGGATGGCCGAGCCTGCCTCTCGGACATGCGGCGGCAGCCCCTCATCGATCAGCAGGTCGGCCTGCCCCAGGATCGTGTTCAGCGGGGTCCGCAACTCATGGCTGACAACGGACAGAAAGGCCGCCTTGGCGCGCTTGTCCGCGCCGCGCAGCCGATTCCGGCGCGCAGCCGCGCGTTCACTTCGGGCGGTGTCGCGTTGACGGGCCATGCCCGCAAAATATAGGGTCCGCGCCCTTTCAAACCGTTTAAGGAACTCCGCGGATGTCTGCCCGCGACCTCGCCTTTTCCGCTCGCGCCTGGCCTTTCGAGGAGGCGCGCAAGCTCCTAGCCCGCGTCGAGCGCCAGAAAAAGGCGGGCCGGCCGGAGAAGGGCTATGTGCTGTTCGAGACCGGCTACGGCCCGTCGGGCCTGCCCCATATCGGCACATTTGGAGAGGTGGCGCGGACATCGATGGTGCGCCGTGCCTTCCAGGAGATGAGCGACCTGCCGACCCGCCTGCTCGTCTTCTCCGACGATATGGACGGCATGCGGAAGATTCCTGACAACGTGCCCGACCCCGCGGCGCTTCAGCCCTACCTGCACCTGCCGCTGACGTCTGTGCCGAACCCCTTCGGCGGCGACTTCGACAGCTTCGGCCACCACAACAACGCCATGCTGCGGCGCTTCCTCGACGTCTTCCATTTCGAGTACGAGTTCGCGAGCGCGACGGAATACTACAAGGCCGGCCGCTTCGATGAGGTGCTGCTCCGCGCGGCGGAGCGCTACGACGACATCATGAAGGTGATGCTGCCGACGCTCGGCGCCGAGCGTCAGGCGACCTACAGCCCGTTCCTGCCGATCTCGCCGGCGACGGGGCGCGTGCTCTACGTGCCGATGAAGCATGTCGACGCGAAGGCCGGGACGATCACCTTCACCGACGAGGACGGCCGCGACGCGACCGTTCCGGTGACGGGCGGCAGTTGCAAGCTGCAATGGAAGCCGGACTTCGGCATGCGCTGGGCAGCGCTCGACGTCGACTTCGAAATGTTCGGCAAGGACCACCAGACGAATGCCGTCATCTATGACCGCATCTGCGAAATCCTGGGTGGCGTTGCGCCCGAACATTTCGTCTTCGAGCTCTTCCTCGACGAGATCGGCCAGAAGATCTCGAAGTCGAAGGGCAATGGCCTGTCGGTCGATGAGTGGCTGACCTATGCCGCGGAAGAGAGCCTTGCGCTCTTCATGTACCAGAAGCCCAAGACGGCGAAGAAGCTCTACTTCGACGCCATTCCGAAGGTGGTTGACGACTATGCGGCGTTTCTCGATGCCTACCAGCGTCAGTCGCCGGCAGAGCGGCTGGAGAATCCGGTGTGGCACATCCACGCCGGTCAGCCGCCGCAGGAACCGTGGCCGGTGTCGTTCGCGCTGCTGCTGAATTTGGTCGCCGCCTCGAACCCCGACAGCAAGGATGTGCTCTGGGGTTTCATCCGGGCCTATCATCCGGGAGTGAATCCTCAGAACAACCCGTCGCTCGACCGGCTGGTCGGGTATGCGATGCGCTACTACCTGGACTTCATCAAGCCCAAGAAAAATTTCCGCGTCCCGACCGCGGAGGAACGTGCGGCGCTCGAAGCGCTGGCTACGGCGCTCGAGACCACGGCGGAGACGCAGGGTGAGACGATCCAGGCGATCAGCTTCGAGATCGGCAAGGCGCACGGCTTTGCCGACAAGCTGCGCGACTGGTTCAAGGCGTTCTACGAGGTCGTGCTCGGCCAGGAGCAAGGCCCGCGCTTCGGTTCCTTCGCGGCGCTGTTCGGCCCGAAGAAGACCGCGGCGCTCATCCGCGAAGCGCTGAGCGGAGCGTTTCTGAAGTCTGACGTATAAGTCCAAATTCTTGCCATGGTGAGGCGCGCGGTCGCGCTAGCGACCGGGCCTCGAACCACGCAGGCCATGTCAACTGTGGCCCCGCCGCGTGCGTGGTTCGAGGCTCGCTCCGCTCGCACCTCACCATGGCAGAGAGGGGATGTCAGGCTATTGCTGTGCCCAGACGATGCGGTGCATCCACTCGATGTCGTGCTGGTCGAACATGCGCGGCGGATAGGCCGGGTTCACCGATTGCAGTTCGATCTTCTTGCCTGACTTTTTTGACAGGACCTTCGCCATCACTTCGCCGTCGCGGGTCTTCACGACAACCCGGTCGCCTTTGCGTATCTGCGCATTGGGCGAAAGGATGATGACGTCGCCCGGACGGTAAAGCGGCAGCATCGAGTCGCCCGTTACCTCCAAGGCAAACGCCGCATCGTCCTCCACGGTCGGCAGCTTCACGTGATCCCAACTCGAACCGGCGGGAAAGCCTGCGGAATCGAAAAAGCCCTCCGAACCGGCCTTCGCGAGGCCGATCAGCGGGATCGAACGCACGTTTTGCGGACCGTATTTCCCCTTCGGATTGATCAGGGAAACCAGTTCTTCCAGGCTTGCCCCCGTCGCGGTGAGCACTTTGGACACGCTCTCGGTGGAAGGCCAGCGGCGCTTGCCGTCGTCGGAAATGCGCTTGGAAGGGTTGAATGTGGTGGCGTCGAGCCCGGATTTCCGCGCGAGCCCCGACGGCGACAGTCCGTAGCGCGCAGCCAGTGCGTCGAGTGCGGTCCAAATCTGCTTGTGCGTCAGCATGGCGGGTTCTATGTCAGCCGTGAACGATGGTGGGAAATTAGCCCTACCGTGTTTCCATTGCAACCCTTGTAGGAAAAAAAGCGAAGGAAGCGGTGGCGCAGCGCATATACAAGATCGTGTCGTCGGAGGCCTGGTCAGCCGCACTGGTGAACGGCGCGTTTGCGGGCGCGCCGATCGATGAGGCCGACGGGTTCATACATCTTTCGACGGCCGGTCAGGTGCGCGAAACGGCGGCCAGACATTTCGCGCGGCAGGCGAGTCTCCTGCTGATCGCGTTCGATCCCGAAGCGTTCGGCTCGGCGTTGCGCTGGGAGATTTCTCGCGGCGGCGCATTGTTCCCTCACCTTTACGCCCCGCTCGATGTGGCGCTTGCGCTGTCGACAGACGCCTTGCCGTTGGATCGTGAGGGAAAGCACATTTTCCCGCCGGGCATTCCATGAGCGCCTTCTTCCGCCTTGCCGTCCGCCCCGCGCTCTTCGCGCTCGACCCGGAAACGGCGCACAACGTCACGCTTTTCGCACTGCGCCATGGCTTCGCACGTGGCCCGGGC
Source organism: Alphaproteobacteria bacterium (assembly GCA_020852655.1). Taxonomy (GTDB): domain Bacteria; phylum Pseudomonadota; class Alphaproteobacteria; order Micropepsales; family Micropepsaceae; genus JADZAI01. Next base: position 62,418 of record JADZAI010000074.1, read on the forward strand.
AAGCCGGCGACGTCGGAGCGGTTGCGGCAGACGCTCTTGGGGCTGGATTTTCCGAATCCTCTGGGTCTTGCGGCAGGCTTCGACAAGAACGCAGACGTACCGGACGCCGTGCTCCGCCTCGGTTTCGGCTTCGCGGAATGCGGCACCGTTACGCCACAACCCCAGCCCGGCAACCCCAAGCCGCGCATCTTCCGCCTCGCGGAGGACGAAGCGGTCATCAATCGCCTTGGCTTCAACAACAAGGGTCACGAAGCGGCGCATCGGCGGCTCGCGGCTCGCGGCGCCTCGGGCGGCGTCGTCGGCATCAATATCGGCGCAAACAAGGACGCGGCCGATCGCGTTGCGGATTATGTGGCGGGCTACCGGCGCCTCGCTGCCCTGGCCCGCTACGTCACCGTCAACATCTCGTCGCCCAATACGCCGGGTCTGCGCGGCTTGCAGAATCCCGGCGAACTCGATGACCTGCTGGGCCGAGTTGCGGAAGCGCGCCGCGAGACGGGTATCGGCCGGCCGATACTGCTGAAGATCGCGCCGGACCTCGATGCTGCCGCGATCACTGCCATCGTCGAAACCTGCATCGCGCACGGCATCGATGGCCTCATCGTATCGAACACGACGATCACGCGGCCGGAAACGCTTCGAAGCGCGCATGCGAAGGAAACGGGCGGCTTGTCCGGGCGTCCACTGTTCCATCCGGCGACGCGCGCCTTGGCGCAGGCCTTCCTCGCCGCCAAGGGTCGCCTTCCGCTGATAGGGGCGGGCGGCGTCGCAACGGCGGAGGACGCGTTCCGCAAGATCGCCGCGGGCGCGCGCCTCGTGCAGCTCTATACGGCGATGGTCTATCGCGGACCCGGCCTGCCGGCGGAAATCTGCGCCGGACTGGACCGCCTGCTGGCCGAGAGCAATCTGCCGATCGCCCAGCTCTGCGGCCGGGATGCCGCGCGCTTGGCTGACGAAAGTCCTACCGCCTAGCTGTCGCTGCGCAGCAGGAAATGCCCGCGCAGTGCTGCAACCGGGCGGCCATGATCGTCCTGCCAGGCTTCGGCGTGCACGTTCACCACCCGGCGGCCCTGTTTCGTGATGACCGCGCGGCCGAACGTGTCGACCGGCCGGCCGGAGCGCAGATAGTCGATGTTGATGTCCACCGGCTTCGGAATCGTCAGGGGCGCAATCTCGAAGACGAGCTGCACCATCGCGGTGACTTCGAGAAAACCGCCGACGACCCCGCCATGGAGCGCCGGCAGCATGACGTTGCCGATCAGCTTGCGGTCGAATTTCAGGATCGTCGTGATCTCGGTTCCCTTTCGGTCGACCGAGATGCCGAGGTGCCTTGCATAGGGAACGGACGCCAGCAGCGCGGAGAGATCGGGCTTTGTGCCGGCGTCTGCCGCAGCCTTGAGGATGGCGGACGGCGTCATGGGGCGGCCTTGAGGTTGGCGCCCGGCGCGCGCCCTTCGCTGCTGTTGAGCATGAAGGCGGCGGAGACCGCCGCGACCGGATCGGACCGGTCGGTCTGGTAGGCGACGCCGCGCACGAAGGCGATCGATTTCGTCACCCGGTAGCACTCCACGAAGGCGAAGATATCCTGGTCCGGCGCGGCCGGCTTCATATAGTCGATGCGGAGGTCGAGCGTCGCGATTCCGCCCCCCATGCCGCGCAGCTTGCTGCCCACGGCCACCCCGCAGGCGTTGTCCAGGAGCGAGGTGATGACGCCGCCATGGATGACACGTGTCTCGGGATCGCCGGCGAGCTTGTCGCTATAGGGCACCTTCGTCACCGCCGTGCCGTCGCCGATCTCGACGACCGACATCTGGATGTCCTCGGCGTGTGGGACGCCGATCATGACCTGTCCGGGAACGTGGATCGGATGGCCTAGCGAAGGATTGCTCATGCGCTTCGCCTTACCGTAGACGGCGCGATTGCTCCAGACGCCTTGGCGGGTGACAGGCGCTTCGCCCTTGGCTTAAATCGTCGGGAACAGGAGCCCATCATGATCGACTTCTACACCTGGACCACGCCGAACGGCCGCAAGATCTCGATCATGCTGGAGGAATGCGGTCTGGCCTACACGGTCCATCCCGTGAACATCACGATGAACCAGCAGTTCGAGCCGAATTTCCTGAAGATCAGCCCCAACAACAAGATTCCCGCCATCGTCGATCGCGAAACCGGCTCGACGGTCTTCGAGTCGGGCGCGATCCTCATTTATCTCGCAGAGAAGACCGGCCGCTTCCTCGCCAAGTCCGGCGATGCCCGCTGGAAGGCGATCGAGTGGCTGATGTGGCAGATGGCTGGCCTCGGCCCGATGGCGGGACAACTCGGCCACTTCTCCCTGTTTGCGAAGGAGAAAATCCCCTACGCGATCGACCGTTATGCGAACGAGGTTGCGCGCCTGATGGGCGTCCTGGAGAAGCGCCTGATCGAAGCCGAGTACCTCGCCGGCGAGGACTACTCCATCGCCGACATGGCGGCCTATCCGTGGGTGTCGGCGGTCATGCCCAACCTGGCCAAGAACTTCAAAGGCCTTGTCAAGGAACACGGCCACATCGACAAATGGCTGAAGCACATCGCCGACCGTCCGGCGGTGCAGCGCGGGATGAACGTTCCGCCCGCGCATTGAGGGGACTGCGCCGCCGCGCAGGAGCGTTTGGGGAAACGCGTGCGTCATCGGGGACATCTGGGGCTCGGCCTGGCCGCGCTGCTCGCCGCATGTGCGGCGCCGAAGCCGCCGGACATCCCGGTCGGACCGCTCGGCTTCCCGTTCGACGTCGACGGCGACTCCGTCAATTCCTTCATCTGCGCCAACGAGAAGCATTTCTCGATCGCCTATCTGGACCGCGGCATCGTGTTCTCGACCGGCGTCGGCGGCGTGCTGCCGATGCGGATCGTCGGTTCCGACCGCGGGGTCCGCTACGATGGCGGAAAATTCACCGTCATCACGACAGCCAACCGGGCGATCGTCTATTATGATGACCAGGCCGTGATGATCGATTGCTTCGCCGTTATGCAGTGACCCCATGTTCGTAGCCTTGCTTGCCGCCGCCCTCGTCTCCGCGCCGCCGGCTTCCGATCCGGCGTGGGAGACCTATGCTTGCGCCGACGGCCCGCAGATCCGCCTCGCCCTCATCGGCGGCCGGCCGGCCGAGCGGGGCTTCCTCGCCGAGGCGTCAGGGCCGATCGCGCTGGAGCGCCAGAAGGACGGACCGCCGGAGGTGCTGCGCGGTTCCGGTTACATGGTGCGGCCGTTCAACTGGACCGAGGTGTTGTACGCGCCGCCGGGCCGCGAGAAATCGGCCTATCAGTGCAGCATCACCGACGCCAAGGCGCGGCCGCCGGCCCCCATGCCCGAATGAGCCTCATCCTCTTTCCCGCAGCGCCGTCGTCCGAGGACGCCGAGAGCGGCGCGCCCGCGGCGGATCGTGTCGTCGAAGGCGCGTCGGCCTTCCGCACCTGGACGCTGAACGAGTCCGCCGACGGCAAGACCTTCGCCGGCATCTGGGAAGCGACACCCGGCGCGTGGCGGATCAGCTATGACGAGTGGGAATATTGCGCGATCCTCTCGGGCGTCAGCGAGGTGACGCGCGACGGCGCGGAGCCGGTGCGCCTGAAGGCCGGCGATCATCTGGTGATCGAGCCGGGCTTCGAAGGCATCTGGCGCGTGGTCGAGACGACGCGGAAGAGCTTCGTGGTGCGCCTGCCGTGAGCGCGCCCTTCGAGGCCAGACCCATCCCCGAACAGGGCTTCTTCGGCAGCCTGTTCGGCCGCGTGCATCGCGAGGCGCTGCTGGCCGAGGTCGAGACGGCGCTCTCCGAGGCCGCCGACTGGGCGAATGTCACGCAAGGCGAGATCGCCGCGATCGAGTCGAAATATGGCGGAACGCTGCGGGAGAATGCGCGCAGCGAGGCGATGATGCTGGTCGTCCGGGCGGCGAACAGCCTCACCTCGCAGGCCGTGGTCGAGGGCGGTGCGGCGCGGCTGCGGACGCTCGCCGGTGCCCTGGGGCTGAGCGCCGAGGCCGAGACCGTCGTCCAGGCCCGGGCGCGGGCGGCGCTGGGCGAGGCGGCGCTGGCGCTGATCGCCGATGACGTGCTGACCGGCGAAGAACGCGCGGCGTGGGATCGCGCGGCGGAGAGCTGCGGCTTCGAGCCGGGGCAGGTGAACGCGATCCTGCGCGACGCGGTGGCGAAGCGGATGAAGGACGAGATCGCCGCGGCGGTTGCGGACGACCGGCTGACGGCGGCGGAGGAGCGGCGCATCGAGCAGCTCGGCCACGATCTCCAGGCGCAGTTCGATATCGACGAGGCGACGAAGGCCCAGCTCATCAAGGCGAAGCGGCTGTGGGCGGTCGAGGAGGGCAGCCTCGAGCCGGTCGACTCGCCGCTCGCCCTGCCGAAGACCGAGCTCTGTCTTTATGCCGGCTATGGCCAGGTGATGGAGCCGCGCACCCGGGGCGCCCGGTCGTTCACCCACTCCTACGGCGCGGGCGACATCGTGCTCACCACCAAGCGGCTGATCTTCAACGGCGGCGCGAAGAACATCGCGGTGCAGTTGAAATCGGTCGTCGACTTCGACGTCTATGACGACGGCGTCGAAGTCCGGAGGGCGACCGGCAAACCGCTCACCTTCGCCCTCGGCAACAAGGACGAATGGTTCGCCCGCCTTTTCCAGCGCGCACGGCGCGACGCGGGTTAGAGGCTCCGCGCGATCAGCACCTTCATGATCTCGTTGGTGCCGCCGTAGATTTTCTGGACGCGGGCGTCGCGGTACATGCGGGCGATCGGGTACTCGTTCATGTAGCCGTAGCCGCCGTGGAGCTGGAGGCAGGCGTCGACGATCTTGCACTGCTCGTCGGTCACCCACATCTTGGCCATCGAGGCGGTGTAGGCGTCGAGCTTGCCGGCCATCAACTGGCCGACGGCCCAGTTGCAGAAGACGCGCGCCACGATCGCCTTGGCCTTGCAGTCGGCGAGCACGAACTGGGTGTTCTGGAAGTCCATCACCGCCTTGCCGAACGCCTTGCGCTCGCGCGTATACTTGACGGTCTCGTCGATCGCCCGCTCGATCATCGCGATGCCCTGGAGGGCGATCTGGAGCCGTTCGGAGGGCAGGGCCTCCATCAGCGAGAAGAAGCCGCGGCCTTCGCCCTCGCCGAGGAGGTTCGCCGCCGGCACCTTCACGTCCTCGAAGAAGAGCTCGGAGGTGTCCTGCGAGTGCAGGCCGATCTTGTCGAGCTTGCGGCCGCGGCGGAAGCCTTCCACCTCGTCGGTCTCGACGCAGACGAGGCTGATGCCTTTGGCGCCCTGGGTGGGGTCGGTTTTCGCCACCACGATAACGAAGTTGGCGGTGCCGCCATTGGTGATGAAGGTCTTGGCGCCGTTGATGACGTAGCAATTGCCGTCCTTCTTCGCCGTCGTCTTCACCGACTGGAGGTCGCTGCCGGTGCCGGGTTCGGTCATCGCGATGGCGCCGATGAGTTCGCCTGTCGCCATGCGCGGCAGCCAGCGCTTCTTCTGCTCCTCGGTGCCGTAGGCCAGGATGTAGGGCGCGACGATGGCGTTGTGCAGCGAGGCGCCGAAGCCGCCGGCGCCGAGCTTGCCCCACACGTCGATCAGCACCGCGTCATGGGCGAAATTGCCGCCGGCGCCGCCGTATTCCTCGGGGACCTGCGGGCAGAGCAGGCCGGCATCGCCCGCCTTGCGCCACACCTCGCGCGGAATGCGGCCCTCCTCTTCCCATGTGTCGATGTGCGGCAGCAGTTCCTTCTCGGTGAACTTGATCGCGGCGTCCTCGAAGATCTGGAGGTCTTCGGTCATCCACTCGGGTTTTTCGATCGTGAGGCCCATGGCGTGATCCTTCAGTCAATGGCGTTCCGCCGTCGCAGATAGCGGCAAACGGCCGCCGGGGCACGCGCAGATTTCGCGGGCGGGAGGGGCAGGCACAGCGGCGCGCGGGTATTCGTTTTCCACTTTTTCCCTTTTTTCGTTTCGCCCGGCATGGGTTCGAATGGGCTGATGCCTCGGCCTATGGCGGAAAAGTGCGGGCTCGCGGCCCATATTCGAACCTGCGTGCGCGCGAGTTATGCACAGGGGCGCCGCAGCATAGACGCGGGGAGTCTCGCCGATTTCGCCATCTGCCGTTGCTGCTGCCACTTCATCCCTCCCTTCACGCCCAAGCCGGCCAACCCTCCAACGTAGGATCAAAAGCTCATGCGACAAGGGGGTGGCGGCGCGGCCGGTGTTTCCGCGGGCCGTAGACGCGGGGCCGGATGGCGCTGGCGTCTGAGACTGTTTCCGCCCCGCGGGGCGAAGCGGCACGGCCGCAAGGCCGGGTCGATGAGGGGCTAGGGCGGGTGCACCCGAGGCCGAGGGCCTGGGCGGCGGCTTCCTGGGTGAGGCCGTGGGTTTTCATTCAGGCGCGGAAGGCCAGTGCCGGCATGAGCTCGCCGGACTGCTCGGCGGCCCAGCGGCGAAGCTGCGGCGCTCCGAAGTCGATACCTGAGGCCACTCCAGCGACCAGCCGTCGACGCCGATCTGGACGCGCGCGAATTGCTTCGGCTTGCGAAGCGCGGAGAGGGCGTTGTGTCCGATGATCTCTGCGAAATCGACGGAAGCCGCGTGGCCGTCGTCCCACGCGATCTCGAGTCGCGTCGGACCGGTGACGGCAACCGAAGTCATCTTGCCGATCGCATGATGCGCTCTCCGGGCTCCTTTAGGCGCGGGGTATATCGATATCATGCTTGCGCAGGCGCGCTGAGGCCTTGCCCACGACATCGGGCGGAAAGCGGCTGCGATGGCGCATAACGATGTACTCGCCAGTGAATTCCGGCAGGCCGGCATCAACGAGAAGCTGAAACCCTTGAGTTTCCTTCTTTGCATTCATCCAATCGATCAGGGATTGATACACGCCAACCCGATCGAGTTATTGGCGTGTCCTTGAGGCTGGCTGGTTGCGGCCGTTCTTCTCGGAGAGCAGTTGCTCATAGGCAGCGAGCATGGCGTAGAAATCCGCCACGAGGGGATCGCCAAGATCGCTCATTGCATTGCCCGACAGCATGCAGAGCCGTCGAAACACCACATTGTATTCCGACACCAGTCCTCGCGCCTTCAGTCGGGCAAGAACGGTCCGGCACTCAGCCGCCGTCTTCGGGGCTTCGACGCAGTACATGGCACCCGTTGCTGCTGAGACATCGCGCAGCATTCAACTCCGTGAAGGCCAATCGCTGAATGGGACCGGTTGCCGCGGGTTCAAGCGGTGCACTGGCCCCGAACTGCGTGGGGTGCCCTATTCGTCATGCGGCGCGGATGGTGCCGGTCAAAGGCTCTGGAGCACCTCGGCGGCGGCGCGGTCGCCGGAGCGGATGGCGCCTTCGATGTAGCCGCCCCAGACGTCGGAGGTTTCGGTGCCCGCCCAGTGGATGCGTCCGACCGGGTCGAGCAGGGCCGGGCCGAAGGCGGTCAGCACGCCCGGGCCGGGCGCCGCGACATAGCCGCCGCGGTGCAGCGGGGCGCGCGTCCAGACCTCTTCGAGATAGCCGGCCGGCGTCAGCGCGGCCTCGCCGAGATAGAGCGCGATGTCCTTCAGCACCTGGGCGCGCCGGTCTTCCGGCGTGCGATCGGCCCAGCGCTGGGCGGGGCCGCCGTCGAAGAAGCCGACGAGCGCGCCGGCGCCGCCGCTGCGCGGCGAATGGTCGAACCAGGGGCCGAACTCGGTCCGGTCGGACAGCACGAGCCCCGTGAGGCCCTGCTCGCGCCAGAACGGCGTCGCATAGGCGACATGCACCTTGATGACGCAGCCGAGCGGCATGCGCTGGGTCAGTCCGTCGCGGAGGGCCGGCAAGGCGGGTTCGTAGCGGATGCGGCCGGCAAGCGAAGGCGGCGCGGTGACGATGACGCGGCGGCCCCGCCACGCGCCGCGCGCTGTCGTGACCGTGACGCCGGCATCGTCCTGGGCGATCGAGAGGACCGGGGCATCGAGGATCACGGCGTCGCCGAGATCGGCCGCCAAGCGTTCCGCAATCTGCCAGGCGCCGCCTTCGAACAGCGAATCCTGGGCGCCGCCGCGCGTCGCGATGAGCGGCGCGAAACCACCCGCCGCAGCGGCATAGGCGACGAAGGCGAGGAACGACACCTGGCTCGGCTCCGCCGAAAGCAGGGCGCGGACCAGAAGCCGCAGCGTCGCGCGCACCGCCTCGGTCTGCGCATTCGCGACGATCCAGGTCTCGATGGTCTGCGCATCCAGCGCGGCGGCGTCGGCCGCCTCCCAAGAGCGCGGCATCGTGATCTTCGCCGCCAGCGCTTCGATTGCGCCGACGACGGCGCCGAATTCCGCCATGGCCGCGGGGTCCAGCGCCGGCGTCTCGCCTTCATAGCTTTCGCGATGGCCGGCGATGTCGGCGATGTTCTTGCCGGTCGTGTATTGCTGGTAGGTCGCGACCCCGAGCTCCGCCGCCAAGGCGAGCAGGCTCGTCTGGGTCGGGCCGACCCACTGGCCGCCGAGATCGACGACCTCGCCGTTGAGCCGGCCGGGCTTGGTCCGGCCGCCGACCCGGTCGTCGGCCTCCAGCACGACGACGCTGCGCCCCGCGGCGCGCAGCCGGCGGGCCGCGATGAGACCGGCGAAGCCGGCGCCTACGATGACGACATCGACGCTCGCCTGGACCGCGCCGGTGCTCTCGCTTGCAGCCGCAACCGTAGCTGCCGCCGGCAGGGCGGCGAGCCCGGCGAGACCTGCGGCGCCGAAGCCAAGCGCCGCACGGCGCGAGGGCCACAGCCCGGCCCGATCGTCAGTTTCCATGGCACATCTCCCGAACGCTCATCTCGTCTCTCCCCGGAACTGGACCCGGCTCGTGCTGGCCGGTAGGTTCTCGTACAAGTACGGATGAAGTTATTCGTACTTGTACGAGAACGTCAAGCCGGTTCCTGTGGGGGCCGGACGGGGAGGCAGGATGGAGACGCGACGCCGCGCGGGCGTGCCGAAGGCGCAGCGCCGGGAAGAGGGCCGCGGACGCATCCTCGAAGCGGCCCGTATACTGTTCGAGGCGGGCGGCGCCGAGGCGCTGAGCATCCGCGCCATCGCCGCCCGCGCCGGGATGCCGGCGATGACGCTCTACAGCTATTTCCCCAGCAAGACCGCGATCGTCCGGGCGCTGTGGTCGCAGGCCTTCGCGCCCCTGTTTGCCGAGATGGAAGCGGCGGAAGCCTCCGAAAGCGATCCGGCGGCGCGGCTGCGCAAGGTCGCGCAGGTCCTGGTCGACTATTGGCTGCGCTTTCCCGACCGCTACCGCATCGTCTTCCTGATCGAGGACCGGCGCGAGCGGGCGGACGACCGCTGGTTCATCGAGGAGACCGACGTCGTCCCCGCCTATCTGCGCTTCGGGCCGCTCATCGCGGCGGCGCGGGGCGACCCGGGGGGCGATCATGCGCGCGAGGGCGAGGCGCTGATCTGCGCGCTCACCGGCGTGGTGCACATGCTGGTGACGGTGAGCGAGTATCCCTGGGCGCGCAGCGAGACCTATGTCGAGGTGATCGTGCGCGCCTTCTGCTGAGCCGCCCGGGGAGGGATCAGAGTTCGGTCAGGAGATAGAACGCGGCGCCGGCGAGGGCCGAGGCGGGCAGGGTGAGCACCCAGGCCGTGACGATCGACGAGGCGACGTTCCAGCGCACCGCCGAGGCCCGCCGGGCGGCGCCGACGCCGACGATCGCGCCGGTGATGGTGTGCGTCGTCGAGACCGGCACGCCGAGCCAGGTCGCGCCGAACAGCGTGGCGGCGCCCGCCGTCTCGGCGCAGAAGCCCTGGAAGGGCTGGAGCCGGGTGATGCGCGAACCCATCGTATGCACGATACGCCAGCCGCCCAGCAGCGTGCCGAGCGCCATCGCCGCCTGGCACGCGATGACGACCCAGAAGGGGACGTGGAAGCCGCCCTCCAGCAGCCCCTGCGAGTAGAGCAGGACGGCGATGATGCCCATCGTCTTCTGCGCGTCGTTGCCGCCGTGGCCGAGCGAATAGAGCGCCGCCGAGAGCAACTGCATGCGCCGGGCGAGCGTGTCGGCGCCGCTCGGCGTCGCCCGCACGAAGGCCCACGACATCACCAGCACGAGAACCAGTGCGAGGAGGAGGCCGACCATCGGCGAGAGGAAGATCGCGACCGCGGTCTTCAGGACGCCCCCGGCGACGATAACCGAGAAGCCGCCCTTCATCGCGCCGGCGCCGATCAGCCCGCCGATCAGCGCATGGCTGCTGCTCGACGGGATACCGAGATGCCAGGTGATCAGGTTCCAGGCGATCGCCCCCATCAGCGCGCCGAACACGACCGAGGCGTCGATGACGTCGGCGGTGACGATGCCGACGCCGATGGTCTCGGCGACGTGCAGGCCGAAGAAGAGGAAGGCGATGAAGTTGAAGAAGGCCGCCCAGGCGACGGCGAATTGCGGGCTGAGCACGCGGGTCGAGACGACCGTCGCGATCGAGTTGGCCGCGTCGTGCAGGCCGTTCAGGAAGTCGAAGGCAAGCGCTACGCCGATGAGCGCGACGAGGAGCGTCGGGGAGAGGATGTCCATCTAGGCGTGATCGATCGAGAGGCCCTGGACCTCGTTCGCCACATCCTCGAAGCGGTCCATGATCTTCTCGAGGTGGCTGAAGATCTCCTGCCCGATGATGAAGCGCATGGGCGCGTCGCGGCTGTCGTGGAAGAGTTCCTTGAGGCCGGCGTCGTGCTGCGCGTCGGCCTGGCCTTCGAGCTGGACGATGCGCTCGGTGAGGCCGTGCAGCAGCGCACCGTTGTGGCCGATGTCGCGCAGCAGCGGCATGGTCTCGGCGGTGAGCCGCGCGGTCGCGAGGATGGTGTCGCCCATCGCCAGCATCGTGGGGCGGAACTCCTTGACGTCGAAAAGGGTGATCGCCTTGGCGGTCTGGTTCATCTGGTCGATCGCGTCGTCCATGGAGCCGATGAGGCTGGTGATCGCGCTGCGGTCGAAGGGCGTGATGAAGGTGCGCCGGACGCATTGCAGGACGTCGCGGGTGAGGTCGTCGGCCTGCTGCTCCAGGATGACGATCTCGGCGCAGTTGCGCGCGATCTCGGAACCCCGGCTGCGCAGCAGCTTGCCCAGCGCTTCGGCCCCCGAAACCAGCACGGCGGCGTGCTGTTCGAAGAGCGCGAAGAAGCGGTCCTCCCTCGGCATCAGCCAGCGGAAAATCTTGAGCATGTCCTGCCGGCCCCCTGTGCCTGCCCGGCGCATGGTCGCTACAAGAGGTGCGCGTGGAAGGCAACGTGCCCGCGCCGCCCCCGGATTCGGGCCGAAATCGGGCCTGCGCGGACCGGCGGCGCGCGGTCCTGCCTCGGCCGCGGACGCACGACTCGGTCCAGCGGCGGCCGGTCAGACGGGAGGAAGGCGGGCATGAGGCTGCGGCGGGCGGGCGAGGGCGACATCGCATTCCTGATGGAGGCGGAGCGCGGCGAGGGCTATGAGCGGCTGGTCGGCCAGTCCGGGGCGGCGCAGCACAGGGCCTGGCTTGCCGACCCGGCGATGGCCTGCCTGATCGCCGCGCGGGACGGCGAAGCGGACGGCGGCTTCATCCTGCTCTCCGGCCTCGGCAACGTGCATGACGGGGTCTGCATGAAGCGCATCGTCGCGGCGCGGCCCGATGGTGGCTTCGGCACGGCGATGGTGCGGGCGGGGCTCGACTGGGTGTTCGGCGAGACCGAGGCGCCGCGCGTCTGGCTCGACACGCTCCGCCACAACACCCGCGCGGCGCATGTCTATCGCAAGGTCGGCTTCGTCGAGGAGGGCGTCTTCCGCGCCGCCTACCGGATGCCCGACGGCAGCCGCGCCGACCGCATCGTCTTCGGCATGCTGCGGCCCGAATGGCAGGCGCTCAGGGATATTCCGGCGGTTGGCCGCTGAACATCGCGGGCGTGTCGGGCGCGAGATAGTCCGACAGCAGCACGAAGCGGAAGCCCTTGGCCTCGAGCCCCTCGACGATGGCGGGAATCGCCTCGGCGGTGTGCACGCCGCGGCCGTTGACGTGGAAGATCAGGATGTCGCCGGGCTGCGTCTGCGCCAGCGTCGCGCGCTCCATGCCCGCCGCGGTGACGTGCTTGTCTGGGTCGCCCTCGGGCCAGCGCCAGTGAACGATGGTATAGCCCAGCGCCTCGACCAGCGCCGTGGTGCGGTCGTCGGTGTTGCCGGCGGGAAAGCGGAAGAAGCGGGTGCGGCGGCCGCTGACGGCCTCGATCTCGCTTTCGGCCTTCAGGACCTCCTCGCGCACCTTCTCGTCCGACAGGCGCGGCATGTGGTTGCGGTGGCTCCACGAATGGTTCTCGATCCCGACGAAGGGCAGGGCCGCGAGCGCCTTCATGTCGTCGGCGTTGTCGCGCGCGAACTGCCCGCCGGCGAAGACGGTGAAGGGGATGCGGCGGGCGGTGAGCCAGTCGACGATCGCGTGGTCGAGATGCATGACCTTGCCGGACTCGCAGGCATCGAAGGTGAGCGCCACGACCCGCTCCTCCGTCGGCAGGCGGGTGACGATCCCGGCGCGCGCGGTGGTGACGGCGGCGAGGCAGACGGCGAAGACGAACAGGAAGGTTCTGGTCACGAGGATGCTGCGCGGGAACGGCGACGGCGATCTACGCCATACTGCCGGCCCGGGAAAGACGGCGGCTTGCGCGGCGCGCCGTCGCGGATGATGCTGACCGGAACGGCATCATAAGAACGAAGCGAGGAAGGATGACGCAAGCCCTGGATTTCGACCCCCACGCCCTGCGCGAGAAATATCGCGCCGAGCGGGACAAGCGCCTGAGGTCGGACGCGAATGCGCAGTATCAGGAGATCGCGGGCGATTTTGCGCATTACATCGACGATCCCTATGTCGATCCGGGCTTCACCCGCGCGCCGTTGAACGACACGGTCGACGTGGTTATCGTCGGCGGCGGCTTCGGCGGGCTGCTGGCGGCGGCACGGCTGCGCGAGGCGGGCGTCAAGGACATCCGCATCATCGAGAAGGGCGGCGACTTCGGCGGCACCTGGTACTGGAACCGCTACCCCGGCGCCCAGTGCGACATCGAGGCCTATATCTATCTGCCGCTGCTGGAGGAGACCGGCTACATCCCGAAGGAGAAATACTCCTTCGCCAACGAAATTCGCGAACACGCGCAGCGCATCGGCAAGACCTTCGATCTCTATTCCAAGGCCTGCTTCCAGACCGAGATCCGCGACATGCGCTGGCTGGAGGACGAGAAAAGCTGGCTCGTCACCACCAACCGCGACGACCACATGAAGGCGCGCTTCGTCGTCATGTCGAACGGCCCGCTGAACCGGCCGAAGCTGCCCGGCATTCCCGGCATCGCCTCGTTCAAGGGGCACAGCTTCCACACCAGCCGCTGGGACTACGGCTACACCGGCGGCAACAACGAAGGCGGGCTGGTGCGGCTCGCCAACAAGCGTGTCGCGGTGATCGGCACGGGCGCGACGGCGATCCAGTGCGTGCCCTATCTGGCGCGCTGGGCGAAGCACCTGACGGTTTTCCAGCGCACGCCGTCCTCGGTGGATGTGCGCGGCAATCGCGGCACCGATCCCGCCTGGGTCAGGACGCTCACCCCCGGCTGGCAGAAGCGGCGGATGGACAATTTCAACACGCTGGTCTCAGGCATTCCGCAGGGCGAGGACATGGTCCATGACGGCTGGACCGACATCTTCCGCCTGCTCTCCGCCGCCAACGCGATGCGCGACCGCACGACGCCCATGAGCGGCGAGGAAATGGGCGCGGCGATGGAGATCGCCGATTTCCAGAAGATGAACCAGGTCCGCGCCCGCGTGGACGATGTGGTGAAGGACAAGGCGACCGCCGAGGCGCTGAAGCCCTGGTACCGCCAGTTCTGCAAGCGGCCGACCTTCAACGACGACTATCTGCCGAGCTTCAACCGCGACAACGTCACGCTGGTGGACACGCTTGGCCGCGGCGTCGACCGCATCACCGAGAAGGGCATCGTGTTCGACGGCACGGAATACGAGGCCGACTGCATCATCTTCGCGACCGGCTTCGAGGTCGGCACCGCCTACACGCAGCGTGCGGGCTTCGAGGTGTATGGCCGCGGCGGGCAGACGCTGACCGGCTATTGGGCCGACGGCATGAAGACGCTGCACGGCATGTCGGCGCATAATTTCCCGAACTGTTTCCACATGGGCCTGACCCAGAACACGCTGACGCCGAACTTCCCGCACATGCTGGACGAGCAGGCGCGCCATGTCGCGGCGATCGTCCAGCGCGCCGAAGGGCACCAGGCGGCGCGGGTGGAGGCATCGGCCGAAGCCGAGCAGGGCTGGGTCGACGAGATGCGCCGCACGGCGATCCAGAACCTGCAATTCCGCCAGGACTGCACGCCGGGCTACTATAACTCCGAAGGCCAGGCCGGAAACGGCCGCGGCTTCCTCGATGATGTCTACGGGCCGGGCTCGATCGCCTTTTTCGAGCTCGCGAAGAAATGGCGCGAGGACGGCATGCAGGGCGTCGCCTTCGCCTAGCTGGACGATTCGTCCGGCTCGTCGGATTTCGGCACCGGGAAGCGGCGCCGGACGGCCCGCTCGAACGGGCCGCCCATGGTCAGGATGACGACCGCGAAGCCGAGCCCGACGAGGACGAGCCGCCAGTCGCCGACGCCGCACGCGGCGCCGGCACAGGCGGTGAGCCAGACGCAGGCGGCGGTGGTGAGGCCGTGGACCCGCCGCCCCTGCTCGTTGCGGATGATGACGCCGGCGCCCAGGAAGCCGATGCCGGTGACGATGCCCTGCATCACGCGGCTTGCCTCCGCGCTGCCCTCGCGGCCTGCCGCCATGACGATCAGCGCCGCGCCGATGCCGACGAGGCCGAGCGTCCGCACCCCGGTCGGCTTGCCGTGGAGATCGCGATTGAGGCCGAGCACGATGCCGACCAGCGCAGCGGTGCCCAGGCGAAGGGCGATCTCCAGCAAATCCATGCCCGGCGCTTAGCAAAGCAGCGGCAGCACGCATAGGGTGTTGGGCGCGCTGTCGTCAGGCCGCATTGCGGAGAAAGCTATCTCCTGACGCAACCAAAGATTTGCGATTGTGCGCCATGCTCGGCGGATGAACGAACCGGGTTGGCTGGACGATCTGAAGGGCCTGCTGGCAGCGCATCCGCTCGCGGAGCGGCCCTATGACAAGATCGCCTTCGTTGGCATAGGTCCGCATGGCGGGCCGCTCTATCGCGTGGACGGCGATGCCAGCCGTCTCAACGCCAGGAATGCGCTCCGGCGTGCGTTCGAGAGGTTCGGCGGTAAGTGCTTCTATTGCGATCGCACGATGGGAGGCGATCCGAAGCCGTCTTGCACGCTGGATCATCTCAGTCCCCGCAAGCCCGGGGGCGGCGACGTGCTTTACAATCTCGTTCTCGCCTGCATCCACTGTAACCAGCGCAAGGGCCGTGACGAACTGGTGCAGTTCAGCGCGAAGCGGGCGCAGGCTTATCTGCACTCGCTCGCCGATCGCCTCACCCGATGCCTCGACACGGTTTCCCGCGATGCGGCCGGTCCGCGCCCGGCACGGCGGCCGGATCAGGCCGCCTTGTAGTCGGTGCCGGTCGGTTTGCCGTCGACGATCTGGTCGAGATATTCGCTGAGGCCGTAGCCGGTCATGCCGTTGCAGCGATATTCGGTCATGCCCTCGGTGATGCGGGTGACGAGTTCGTTGCCGTTGGCGTCGGTGCGGCGGTTGCGCAGCGGGATGAGCGAGAGGACGCGGCCCTCGACATCGTAGGTCGCGCCCGACTCCGTCGTCACCTTCGAGCGCAGCGCGGTCTGGTAGCCGTTCGCGTCCCAGTCGCTGTCGATCGTGCAGCCGGTGATGAGTTCGTATTTGCCGTCCTTCAGCACCATGCCGCCGGGGCGCGGGCCGTTCTCGCCGGCGACGATCGAGAGCATCATCGCGAAGTCGCGGCCGAAATTCATCGGGCACCAGCGATACCAGTTGATCGCCTGCCAGTGGCGCGGTCCCCAGGATTTGTCGCGCAGGCCGAAGCCGTCGATCGTGTGCGTCTCGTCGCCGAGCCGCACCGTGCCCTTCGCCGCGACATGCTGTTCGTAATGCGCCTTGGCGAAGCTCTTCTCGGGGTCGATGGCGAGCGGCGTGCCGTCCTTGTGCACCGTCTCGCCGCCATACATCGGCGAGACGCCGGTGAAGTCGAGCGTCAGCGCGCACTCGACCTTGGGGTTGTTCTTGAAGGCGATCTTGGGGTCTGCCATCTCGAACGGCTTCGCCAGCATCAGCAGCCGCCCGCTATAGGTCAGGCGGATATGCTTGAACGGCTCGACCACCTCGACCTTGAGACCGCCAGCGTTCATCTCCTTGTTGTCCGAGATGTTCGGCCGCCCGAAGGTGAAGGCGATGCGTCCGTCCGGCAGATAGAGACAGACCGTCATCTCGGCATAGCCCTCGTTCGGGCGATTGCCGATCCGGAACCAGCCGCCGACCTTCGTCACCGGGTCGAAGGCGTTGAAATACATGCTTTCGTTATAATTCTTCGCCGCATCGGGCGTGTGCGTGAACTCGTCCTGCGGCTCCAGGCGAATCTTGTAGCCCTTGGGTGCGGCGGCCATGGCGGTTTCCTCGTTCCGAGAACGCGTTATAATTGCCATCAGACCCAGTCGTTGACACAGGTCAAGTCGCATGGCGCCGGGTGTGCTATGCAAAGTCAAGTTGCAGCGTAGACTGCACGGCCCTCGGAAGGAGACGATGACCCCCGACGATATACTGACCGTCGCCGAGCGCTATGAATCGAGCGGCTCGGACGGCCTCAGGCTGACCGCCAAGGAAGTCACGCTGGTCGTGAAGGCGCTGCGCGAATATGCGGGCTTGCGCCGCCGCCGCGAAGCCAGCCGCGCTGCCGCCCTTGACGCGAGCGACGGCGAGTCCGTCGCCTGACGCGAGGCTGAAGCGACAGGCACCATTGCTCCCCTCGCGCCGCCGCCGCGTCAGAAGGCATCGGCGTCCAGCGCCATGAGCGGCGCCGCGCCGGTCTTCAGCTTGGCCAGGTGGGCCGCCGCGTCCGGCAGCATGCGGGCGAGGAAGAAGCGGCCGGTGGCGAGCTTGTTGGCGTAGAAGCCGCCCTGATCGCCCGGCGGCTTGCCGAGCGCCACCTGCGCCATCTGCGCCCAGGCATAGGCGAGGGCGGTGAGGGCGAAGAGATAGAGATAGTCCATGGAGGCGGCCCCGGCATTGTCGGGATTGGCGAGGCCGTTATTCATCAGCCAGGTCGTACCGTCCTCGAGCTGGGTCCGCGCGGACCGGAGCCCGTCGAGGAACGGCTTGAGCTCGGCATTACCGTCATTCGCCGTCAGGAATGCGTCGATCAGCGCGAACCAGGCGAAGATCGCGCGGCCGCCATTCATCGCCAGCTTGCGGCCGACGAGGTCGAGTGCCTGCACGCCGTTGGCGCCTTCGTAGATCATCGCGATGCGGGCATCGCGCACGAACTGTTCGGCGCCGGTCTCGGCGATATAGCCGTGGCCGCCATAGACCTGCTGCGCCTCGGTCGCGTTGGCATAGCCCTTGTCGGTGAAATAGCCCTTCAGCACCGGCGTCAGCAGGCCCATGATGTCGTCGCCGAGTTCGCGCGCCTTGGCGTCCTCGGCGGCGTGCGAGAGATCGCCGTGCAGCGCGGTCCACAGCATCAGCATGCGGGCGCCTTCGTTGAAGGCCTTGATGCTCATGAGGATGCGGCGGATGTCGGGATGGACGATGATCGGGTCGGCCGGCTTGTCGGGTGCCTTGGGGCCGGTCAGCGAGCGGCCCTGAAGCCGCTCCTTCGCGTAGGCGACGGCGTTCTGATAGGCGACCTCGCTCTGCGAGAGGCCCTGCACGGCGACGCCGAGCCGCGCCTCGTTCATCATCGTGAACATCGCGCGCATGCCCTTATGGGCCTCGCCGATGAGATAGCCGGTCGCGCCGTCATAGTTGAGCACGCAGGTCGCGTTGCCGTGGATGCCCATCTTGTGCTCGATCGCGCCGCAGGTGACGGCATTGCGCGCCCCGAGGCTGCCGTCGGTATTGACCAGGAATTTCGGAACGATGAAGAGCGAGACGCCCTTGATCCCTTCCGGCGTGCCGGGGCCGGCGATCTTCGCCAGGACGAGGTGGATGATGTTCTCGGAGAGATCATGCTCGCCGGCCGAGATGAAGATCTTGGTGCCGGTGATGCGGTAGCTGCCGTCGGCCTGCGGTTCGGCCCTGGTGCGCATGAGGCCGAGATCGGTGCCGCAATGCGGCTCGGTCAGGTTCATGGTGCCGGTCCAGGAACCCTCGACGATCTTCGGCAGATAGGTCCGGCGCTGCTCGTCGGTGCCGTGGGCGTGGATCGCCGAATAGGCGCCATGGCTGAGCCCCGGATACATGCAGAACGCCATGTTCGCCGCCGACAGCATCTCGTTGGTGCAGATGCCGAGCGTGTGCGGCAGGCCCTGGCCGCCATAGGCGGGATCGGAGGTCAGCGCGCCCCAGCCGCCTTCGATGAAGGTCTTGTAGGCGGCCTTGAAGCCCTTCGGGGTCGTCACGCTGCCGTCGGCGTGACGCGTGCAGCCCTCCTGGTCGCCGGAATAGTTGAGCGGCTGGAGGACTTCCTCGGAAATCTGCGCCGCGCCTTCCAGGATCGCGTCGATGAGATCGGGCGAGATGTCCGCGAAGCCCGGAAGATTGGCATAGCCGCCGATCTTCAGGACGTCGTTTAGGATGAAGCGGTAGTCGTTCAGCGGCGCCTTGTAGCTGGGCATGGTCTCCTCCGGCGGGCCGTATCGTCCGCCGGCGCGCCGTGGAGAGCTTAGCTTATGTTCCGGTGCGCGGCATCACGCCGAAGCCGACGACGTTCATCGACTTCTCGCGCGCTTCGGTCTCTTCCGCCTGCTTGATCTTCTGGTCCATCCAGGCGATCGACTGGCGCAGCCCGGCCAGCGACTCGTCGATGTCGATGCGCTGGCGCTCGAGCGCGACGATGCGGTCGGCGAATTTCTTGCGGCTGACCTTGAGCTGCGTCACCTGGCCGTCGCCGATGTCGTAGAGGTCGAGCATTTCGCGGATTTCGGCGAGCGAGAAGCCGACGCGCTTGCCCTGCACGATCAGGCCGAGGCGCACGCGGTCGCGCGTCGAGAAGATGCGCGTCTGGCCCTGACGGGACGGCGAGAGCATGCCTTCCTGCTCGTAGAAACGGATCGCACGCGGGGTCACCGCAAATTCGCGGGCCAGCTCGCTGATCGAAAACGTCGTCTTCATACCCACCTTCTCCTGACGATACGGAAGTCGCTTTGCGGCGCGGAAACTACGAGCTTTGACGGAAATGTATATATGACGCTGACGTAAGGGGAAACGTAAAGTTTCGCTGCGGTAAACGGAAGAATGGCGGAAATTCGCGAAATCGCAGCTGGCTTCGCTGATATTTTACGGTTCGTCCCCGGAACCGGCCTCCGCGGGCGCCGCCGGGAGGCTTTCCGTTGACGCTTGCGCTTGCGGCATGGCGGCCTCTTTCGCCTCGACCGCGTCGGTAAGGGGCGTGTCCGCTTCAAGCCGCAGCGTGCGGTGAACCTTGCGATAATGCAGGAGGACGCTCGGGATCAGCGCGACCTCGATTTCGATCTCGTCGAACGCCATGCCGACGAACTGCGTCGCGCGCTGGATCTGCCGCACATTGTGCAGCCGCTCGATGAGTTGGCGCGTGAACCAGCGGCCCTCGCAATCCTTCAGCAGCGCCTCGCGCATCTCGCCGCTGATCTCCTCGTCGAGGGCAAGGTGCATGACGACCTTGGGCGGCACGGAGAGTCCGAGTTCGATCTCCGATACGCGATAGCCCGCACGCTCGATATAGGGCAGGGCCTCGTTGACGTTGTTGACGAGCGCCTTCACCGCTTCGGCCGATGCGACCGCGATCGTCTTGGAGGCGCTCTGCGCGATGCCGATCGTCGTTTCGGAAACCGACTTGCCGACTTTCGCGAACGCGCTCGCCGTCTGGTCGCGCACCTCGCCGAGATGGCTGGCGGTGTGGCGGGCCATCGCGGCGCTCTCGCTTGCGCCCTCGCGGGCCACCGTCATGGTTTCGCGCGCCACGTCGGCGGTGACCTGTGCCGCCTTGCTGGCCGCCGACCGCGCCCCGGTTGCAACTTTCTGGGCCGTCGACTGGAGCCGCGACCAGAGGCCGGTGGCTCGCGGCGAGTCCTCGTCCGTCTCCGGCTCCGGCGGATGGGCCAGGCCCTCGTCTTCTTCGTCAGGCCGGTCCGACATGATCGCTCCCCATGATGCCGCCGGAGAGCCTAGCAAATCACGGCCGCGCAAAGCAGATGGTTGACCGGCCGCGCCAGGCGCTATGAAGGCGCAATGCCACGGCGGACTCCAAGTGAATACGGCTGACGACGCCGGTGCGGCCAACCGGCTGGACGGCAGGACCGCCACGCTCATCGCCGATGCGCCGCCGCCCGCCTGTGAGCCGGTCGAGGCCGACATCTTCCTCGCGCGCGACGAGATGCGCCTGCCGCATCGCTTCATCGATGCGGTCGAGGTCGTGTCGGCGCAAGGGCACGCCCTGACGGAAGGCGCCGACTATGCGCTGGAGCGGACCCGCGGTGCGATCGCCGCGACCCGGCTGGAGACCGCCGGCCCGGTTCGTGTCCGCTATCGCGGCGGCCTCCAGCGCGTCGACCTTCTCATAGAGCGCGGTCGCGAGGTGGAACTGATCCGGGGGCCGGAGATCCGGCGCATGGCGACGCTGTTCGCGCCAGCGGTTCCGGACGGTGCGCGCGTCCTCCATCGCATCCTGCGCTGGCCGGGCGGAATGGATGTCTGTTCCGTTCCCCTCTCTCGCGAACGGCTCCGCGCCGATGGCGCGCCGGACGGCTACGAAGCGTGCATGCGCAAGCATCGTCCGCGCCTCGCGGCAATCCGGGCGCGGCTCGCGCGGGGCGGGGCGTTTCGCCTTGGCGCCTATGGCGACTCGGTGACCGAGATGTCGCTCTCCTGCGACGACTTCGAACTGAACCTGTCGCCCAACGGGCCGCGCGACCGGATCGACTATTTCGAGGGGCTGGGCGAGGCTGAAGCCGCCGCGCTGTTCGATCCCGCCGATCTCGGCGACGGCCTGGGCGCGACCGCGATCCGCGAGGGCATGCACTGGCGCGCGATACGCCATGTCGAGCGCGCCTATGGCGTCCGCGTCGCCTATCGGAACTGGGGCGTGAAGGCGACGCGCAGCGAGGACGGCGCGAACCCGCGGGGCCATTTGCACGGCGCCCATCCGCTGCGCCTCGCGGCCGTCGCGCAGGACGGCTGCGATCTCGTCCATGTCGCCTTCGGCACCAACGAGCTCGGCTCGCCGGACGTCTTCCGCCATCACGTCGCGATCGGCGCGGCGCTGCTGAAGGCAGGAAGCGCGGTCATCTTCATCACCCCGGGCCGGCGCAATCCGATCTGGCAGCCGCGCAGCTACGCAAGGTGGCTCGCGACCTGCGCCGAGATCGAGCGCGCGGCCGACGCCCTCGGCGTCGCCTGCGTCCAGACGGCAGACCTGTTCCGCACCGAGGCGCTGGCGCGGCTCGGGATGGCGGAGATCGAACTCGCCGAGGCAGGCTTGCGCAACCATATGGGACCGGCCGAACTGAACGCCGTCGGCGACGCCCTGGGCGATCTTTTGGCGCCGGCCTTCGCGGGCCAGCCGGAAGATGCGCTATAGTACAGGCGGACATCCGCGATCACGGAGGCGACATGAGCCAGACACTGGCGGCGAATCGCGAGGCCCATCCGATCCGGAGCTATGCGCGGTTCTGGCCCTTCTATCTCCAGGAGCATGCGAAGCCGGCGACCCGCGCGATGCACTATGCCGGCACGGCGGCCGTGGCGGGATGCCTGGTTGCCGCCACGACCGTATCGCCGTGGTTCGGTCCGGCTGCGCTGGTGGCCGGCTACGGACCGGCCTGGTTCAGCCATTTCGTGATCGAGAACAACCGGCCCGCGACCTTCCGCTATCCGGTATGGTCGCTGGTCAGCGACTTCCGGATGGCCGGCCTGTGGGCGATCGGACGGCTGCGTCCGCATCTGGCGAACGCCGGCGTCGTCTAACGCTCCGGTCATCTTGGTTAACTCGGGGCGTTAACCTTTAACCTCGCATTAACGGCGTTCGATTCAACGTCCATTCGCCGGAGGGGGACTTGGGTCCGCGCGCGATTCGCCGTGCATGGCCCACCGATTCCGAAGGCGAGTCGTAGACCTCCGTCCGCCGGGGTAGGCCCGGGCCAAGGCTTCGCATGAGATCGCGCGTTCCCTGGAACGTGTCAGGCATTCCTCCCGAGCTTCGCGATGCGGCACGCCGCGCCGCGGACCGCGCGGGAATGTCGCTCAGCGAGTGGCTCGAGCAGGCGATTGCGGAACGGACCTCGGGCGAGGATTCCCCTTTGGGCCCGCCACATGAGCAGGGAGCCGCCGATATGAGCGCGGGAATGTCGTATCAGCGCCGAGACGAGTACGGCTACAGCCGCGTGCCGGGCAACCGGTACCGCGATCCGGGCTACTCGGGTTACAGCGAGCCGCAGCCTGCGCCGTCGGGCGGCATGGGCGACTTGCAGCGCCGCATCGAGGATGCCGAGCGCCGGCAGTTCGCGGCGATCGAGCAGCTCGACAAGGCGGTGGCCGCCGTCGCCGACCGGCTGGAGTCGGCCGATCGGCTGAAGGCCGCAGCCGACAGCGCCATGCGCGCCGCGGCCGAAGCCTTCGAAGCCTCGACACGCGAGCAGACCGGCGCCTTCGAATCGCTGGAGCGTTCGGTCGGCGGCATGACTGCGCGCCTCGAAAGCGCCTCGCACCTCGCCAGCGAAGCGATCGCGGCGACGCAGGCCCTCCCGGGGCTCCAGGGCACCATCGCCGAACTGAAGGATCGCCTCGAAATCGCCGCGCTCAAGATGTCGCAGGCGGACGGCGACCTGGAGAAATCGATCGGCAGCATCGCCCATCGCGTCCAGGCGATCGAGGAATCGCAGGCCGAGGCGCTGCCGTCGATCCAGTCGGCGCTCAACGCGGTCAAGGCGGAGATCGAAAATTCGATCGCCCGGGCCGGCGAAGCCGACCGCGACCTCGGCGATGCCATCGCCGCGATCACGGCGCGCATGGGCACGCTGGAAACCAGCCACGCCACGACGCTGGACAGCACGCTCTCCGAACTGAAGCGCCAGCTCTCCAGCGCCGAGCAGCGCGCCATGGACACCGGCAGCGCGATGCAGGCGTCGTTCGCGGCGCTGTCGAGCCGCCTCAACGGCCTCGACGAACGGCACAGCCTGTTCGCGCAGGATACCGGCCGCGCCCGCGAATTGCTGGCCGGGCTCGACAACGCCCTCGGCCAGGCCCGCGCCCAGGCGGCGGCGGCCGAGAACCGCGCCGCCGATGCGACGCGCGAACTCGCCGCGACCCTCAGCCATGTCGGCGAGAAGCTCGCAGCGCTCGAAGCACGCCACGGCGCGACCGCTGCGGAACAGGACCGCGCCCGCGGCGCGTTCGAGAATTTCGAACAGAGCCTCGCTTCGCTGAAGGCCCAGGCGACTCAGTCGGAGGCCAAGGCGAACGAGACCGCGACGACGCTCGGCGCCTCGCTCTCGTCCATCACCGAACGCCTGGCCGGCTTCGAGGAGCGTCAGGCTTCGGCGGCCCGCGACCTCAAGCGCTCGATCGACGACGTCGCGGCCGGCCATGCCTCAGAGATCAAGGCGCTGGCCGCCCGCCTCGGCGAACTCGACAACAAGCACGGCGACGCCACCCGCGCCGTCCACACCGCGGTCGCCCAGGTCACCGGCCGGCAGGACGGCGAATACCGCGCGCTCGCCGATCGTCTCGGCGCGCTGGAGACGCGCAATGCCGAGACCGCGCGCAATCTGAAGGATACGCTGGTCCAGCTCGTTCAGCGCTGGGAAGAGCGCGCCGCCCTCGAACCGGCGCTGAAGGCGCAGAGCGACGAAGCGCGCGCCCAGGGCGCGGCGCTCCAGGCTCATGCCAATCTCTTCAAGACGCATGACGAGGCGCTGAAGGCGCTCGACGGCCGTACCCGTCAGCAGGACAGCCGCTTCGGCTCGCTCGACGACGGACAGAAGGGTCTGGCCGCGCGGCTCGACCAGCAGGACGGCCGCATCGGCTCGCTCGACGAGTCGCTGAAGTCTCTCGGCGCCTATGTGCAGCAGCAGGACGGCCATCTCGGCTCGCTCGACGAGACGCTGGAGTCGATCGCCGCCCAGGTCCGACAGTTCGGCGGGCTGGAAGGCGCGATTGATGCAGCGGGCGCCCGCCTCGACCGGCAGGACGGCCGTCTCGGCGGGCTCGACGAATCGCTGAAGTCCATCGCCGCCCGCCTTGACCACCAGGACGGCCGTAGCGGTTCGCTCGACGAGACGCTGCGGGCGTTTGCCGGGCGCGCCGACGGGCACGAAGGCCGCTTTGCCTCGCTCGACGATACGCTGAAGGCGTTCGGTGCGCAGGTCCAGGACCAGGACGGCCGGCTCGGTTCGCTCGACGAGACGCTGCGCGCCATTGCCGCCCAGGTCGATGCCCAGGGCGGACTGAAGGGTGTCGTCGAAGGCCTCGAAGGCCGCTCGGACCACTTCGCGCGCCAGTTCGCCGATCTGGAGGAGACGGTTCGCCAGGCGATCGCCAAGCCGCTCGACACCGACGAAATCCGCCTGATCGTCGACGAGGGTGTCGCCCGTTTCGACCATCGCCTGGAATCGGTCGACGCCTCGCTGAAGGCGCTCGACAGCAAGTCGCGCCAGCAGGATTCGCGCTTCGATGCGGTCGACGAATTGCTGCGCGCGGCCGATGCCCGGCTCGCCGACGCGGAAGCCCGCGTCGCCGAACGCGTCCAGGCGCGCATCGCCGGCCAACTCGGTGAACTGCGCGTTGTGTCCGACCATGCCAGCCGCATCGACGCGCTGGAGCGCCGCCCGGCGGGTGACGGCAAGGCGGGCGCATCCGCGACCGACCTCGACGTGCTGCGGATCAGCGTCGCCGACGCGAGCAGCGGCCTCCTGGCACAGGCCGACCGCCTTGATGCGCTGGGCGAAGAACTCCTCGCCGTGCGCCAGCTCGCCGAACAGACGGCCCAAACCAACGCCGATTTGGTGAAGGCGTTCGAGGAGCGCGATCCCGGCGCGGCTGCCGCAGGCGAAATCGACGCCGAAGGCGCCGCCCGCCTCCAGACGATCGAGCAGAATCTCCAGACGCTCGCTGTCCAGATCGGCCACGCCGAGCGTCGTCAGGGCGAAACCGCGTCGACGGTCGAGCAGGCGCTGCGCGGCGTCGGCACACGGGTGGAGGCCAGCGAGAAGCGCCAGCGCGAGACGCTGGGTTCGATTCAGGCGCAGCTCGAGACCGCCCTGAAGCGCCTCGAGGCCCTGGAGCAGGCCCCGCCCTCGTTCGCCGCAGCACCGCCGCCGCCCGAGCCGAGCTACGAGTCGCCGCGCTACGAAGCCCCGCGCTATGAGGCGCCGCGGTTCGAGCCGGCGCCCGAGCCGGTCGCCGCCCCGTCCGATCTTGAGCCGCCGCCCTTCGACTTCGACGACGCCGTCAACGAATTCGAGCCGGAGGCGGATGAAGGCGTCGAGCCGGCGACCGCGGAAGATCCCGAAGTAGAGGCAGCGATCGCCGAGGTGCTGGGCCGTCCGGACGAGCCGGCGACCCGCAAGACCGATGACTTCCTGGCGGCGGCGCGCCGTGCGGCCCAAGCCGCGGCGGCCGCCGATGCCGACGAGGTCGCCGCGAACGCGCGCGATTCCAAGGCCTCGCGCTACGATGCCTCGGAGGGTTCGCAGCGCTCGTCGGTCATCGGCATCACGCTGATCATCCTGGCGGTGCTGGCGGTTGCGGCAGGACTCTATTTCTTCCTGCTGAAGCCGAAGACCCCGGCCGTCACCGATACCCCGGCCGCGGCCGAAACGCCGGCCTCGCCGGAGACCCCGGCCGCCGAAGTTCCCTACCAGGAGCTGCCGCCTGCACCGCCGATGCCCGGCGAATCGGGTGCTGCTCCGGAAGGTCCGGCGCCTGCGGCCGAGCATCCTGCCGAGCCCGTGCAGGGTGGGCAGCCGCAGCCCCCGGCGCCGGAAGCCGCGCCGGTTCCCGGTCCCACCGCCGAAGCAACGCCGCCCGCCGACGCGCCCAAGGACAAGATCGCCACGCTGACGACCTCGGCCGAAGGCGGCGATCCGCGCGCGCAGTTCGAACTGGGCCTGCGCTATTCCGAAGGCGAGGGCGTGAAGAAGAACGCCAAGGAAGCCGCCAAGTGGATGCTGCGCGCCGCGCAGTCCGGCCTGCCGCCCGCGCAGTATCGGATGGGCGTGCTCTATGAACGCGGCCTCGGCGTGCCGCGCGACATGGGCCAGGCCAAGATCTGGTACGAGCGGGCCGCGAATGCCGGCAACCGCAAGGCGATGCACAACCTTGCCGTCATCTTCACCGACGGCTCGACCGGCTCGCCCGACTACAAAGCGGCGTCGAAATGGTTCCTCGCTGCCGCCGAACTGGGCCTCAAGGACTCGCAGTTCAACGTCGCGATCCTCTATGAGCGCGGCCTCGGCGTCGACGTGAACCTGACCGACGCCTACAAGTGGTACATGGCCGCCGGCCAGCAGGGCGACGCCGATGCCGCCGCCCGCGCCACCGCCCTTGAAGGCCGCATGCCCGCCGAGGACCTCAAGAAGGCCAAGAAGCTTGCCGCCGACTTCAAGGCAAAGCCCATGAACGCCGCCGCCAACGACGTTCCGACGCTCGAATAGTAACGGTGTCGGCCGCGAAGGCTGGGAAAACACGGCGCGCCGCTCTAAGGGTGGCGCGCCGCTTCCTTTTGTCCGGCGCCACTGCGTGACATGCAGATTTACCTCCCCATCGCCGAGCTGTCGGTCAATGTCTGGCTGATCCTCGCGATGGGCGGGGCGGTCGGCTTCGTCACCGGCATGTTCGGCGTCGGGGGCGGCTTCCTGATGACGCCCTTCCTCATCTTCGCCGGCATCCCACCCATCGTTTCGGTCGCGACCGGGGCCAGCCAGATCGTCGCCTCCTCGGTTTCCGGCGTCGCGACCCAGGTCGCCCGCAAGGGCGTCGACTTCACCATGGGCCTGGTTCTGGTGGGCGGCGGCATCCCCGGGGCGATCGTCGGCGTCTACATCGTCTCGCTGCTCGCCGACACCGGCCAGGTCGACCTCGTCATCAAGCTCGCCTATGTCGGCCTCCTCGGCACGATCGGCTCGCTGATGCTGAGCGAGAGCGTGCGCACCCTGCTGCGCCGCCGCAAGGCGCCGGCCAGCCGGCCGAAGCGGGGCGAGCATTACTGGCTGCACGGCTTGCCGCTGAAGGTGCGCTTCCGTGTCTCCAAGCTCTACATCTCGGCGATTCCGCCGGTCGTGCTCGGCATGATCAGCGGCGTGCTCTCCGGCGTCATGGGCATCGGCGGCGGCTTCATCATGGTGCCGGCGATGATCTACATCCTGCGCATGCCGGCCTCGACCGTGGTCGGCACGTCGCTGTTCCAGGTCTTCTGCATCGCGACGCTGACGACCTTCCTGCATGCCTGGGTCAACCAGACGGTCGACATCGTGCTGGCTCTGCTGCTGATGCTGGGCGGCGTCGTCGGTACGCAGTACGGCGCGCGCGTCGGCGCCCGCCTGCCGTCGGAACAATTGCGCCTGCTCATCTCGATGCTGATCGTCGCGATGGCACTGCGCCTCGGCTGGGAGATGGTCTCGACGCCCGCCGACATCTTCTCGGTGGAACCGGCCGAGGACGCGCAATGAGGCGCTGGCTCCTGGTCCTCGTCGCGCTCGCCGGCCTCGCGGTCGCGAATGCCGAAGACCTGGCAGTCGGCCTCACCGAAGACATCATCCGCATCACCTCCAGCTTCACCGGCGCGGAGATCGTGATGTACGGCGCGATCGAGGCGGAGAATGTCTATGAGGACGCCGACGAACGCGACATCGTCGTCGTGGTGCGCGGCGCCGAGCAGGCGGCGACGGTGCGCAAGCGCGCCCGCGTCGGCGGGGTCTGGGTGAACGCCGACGAAGCGGTCATCCACCGCGTCCCCGATTTCTACTATCTCGCGAGCACCAAGGACCTCGCCCGCATCGCCGCGCCCGCCGTGCTCGCGCGCAACGGCCTCGGCCTCGACAATCTGCCGCTGGAGCTCCCCAGACGCGCCGACGCCGCAGACTTCCGCAAGGCGCTGATACGCAACAAGCTCAGCGAGCAGCTTTTCCATGAAGACATCGGCGGCGTGACGATGAACGGCCCGACCCTGTTCCAGACGCGCGTCCGCCTTCCCGCCAACGTGCCGACCGGCCAATACACCGCGGAAGCCTATCTCTTCCGCGACGGCCAGATCGTCAGCGCCTATTCGGCTCCGCTCGAGGTCGACAAGTCGGGCGTCGAACGGGCGATGTATAATTTCGCCCAGCGCCACGGCATCATCTACGGCCTCGCCACCATCCTCATCGCCGTGCTGATGGGCCTCGGCGCCGCCTATGCCTTCCGCGAGAAGGACTGACGCCGCCGCCTGTGCTAGGCTCGCCATGGCGGCGGCAAGGGCTGATGCAAGACGTTTCCGGAGGATGCCTGTGATCCGTACCGTGCTGGTTGCTCTTGCCGCTGCGGTGTTCGTGCCGCAAGCGGCCGCCGAAACCGTCTCCGTCCGCATGCTCGACCGCGTGAAACAGGCAGATGCGAACGACGACGGCGTGGTGAGCTGGGCGGAGTTCGCCGCCTATCGCCGCATCCAGTTCAAGCGCATGGACCGCGACGACGGCTACGTCACGCAACGCGACATCGACGCGATCCGCATGTTCCTGCCGCGCGAACTGGAGCCCGATCGGATGATCGCGAATTTTGACGCCGACGGCGACGGCCGCATCAGCCCCGACGAACTCGCCGACGGCCCGTCTCCCGCCTTCGCCGTCGCAGACAGCAACGGCGACCGCGTGGTCACCGCCGCCGAGTTCAAGACCGCCGAAGCCGCGCTGAACAAAAAGTCCGTGCGGTAGAGGACGCGGCAGCTAGCTGCGGCTCAGCTTCATCGCCGACACGGTGGCCGGGCGTTCATAGCTGGGGATACCGAGGCGCTGGCTGGAGATGGCGTGGACCTTTTCCTCACCCAGCATCCACGCATGGAAGCTGGGAGCGAAGAGCGAGCGCAGCGCCGGCTCCCAGATGTCGAGCCCGCCCGTGTAGGCGCCGAAGGCCGGCATCACCAGCCGCTCGCCGTCGGTGACGAAGCAGCGCTTGCGGATCGAGCGGCCGCGCACCGCGACGCGGGCGGCGGGATGGAGATGGCCTGCGATCTCGCCCGCGCTCGGACGCTGCTTCGGCTCATGGCGGAGCACGATCGGCCCGAGCGCGATCTCCTCGGTCACCGTGCCGCCGAGGTCCTTGGGGGGTTCGGGATCGTGATTGCCGAGGATCCAGGTCCACGTATCCACCGCCGCGATCAGACGCTTCAGGCGGGCCCGGGCATCGTCGTCCAGCCGACCTTCGGCCTTGCGGTCATGGAAAGAATCGCCCAGCGCCACCACCTTCGCCGGCCTGTGCCGTGCGCAGGCCGCTTCCAGCCGCGCCAGCGTCGCATGCGTGTCGTAGGGCGGCAGCATCTGGCCGCGCGCCGCGAAGGCCGAGCCCTTCTCCAGATGCAGATCGGCGACGATGAGCATCCGCTCCGCCGCCCAGTAGAGCGCGCCGCTGGGATCGGGAGTCATTTCGATGTCCGCGATCTTCATGCGGAAGGTGTCATCCTCAAACACGGCTGGCTTCCGCGACGAGATTGTCGGCGGCCTCGCTGAGCAGATCATCGTGCGCCTGGCCGTAGACCGGTTCCTTGCCGATCTCCAGCAGCACGGGAACCGCGAGCGGCGACACATGGTCGAGATCGCGCGCGATGATTCGCCCCTGAATCCTGTGCAGCAGATTGGCGAGGCGTTGCAAGTCCAACAAGCCGGTGAGGGCATCTTCGCGGGCTGCGCGCATGAGGATGTGATCGGGCTGGTGCTGCTTCAGCACGTCATAGATGAGGTCGGACGAGAAGGTTACCTGCCGCCCGGATTTCTCCTTCCCGGCAAAGCGCGTCTCGATCAGCCCGCCGATGATCGCGCAGTTGCGGAACTGGCGCTTCAGCATGATCGATTCCGCCAGCCACTCCTCAAGGTCGTCGCCCAGGAGATCCGGTGCGAAGAGCCTATTCATGTCGAGCCGCGAGAGATCGCGTAAGGCCCATACCGAGAGCGCATACTCGCCCGCCACGAAACCCAGCGGCCGCATCCCCATCCGCTCCAGCCGCCGGGTCAGCAGCATGCCCAGCGTCTGGTGCGCCAGCCGCCCGTCGAAGGGATAGCAGACGAGATAGGATTTATCGCCGCGCGGGAAGGTCTCGACCAGCATTTGATTGGGATCGGGCAGCACCGAGCGCCAGGCCTGCATCGCCAGCCATTCCGCCACCTGCGTCGGCAGGTTGGGCACGGCTTCGGGATCGGCGATCATCTCGCGCACCCGTTCGGCGAGATAGGTGGTGAGCGGGAACTTGCCGCCTTGCCAGCTTGGCACCATTGGCGAGTCCGTCGTGCCGAGCGTCACCAGCGCATCGGTCTCGCGCACCGTGATGAATTTGAGGATGCGCCCGCCGAACACGAAGCTGTCGCCCGGCGTCATGTGCTCGAAAAAGAACTCCTCCATCTTGCCGAGCACGCGCCCCGCCGCGATCGGCACGTCCGGCTTGATCGAGCGCACCAGCCGCACGTTCAGATATTCCGCTTCGATGATCGTTCCCGCGTTCAGCCGATAGCGCTGCGCCACCATCGGGTTCGCGACGCGCCATTTGCCGTCGGCACTCTGGCGCAGCTTGGCGAAGCGCTCGTAATTGCGCAGCGCGTAACCGCCCGTCGCGACGAAATCGAGCGCCTGGTCGAAGGTCTCGCGCGTCGTCAGGCGATAGGGCTCGGCGGAGGTTACCTCGTCATAGAGATCGTCCGCATCGAAGGGCTCGGCGCAGGCCATGCCGAGAATGTGCTGCGCCAGCACGTCCAGCCCGCCGATGCGGCGCGTCTCGCCGTCCTGCTTGCCGGCCGCCACTGCCTCGCGGGCCGCGATGCATTCCAGCACCTCGAAGCGGTTCGACGGCACCAGCAGCGCCATCGAGGATTCGTCCAGCCGGTGATTGGCCCGGCCGATGCGCTGCTGCATGCGGGCAACGCCTTTCGGCGCGCCCATCTGCACGACGAGGTCGACGTCGCCCCAGTCGATGCCGAGATCGAGCGTCGAGGTCGCGACCACGGCGCGCAAGCGGCCGGCCGCCATCGCGGCTTCCACCTTGCGGCGCTGCCCGGCATCGAGCGAGCCGTGATGCAGGGCGATCGGCAGATCG
This sequence comes from Alphaproteobacteria bacterium, assembly GCA_020852655.1. GTDB lineage: Bacteria > Pseudomonadota > Alphaproteobacteria > Micropepsales > Micropepsaceae > JADZAI01. The sequence goes on from JADZAI010000074.1 coordinate 93,819, forward strand.
TCCGTGTTGTTGCGCCAGAGCTCCTGGAACAGGAATTCCGCCTGGCTGCGCGTGTTGACGAAGAGGATCGCCATCTTCGCGCGCCGAATCGCCGCCATCACCTCGGGGATCGCGTGGCGGCCCGAATGCCCGGCCCAGGGAATGCGCTCCACCGAATCCAGCACATGGATGTTCGGCTTCGCGCCTGCCTGTCCGACGACGAGGCGGGCAAGGCGCGGTTCCTCCGTCGTCTGAGGAACGAGATAGCGGCGGAGATGGTCGGGGTCCGCAACGGTCGCCGACAGACCGACCCGGCGATGCTGCGGCGCCAGCTTCGTCAGACGCGCGAGGTCCAGCGCCAGCAGATCGCCCCGCTTGTTGGCGACGAGGGCGTGGAGTTCGTCGAGCACGACACAGTCGAGATCGCGGAACATGTCGGCCGCCTGGCGCGAGGCGAGCAGCAGCGCGAGCTGTTCCGGCGTCGTCAGCAGCATGTCGGGCGGATCGATTTTCTGCCGCTGGCGCTTATGCGCCGAGGTGTCGCCGGTCCGCGTCTCCATGCGGATATCGAGCTTCATCTCGCCGACCGGCAGCTCCAGATTGCGCGCGATATCGACCGCGAGCGCCTTCAGCGGCGAAATGTAGAGCGTATGCACCGACCGGCGCCGATGCGGCTTCCAGTCGTCGGTGGAGAGCGCGTTGCGGCGGTATTCATGGGCCGCCGCCAAAGATTCTTGCTCCCCCCGCTTGCGGGGGGAGAGGCCCGCAGGGCCGAGGGGGGCATGTTGCGCAAACGCCTGCGCATTCCGACGCGCGGTGATGGGCTGCATCATCCCCCCTCCACCGCTTCGCGGTCCCCCTCCCCCGTAAACGCAGGGGAATCGCATTTGAGTATTGCGTGGTGTTGGGATTGGGATTCTGAACGGGACTTCTCTTGAGGAGGGGAGCCCGATGGCGGTTTTGTTGTCGATTTTGCGCGAGGTGAGCGATCCCCGCGAC
>JADZAI010000075.1 GCA_020852655.1 Alphaproteobacteria bacterium
AAAAGACTGCGAGCGTCACGCCCGAAAAACCGTCGCCTTCATCCGCCTCGCCATGATCCGCATCATGCTCAAACGCCTCGCCTCAAACCCCTCCCCTTGAATCACAACTTTCCGGTCGGGCTCTTAGGGGCTTCCGCAAACCACCGCTGCGGGCGAGGTCGGGCAGGGCATCGAGTGCGCGTTGCGCGGTGCTGTAACGTTCGATCAGGCTGGCGAACGTGCTCGGGCCGATGCCCTCGCTGCGGGCCAGGCGAAGTGTTGCAATGCGCTCGGCGTCAGACGTCATGCGGCCTTCTTCTGGCCAATCCGGGGCTCGGTCCCGTTCAGCAGGCGCATGATGTTGGACCAGTGCGACCAGATCACCATCAGCGCGAAGAACACGGCGACAAAGGCGACGATCCGGTCACCGAACGCAAAGGCCGCGATCGGCGCCGAAAACACGGCGATCAGCGCGCCGAGCGATGAGTAGCGCGTCAGAAACGCCGTCAGCAGCCACGCCGCCGCGGCGACAAGGCCAGTCGGCCAATGGAGGGCGAGGACCGTCCCGAAGAAGGTCGCGATGCCTTTGCCGCCCTTGAAGCCGAGGCCGACGGGGAAGATGTGGCCGACGAAGGCGCCGAGGGCGGCGAGGGCCATCAGGACTTCGCCGCCCCAGTATTGCGGCAGGCCCAGCCAGCGCAGGTAGACGCCGCTGGCGACGAAGGCCGCGACGGCGCCCTTGCCGGCGTCGCAGACGAGCGTCAGCAGCGCGATGCGCCTGTTGCCGGTGCGCAGGACGTTGGTGGCGCCGATGTTGCCGGAGCCGTAGCTGCGGATGTCGCCGAGGCCGGCGTTGCGGGTGAAGATGACGCCGAAGGGGATGGCGCCTAGCGAGTAGCCGACGACGAAGGCGCCGAAGACCCACGGCCACGCCGCGCCCCAATCGATGCCGCTGAAGCTGCTGATGATCATGACGCGGCCTCGAAGACCTTCCGCCCGCCGACATAGGTGCGCCAGACCTGGCCCTGGAAGCTGAGGCCTTCGAACGGCGTATTCTTCGAGCGCGACAGCAGGTCTTCGCGGCGAATGGTGCGCGCGGTGCCGGGATCGAAGATGCACAGATCGCCCGGCGCGCCCTTGGCGAGCGTGCCGCTGCCGTCGCTGAAGCGGAGAATGCGGGCCGGATCGCTGGTCACCTTGGCCAGGGCCTGCGCCAGATTCATGTCGCCGCTGTGAAACGGCATCAGCGCTACCGGCAGCAGCGTCTCGAGGCCGGCACCGCCGAAGGCCGACTGGGCGAAGGGCTGGCGCTTGGTGTCGGGCGCCTGCGGGTCGTGGCTGGAGACGATGGCGTCGATAGTGCCGCTGATGACGCCTTCCAGCATCGCCTGCCGGTCGGCGTCGCTGCGCAGCGGCGGCGACAGCTTGCGGAAGGTCAGGTAGGTGCCGATGTCGAGCTCGTTCAGCGCGAGATGCGCAGCCGAGACGGCGCAGGTGATCTTCGTGCCGCGCTTCTTGGCGGCTGCGATGAGGTCGAGGCTCGCCCGCGTCGAGATTTGCGCGATATGCAGGCGGGCGCCGGTGAGTTCGGCGAGGCGGATGTCGCGCTCGACGATGATCGCCTCCGCCGCCGCCGGGATGCCGGGGAGGCCGAGGCGCGTGGCGGTTTCGCCTTCGTTCATCGCGCCGCCCTCGGCGAGATAGGGGTCCTCGCAGTGTACGGCGACTACGAGGTCGAATGTCGCGGCGTAGGACAAGGCGCGGCGCATGACGCGCGTGTTCTTGAGCGTGCGGTTGCCGTCGGTGAAGGCAACGGCGCCGGCGTCGGCCAGCAGCGCCATCTCCGACATCGTCTCGCCCTTCAGCCCATGCGTCAGTGCCGCCATCGGGCGGACGCGGACGTCGCAGCGGGCGCGTGCGACATACTCGACGAGGGCGGGGTCATCGAGCGCCGGATCGGTATCGGGCTGGAGGACGATGGTGGTGACGCCGCCGGCGGCGGCGGCACGGCCGGCACTGGCGATGGTCTCGCGGTGCTCGTTGCCGGGCTCGCCGGTCGACACTTTGAGGTCGATGAGGCCGGGGCAGAGGACACGGCCTTCGCAGTCGACGATGTCGTAGGCGCCGCCGGCCGGATCGTTGAAGGGCAGGGGGCCGGTGTCGACGATACGCCCGTCCTGGACGAGGACGGCGCCGAGTTCGTCGGTGTTGCTGGCGGGGTCGACGATCCGCGCGTTGAGGAAGGCGATGCGGCTCATACCCACATGGCCTTCCTGGTGTTGGCGAGGTTCCGGCTGAGCGCGTCCAGAACCGCCATGCGGACGGCGACGCCCATCTCGACCTGTTCCTGGATCAGGCTCCGCTCGACGTCATCGGCGACGGCGCTGTCGATCTCGATGCCGCGATTCATCGGGCCTGGATGCATGACGAACGCGCCGGGCCTGGCGAGGGCGAGCTTGTCGCTGTCGAGGCCGTAGACCTTGTAGAACTCGCGCGTCGACGGCAGGAACGACCCGGCCATGCGTTCGAGCTGAAGACGCAGCATCATGACGACGTCGGCGTCCTTGAGGCCGGTCTCCATGCGGTGATGGATCTCCGGCCCCAGCCGGTCCGCACCCGACGGCAGCAGCGTCCGCGGCGCCACGAGGCGGACGCGGGCGCCCATCTTCTGGAGCAGCGCGATATTCGAACGGGCGACGCGGCTGTGCAGGATGTCGCCGCAGATGGCGACCGTGAGGCCCTCGATCCGTCCGATCCGGCGGCGGATGGTCAAGGCGTCGAGCAGCGCCTGCGTCGGGTGTTCGTGGGCGCCGTCGCCGGCGTTGATGACGGCGCACGACACCTTTCGCGCCAGCAGCGATACCGCCCCTGAGTCCTGGTGGCGGACCACCAGCAGGTCGGGGTTCATGGCATTCAGCGTCATCGCCGTGTCGATGAGCGTCTCGCCCTTCTTCACCGACGACGACCCCACCGACATGTTCATCACGTCGGCGCCAAGCCGCTTGCCGGCGAGTTCGAAGGAACTTTGCGTCCGCGTCGAGGACTCGAAGAAGAGGTTGATCAGCGTACGGCCGCGCAGCGTGTCGCGCTTCTTGGCGACCTCGCGGTTGAGGGCAACGTAGTCGTCGGCGAGGCCTAGCAATGTCTCTATCTGAGTCCGGTCGATGTCCTCGATGGCGAGGAGGTGACGGGTCGACAGGATCGGACCGGCTTGCGGCATGTCGCGGCTTATAGGGGCGGGTTCCGGGCTTGCCAAGGAAGGTTCAACCGAGCAGGGCGATGGCGAGGGGTACAGTGGCGACCGAGACCAGCGTCAGGGCCGTTATCAGTGTCGCCATCAGCTTGGCGTCGCCGCCGAGTTGCCGGGCGAGGATATAGGCCGAGCTGGCGGATGGCACTGAGCCGCAGACGATGGCGACGAGGCGGGCGTCGCCGGTGACGCCGAGCACCATGCAGGCGGCCGCCATCAGCAGCGGCATCACCAGCAGCTTCAGCCCAATCGTGACGCCCATGGTGAGCCCGGAGGCGCGCAGATGCGCGAAGTCGAGGGCGGCCCCGACGGCAAGCAGGCCCAGGGCGATGGTGGAATCGCCCATCGTCTTCAGCGTCCGCAGCAGGAAGTCCGGCACCGGGATGCCAAGACCCACGACCAACAGGGCAGCCAGGCAGGCAATGATGAGCGGGTTGGCGATCAGGGCGCGGATGACGGCCGCGCCGGCAGCCGGCGTGTCGCCGGCGTAGCGGGTGATCACCCAGACACTCAGCAGGTTGACCGCCGGCACCATGGTCGCGAAGGCAACGGCGGCGAGGGCGACGCCGCGCGGCCCGAGCAGCGCGGCAACGACGCCAAGCGCGACATAGGAGTTCCAGCGGATGGCGCCCTGGAAGATGCTGGAGAAGGCGGCGCCGCTGACCGGCAGGGCACGGCGGATCGCGAGCAGGATCGCCGCCATCGCTGTGATCCCCAACAGGAATGCGCCGGAGAGCCGCAAAGCTTCATCGTGGTCCAGCTTGGCCGTGACGATCGTCTGGAACAGCAGCGGCGGGAACAGCACGAAATAGACGAGCCGTTCGAGCGGCGCCCACAGTGCATCGCCCGGGAAGGACGCCCTGCGCAGCAGGACGCCCAGCACGATCAGCAGGAAGACCGGGAGGAGGCTGAGCCCAATCGCCAGCATGGCTCAGTGCTTGCGTTCGCCCTCGGCCGCGATCTCCTCCAGCGTCTTGCCGGCGGTCTCCGGGATGGTGAGCCAGGCAATGATCGTTGCGATGAAGATCGCGGGCAGCAGCACAGCTATCGCCTTGGCGTGCCCACCAAGCGGTCCGTAGAGGAACGTCACCGTCAGCAAGGCGGCGCCGCCAAAGATGATATTCGTCGCCAGGCGGGCGCCGGACGCGGTGGAGCGCTGCTCCGTCGGGAACAGCTCGGCGCTCCAGGCCCCCATCACCACCTCCATGGCGAAGAAGGCGAAAACGCCGAAGGCCCACATGAAGGCGACCAGATAGAGATTGTGTGAGCCGAGATAGAGAACGGACATCGTCAGCGCGTAACCGACCGAGGCAACCACGAAGACAGGTTTGCGGCCGTAGCTGTCGGACAGCCGCCCGGCGATGAAGTTGCCGACGAGGCCAAACAGTCCGCCGCCGACGAAGATGAGCGTCACGGTCCCCGGCGAAAGCCCGAGGTCGGCCTGAAGGAAGGTCTGCATGAGGACACTTGCCGAACTGATGCCGAAGGCAAGCGGCGCCGTGACCCCCAGAAGCGCAAAGAAGCGGCGGCCGTGCTCGCCGGTCAGCGACCGAAAGCGGGTCCATGCGCCTTGCACGCTGTGCTGCGCGCCTGGATCGGCGGTGTGGGCCTTCAACTCGGCGAAGCGCCGGGTTTCGGGCATCTTCCGCCAGAGATAGGCGATGATGAAAATGGGGACCGCGCCGATGACATAGAGCGCGCGCCACCCATAGGGCAAGAACTCGATCCCCGCGAAGATGATGCCGGACAGGCCCGCGCCGACCGCGGCCGAAGCGGCAAGCAGGCCGAGCGCCCAGCCGCGCGCCCGGTCGTTGATCTCCTCGGCGATGACGACGATCGAGATCATGTCCTGGGCGTAGCCGAACATGCGGACCGATGCCTGAAGCAGAACGAACTGGCTTTCGCTTTGGGCAAATGCCGTGGCCAGCGTCGTGATCGCGGAGCCGATGATCGTCACCATCAGGACGGCCCGTCGCCCGAACCGGTCCGCTGACATGGCGAGCGGAAAGGCGAGCAGGACGCCGATGCGCGCCCACATGACGATTTCGGCCTCGTTGCCCATCGTCACGCCGAAGGTTTTCGAAACCGGCACGAGCACGAAGCCCATGAGCGCGATGTCGTAGCCGGCGACCAGCCATGCGCAGCAGACCAGTGCGAGCACCTTGACCTGCGAGGCCGGGATCGGAGCGGGCGGCTTCAGGGAAAATCCGCCGGCGTGGCCGCCTGCCATGTCTTAGCTCCGTGTCAGGATACGGAGGCGGTCCAGCGCCCCCTGGAGGATGTAGGCCGCCGCCATCTTGTCCACGACTTCCGCCCTTCGCCGGCGTGAGGCGTCGGCTTCAAGCAAGGTCCGCGTGACGGCGGCCGTCGACAATCGCTCATCCCAGAGGACGATGGGAAGAGGGTTCAGGGCACCGATGTTGCGGGCGAAGGCGCGGGCGGACTGCGCCGAGGGGCCTTCGCTGCCGTCCATGTTGAGCGGCAGTCCGATGACGAGGGCGGCCGGGCGCTCCTTTTCGATCAGCGCGATGAGGGGGGCGACCGTCTTTCCGAAGGTTTTGGCGCGCGGCAGGCCCTGAAGCGGCGAAGCGATCTGCCGGTTAATGTCGGAGATCGCAACGCCGATGGTCTTTGACCCAAGGTCAAGGCCGAGCAAGGGTCCGCGCGCAGGCAATAGCGCCGCGAGGTCGGACAGGTCGATGGTCGCCATCAGGCAGTTTCCGGGGTGATGTCTTCAAGGCGCCGGCCGGCAGTCTCGGGCAGCAGAAGGACGCCCAGAATGGCCAGCGGCAGCGGCATGAGCAGAATCAGCACGGCGCCCGCAAAGCCGAATGGCTCGGTCAGCACCGTGCCATGCAGCAGAAGGCTCACCGAACCGCCGACGATACCTCCGATATAGCGCAGTGCCGAAGCCGTCGCGCGATAGGCGGTGGGAAAGATCTCGGCCGTCACAGCCTCGTATTGGGTATTCACGGTGAGCTGCGAGAAGATGCCGAAGAGTACGCCGACGACAATAAGCCAGACCGCTTCTGCGGCATACAGCGCGGCGAACCCGGCGGTTGCGAGAAGAAGGCCGGTCACCATCACCGGCCGGCGGCCGACCTTGTCGCTGACACGCCCGATGGCAATGCTCACGAGCAGGCCGAAGAGGCCGGTGCCGATATAGATGGCCGTGACCATCCACGGTGCAAACGCACGATCGGACTGGAGATATGTCGGCAGGAGGATGATCGCGGGGGCCGTGCCGAAGGCGAAGAGGAAGGCGATGCCCATGATATGGGCGGCGCGAAACGGGTAGAGCCGCAGCAGCGTCGTGATGGGGCGCCACATGTCCCGGGCGCCCTGGCGCCTTTCGCGCGCAGCCCGCATCGCCTGAAAGCGCCGGGTCTCGGGCAACCCGCGCCGCATCCAGGCGAGGAGCAGAAGGGGCACCGCGCCGATGACATAGATTCCGCGCCAGCCATGGGGGAGAATGTCGACTGCGGCAAAGGTGAGAATGGCGACGCCGGCGCCGAGGGCCCCCAGCGCGGCGAGCACGCCGATGGCCCAGCCCCGGGAGCGCTCCTCGATTTCTTCGGCGATCACCACGATGCACAGCATGTCTTCGGCATAGGCGAAGACCCGGGTGACGAATTGCGCCGCGACGGCCGTCTCGAAGGTAGGGGCGAAGGCGGTCGCCAGCGTCCCGAGCGCCATGCCGGCCATGGTGAGGAGGAGCAGGGCTCTGCGGCCTATGACATCAGCGAGCAGGCAGAGGGCGAGGGCTCCGAATACCCCCATGCGGAACAGCGCCACCGTGGGACCGGTAGCGGCGGTTTCCCGGCCGAACTCGGCGAGAAACTGTTTGGCGACCAGGCCGAAGATCTGGACGTCGTAGCCGCTCAGCAGCGATGCGACGCCGACCAGGCCAAGAACCCGCATGTTTCCGGCCGTAATCGGGAACGGCGGGCGCATGAAGGGCGGGGCATAGCGCCATGTGTAGAGGCGCTCCGCGGGCATCGGTTGGATGGTCAAGGCCAGACTCGCCCCGCTTGAAAGCCTCGGGCCCGGTTGATAGCAGAGGCCAGAGCCCAAGAAAGCCAAGACCCTCACATGTCCGTTGATGAAAAGGTGGTGCGCCGGGTGGCGCGCCTTGCCCGTCTCGCGATTCCCGAAGAACGGCTGGCGCCGATGGCAGCCGAGCTGAACGGCATCCTGCAATGGGTGGCCCAGCTCGATGAGCTGGATACGAATGACGTCGAGCCGATGACGAGCGTGCGGCCGATGCCGCTCCCGCGCCGGAAGGATGTCGTCACGGACGGCTTCTATGCCGAAGACATCGTGAAGAATGCCCCGCGCACCGAGGACAACTATTTTCTGGTGCCGAAGGTCGTGGAATAGCCATGAGCGATCTCCTGAAGATGAGCCTCGTCGAAGCGCGCGACGGTTTGCGCGCCAAGGCATTCTCGTCGACCGAACTCACCAGGGCAGCGAGCGCGGCCATCGGACAGGCGCGCGCGCTGAACGCCTTCGTCGTGGAGACGCCGGACGTGGCGCTCGACATGGCGGCGGCGTCGGACGCGAAGCTGGCGCGCGGCGAGGGCGGGGCGCTCGAGGGCGTGCCGCTCGGCATCAAGGACCTGTTCTGTACGAAGGGTGTCCAGACGACGGCCGGCAGCCATATCCTCGAAGGCTTCAGGCCGCCCTATGAGTCGACGATCACGGCGAAGCTGTGGACGGCCGGCGGCGTGATGCTGGGCAAGCTGAACATGGACGAGTTCGCGATGGGCTCGTCGAACGAGACGAGCTATTTCGGCCCGGCGATCAATCCGTGGCGGCGCGGCAATTCCGAGACGAAGCTGGTGCCCGGCGGTTCGTCGGGCGGCTCGGCGGCGGCGGTGGCGGCGGATCTCTGTTTCGGCGCCACGGCAACCGACACCGGCGGCTCGATCCGCCAGCCGGCTTCGGTCACCGGCACGGTCGGCATCAAGCCAACCTATGGCCGATGCTCGCGCTGGGGCGTCGTCGCCTTCGCGTCGTCGCTCGACCAGGCCGGGCCGATGACGCGCAGCGTGAAGGACTGTGCCGTGATGCTGCGCGAGATGTGCGGCTACGACCCGAAGGACTCGACCAGCGTCAATATCGAGGTGCCGGACTTCGAGAAGGCCTGCGACGGCGTCGTGAAGGGCATGCGCATCGGCGTGCCGCGCGAATACCGCATCGACGGCGTGCCGGAGGAAATCGACGCGCTCTGGGATCAGGGCATCGCATGGCTGAAGGAGGCGGGCGCCGAAATCGTCGACGTCAGCCTGCCGCACACCAAATATGCGCTGCCGGCCTATTACATCGTGGCGCCGGCGGAGGCCTCCTCCAACCTCGCGCGCTATGACGGGGTGAGATACGGCCTGCGCGTCGAGGGCAAGGACCTCACGGAGATGTACGAGAACACCCGGGCGGCGGGGTTCGGGCGCGAAGTGCAGCGGCGCATCCTGATCGGCACCTATGTGCTGAGCGCAGGCTATTACGACGCCTACTACATCAAGGCGCAGAAGGTGCGCACGCTGATCGCCGAAGACTTCCGCAAGGCGTTCGAGAAGTGCGACGCGCTGCTGACGCCCGCGTCGCCGTCGCCGGCCTTCGGGATCGGCGAGAAGGCGAACGATCCCATCTCGATGTATCTGAACGACGTCTACACCGTGACGGTGAACCTCGCGGGCCTGCCGGGTATCGCGGTGCCGGCGGGGATCAGCCGCGACGGACTGCCGCTGGGGCTGCAACTGATCGGGCGCGCCTTCGACGAGGAGACATTGTTCCGGGCGGGGGCGGCGATCGAGAAGGCGGCCGGCTTCACGGCACGGCCTCAGAAGTGGTGGACGGCATGAGCGAAGCGGTCAAGACGCGCGGCAAGCTGATCCAGGGTGAGAGCGGCCCCTGGGAGGTGGTGATCGGCCTTGAGGTCCACGCCCAGGTGCTGTCGAAGGCGAAGCTGTTCTCCGGAGCCTCGACGGAGTTCGGCGGCGCGCCGAACAGCCATGTCAGCCTGGTCGACGCCGGGATGCCCGGCATGCTGCCGGTGATCAACGATTTCTGCGTGGAGCAGGCGGTGCGCACGGGCCTTGGCCTCCAGGCGCAGATCAACAAGGTCAGCGTGTTCGACCGGAAGAACTATTTCTACGCCGACCTGCCGCAGGGCTATCAGATATCGCAGTACAAGCAGCCCATCGTCGGCGAGGGCGAGGTCCATGTCGACCTGCCGGCTGGCGAGAGCGTCACGGTGCGGATCGAGCGCCTGCATCTGGAGCAGGACGCAGGCAAGAGCCTGCACGACCAGGACCCGCACTTCACCTTCGTCGACCTGAACCGCTCGGGCGTCGCGCTGATGGAGATCGTCTCCAAACCCGACATGCGCTCGGCGGACGAGGCGGCGGCGTATCTGAAGAAGCTGCGCGAGATCCTGCGCTATCTCGGCACCTGCGACGGCAACATGGACGAAGGTTCTATGCGGGCCGACGTGAACGTCTCGGTGTGCCGAGTGGGCGGCTATGAGAAGTTTATCGAGACCGGGTCTTTCGAGTATCTCGGCACGCGCTGCGAGATCAAGAACGTGAACTCGATGCGCTTCGTCGCCCAGGCGATCGAATATGAGTCGCGGCGCCAGGTCGAAGTGCTGGAGAGCGGGCGCGCGATCGACCAGGAGACACGGCTGTTCGACAACAAGTCGGGCGTTACGCGCCCGATGCGGTCGAAGGAAGAGGCGCACGACTATCGCTACTTCCCGGATCCCGACCTGCTGCCGCTGGAACTCGACGACGCGTTCATAGAGCGCATCCGGCTATCGCTGCCCGAGCTGCCGGACGCGAAGAAGGCGCGCTTCGTCAGCCAGTACGGGCTCTCGCCCTATGACGCTACGGTGCTGACAGCCGAGCGCGAGACGGCGGAGTTCTATGAATCCGTCGCCAAGGACCGCGACGCGAAGGCGGCGGCAAACTGGGTGACCGGCGATTTCTTCGCGTCGTTGAACCGCGACAACAAGGCGATCGCCGAGAGTCCGGTGTCGGCGGCGGCGCTGGGCGAACTCATCGACCTCATCGCCGACGGCACCATCTCGGGCAAGATCGCGAAGGACGTCTTCGTCATCATGTACGAGACGAGCGGCATGCCACGGGCGATCGTAGAGGAGCGCGGCCTGCGCCAGGTCACCGATACCGGCGCGATCGCGAAGGCGATCGACGACGTCATCGACTCGAATCCGCAAAAAGTTGAGGAACTCTTGAAGAAGCCGAAGCTTATCGGCTGGTTCGTCGGCGAGGTCATGAAGCGGACGCAGGGCAAGGCGAATCCGCAGGCGGTCAACGAGCTTTTGCGCGCGAAACTCGGCGACAGGATCGGCTCGTGATTCGGGGCGATTCGCCAAGATCAAGCGCGGAATCCGATTCTCCGGGCGATTTTGAACCTTGACAGGCGAGATGATCCGCCTACGGATAGTCGTCACGAACCCTTGGTTTTTGCTGGATTTCGGCGCGATCGGCTGAATCGCGCCGAATCGCGCCGTCACAAATCATTCGACAAAGTGCCGCCGTGCGACATACTCGCGCACGTTCCGGGGCGGCACGTGCGCATTTCGTCTGCATTCGGACAATTTCTGAACCTGAAGGGGAGTACAGTACGCATGCCTGCAACACCGAAGAAGCCGGCCGCCAAGAAGACGGCCGCGAAGAAGCCCGTCGCGAAGAAGGCCGCTGCGAAGAAGCCGGTCGTCAAGAAGGCCGCGGCGAAGAAGCCCGCCGTGAAGAAGGCGGCTCCCGCGAAGAAGCCGGCGAAGAAGGCCGCGAAGAAGTAGTCGGTACCTGTTCGATCATGGCCGCGGTGACGCCTCGCGAGATTTTCCTCAAGCGGGCGGGCCGCGGCCATTCGTTTCTGAGGTTGCCACAGGCGCATCGTCCGGCAGCACGCGCGGGCTTCGGTAGCACGGTCGCGCGAAACCCCAGCATTTCATTGCGATTCACACGTTCTTCACCATGAGCGGAGCTTAACCCTTCCGCAGGTTTTGCTTAACCGCGGATTCAGCCAACCCGTCCACGATCCCGCCTGCAAGCCGATGACGGCTGCGGGGTGTCTTGAAGGGAAGAGGAGCCAAAGGCCCCTTCCCGAACAGGTAAAGGGGATTACAGGTGGCTCTTCTCGATTTTGAAGGCGTGCAGGCTCAGGAATGCGAAGCGCGCCGCGGCAAGGCCGATGCGCTCTATACGTTGGGCCTCGCTTACTCGACCGGCCAGGGCGTCGAAACCGATCTCGTCGCGGCGCATAAGTGGTTCAATCTCGCGGCCATGAAGGGCATCGTCGAAGCGCGCGCCAAGCGGGCCGAGATCAGCGCCGAACTCGGCACGCAGGAGATCGCGGAAGCGCAGAAGCAGGCGCGCGCCTGGCTGGCCCAACTGCACTAAGGACTCCCGCGTCCCGCTTGCCCAAGCCCCCGTCCGGCGCCGTATAGTGACGGCGGCTGACACAAGGCGAGGCGATGGCAAGGCATTCCGCGAAGGATGGGCCGCTGAAGTTCGAGAAGCAGGGCGCGCTGACGGTCCTGACGATTGATCGGCCGGACGCCAACAACGCACTCGACGACGATGTTCGCGGTGGTCTGCTGAGAGCCTGCTCGCGTATCGCCGAGGATGAGGAAACGGGCGCGGTCGTGCTGACCGGCGCCGGCAACGAAGCCTTCTCAACCGGATATGACCTGCCGCAACTGGCAAGCCTCACCCCGGCGGAGGCGGAGACCCTGGCGCGAGGGGCGCGTCTGGTCTGCGAGCGGCTGGCGGCGCTGGATGTTCCGGTTCTCGCGACGATCAAGGGAGCCTGCATCGGTGCGGGCCTCGAGTTGGCGCTGCACGCCGATATGCGCATAGCGCGCGCAGACGCGCGCTTTGGCTTTCCCGGCATCAGTCTCGGCCTGCCGCCCGGCTCGGCCGCGGTGGACCGGATGACGCGTCTGATCGGCATGGGGCCGGCATCGGCGCTGTTCATCACCGGCGGCGTCATCAGTGCCGAACGGGCCTTCATGTTGGGTCTCGTGACCAATGTGGTCGGGCCCAAGGACTTCGACGCGACCGTACTGGAGTTCGCCAGCCATATCGCGGCGCTGCCCAAGGTCGCGTCACGCCATCTCAAGAAGATGCTGAAGGCGGCGCTGGTCGGAGGCGTACCCGAAGGCCTGGGCGCCGCCGCGCTGCGCGCTGCGTTCGAAGAAGGCGATGTCGGCGAACGGTTGCGGACCATGTTCGGCGGTCCGGCGCCCGGCGCCGCAATTCACTAGCGCTCGGAAGGGCCTGTGCCCTAAGGCCCTGCCTTCTTCGCAGTCAGCGCAGCGCTTCGGAGGCCTGCATTCGGCCGGGCTCGTAGTCGGTCTGCCCGGAGCCCCGCATCAGGTCGGCTTCGACCAGTAACGGCGCCGTGCCGCCGTTCAGCATGGCGCGGTAGACATTGGTGTTTTCGATGAGCCGCATCACGTAGTTGCGGGTCTCTTCGAAGGGTATGCGCTCGACCCAATCGACGACATCGACATTCGGGCTGCGCGGATCGCCGAACTCGGCGATCCATTGGCGCGCCCGTCCGGGGCCCGCATTGTAGGCGACCGCGACAAGGACGTACGAGCCGCCGAACTGGTCGAGCAGGTCGCGCAGGTGGGCCATCCCGATCGTGGCATTGTACTCCCAGTCGCCGATCAGCCGGGAGGCGTCGTAGTCGAGGCCGTGCTTGTTCGCGGTCAGTTTGGCGGTCGACGGGAGCAATTGCATGAATCCGCGCGCATCGGCGCTGCTGCGGACATTGGGATCGAACTCGCTCTCCTGTCGGATGAGAGCGTGGACGAAAGCCGGGTCGGGCGCCTCGCCATGCCCGCGATAGGCCGGCAGGCGCACGACGGGGTAGGAGTAGCGGAAGACGTGGATGTCCTTCTGCATCGCCCGTTTTGCAACACGTACGGACATCGCGGGGCGCCCGAGGCGCAGCAACAGGGCGGACGCCGCCTCGAAGTCCTGGCGCTTCTCCAGCCGCTCTCCGAGCGCGCCGACAAAGCGGGGCAGCAGTCTGGTGTCGCCCACGGCGGCAAGGGCGGCAATCGCCTGAACAAGCTCATCGTTGTCCAGCGAGACGCGGCTGTCCTCGCTGTTCAGATCGACCGTGATCGTCGGCGAGGCCGACAGGCGCGCCGCAGCCAACTGGCCGTAATATGTCTCGATGTGGCGCGCCGCGTAGCCATACTCGGTCAGGGCGCCCTGTTCGTCGCCGGCTGCCTCGCGGGCCCGGGCCGTCCAGTAGTGGCCGCGCGCCAGGCTGATCGGCGTCGTGACGGCAGGGGCAATCCGGTTGAAGTGCGTGAAGGCGCCGCGCGCGTCATTCAGGAAGCGCAGCTTCATCCAACCGGCCAGGAACTCCGCCTCGGCAAGGTCCGCGCCCTCGCTCATGCCGCCGCTGGCGGCCACCGCGTAGGCGTCCTGGAAGCGGCGTTCCTTTATGGCCATGCGGACATGGGCAGACTTTTCGTCCCACCACTTGTCGAGCGGCAGCGGCACGGCGGGATCGCGGATCGCACGGGCCATGAAGCGGGCGCCCGTCGCATATTGCTCTGAGCGGCGATACCAGCGACCCATGTCGAACATGAGGCCGAAATCATCCTTCAGGCTTGCCGGAACGGCGTCGATGAATTTCTGGGCGCCTTTGGTGTTCGAGCGCAGCTTCAGCCGCGCCTGGCCCAGCGCGCGCGTACCCGGATCGACGTAGGTGAGCATGCGCGTCGCACCGGCGAAGTCATCTGCCCATAGCAGGGCAGCTAGGCGAAGCTTGTCGGCATCGGCGGGAAGATACTGGGCATATTGCGTGCGGATCGCCGCCTCCCGGTCGGCCGAGAACGAGCCCGACACGTAGCCGCGGCGGATCCAGATCGGTCCTTCGGTAGTATCGCCGGCGGACAGTTTTGCGATGCCGAGTGCAAGCATGCCTTCGCCGGTGGCAGGCTCCCTGTCCTTGAAGAAGGCGAGGACCTGGGCGGTCGGCAGATCCACGGGCATCGCCTTCTCGGCGTTCGCCTGCATCGTCTTGGCGTTCGGCCAGTTCGGGTGATGGCCGAGGAAGTCGACGAGGTCGGCGTAGGTCGCGCCGCTCTGGCGATCGATCAGGTAGCGCCAGCGGATGATTGTCGCGACGGTCGAATCCGATGCGCGCTGGGCGTAGGCGGCGACGCTGGGCCAATCCTTGTGCTCACCGGCGTCGATGGCGGCCGACAGGATCGTCTGGTCGGATGCGCTGATGGCAGCCGCAGCCGTCATCGGTCCGGCCAAAGCGACCGAAACGGCCAAAGCTGCGAGGAGACGGCGCAAGGTCATGGTCGTCGGAGCCCGGGAATTGATGGGTTGCTGGCCAATGCCGGCGCCCTTCGGCGTCTCGGTTAATGCAGTTCTAAGATCGTGGCGGTTTCTTGGCAAAGCGTTAAGCGGCGCGTAGTTTCGCGCGCTTGCAGATGAAGGAGCCGGCCGAGTCCCGGAAGAGTGAAATGGCGTTCGATCGTACACGTTTGAGAGGTTCCCTAACCGCGCTGGTCACGCCCTTTGCCGGCGGAAAGGTCGACGAGGCCGCCTTCAAACGCGTGGTCGCCCATCAATTGGCCGGGGGAACCGACGGTCTGGTGCCGTGCGGGACGACGGGCGAGTCGCCGACCCTCAGCCACGAGGAACACCGGCGGGTCCTCGAACTGACGGTCGCGGCGTCCAACGGGAAGGCGTTTGTCCTGGGCGGCGCCGGGTCGAACGCTACGTCGGAGGCAATCGAGCTCGCGCAGCACGCGGAAAAGGTCGGTTGCGATGCGGCGATGTGTGTCGTCCCTTACTACAACAAGCCGAGCCAGGAAGGCCTGTACCGGCATTTTGCGACGATTGCGGAAACCATCTCGATCCCCCTGGTTCTCTACAACGTGCCGGGGCGCACCGTTGTGGACCTCATGCCGGAGACGATCGGGCGCCTCGCGAAGATCGCCAACATCATCGGCATCAAGGACGCGACGGGCCGCATCGAACGCGTGACCTCGCAGCGCCTCGCCGCCGGCGCGGACTTCATCCAGCTCTCGGGCGAGGATGCGAGTGCGATCGGCTTCAACGCGCATGGCGGCGTCGGGTGCATCTCGGTGACGTCCAACGCGGCGCCTGAGCTTTGCGCGAAGATGCAGGCCGCATCCCTTGCGGGCGACCTCCAGGCCGCCAATGTCATCAACGACAAGCTGATGGCGCTGCATGACGCGATGTTCTGCGAGCCGAGCCCGGCGCCGGCGAAATATGCCTGTAGCCTGCTCGGGCTCTGCGGCGACGAGGCGCGCCTGCCGGTCGGACCGCTCAGCGATGCGGGCAAGGCGCGGGTCAAGGCCGCCATGACCACGGCAGGCCTGCTCTAGGATCTCAGTTGATGGCCAGGAAGAAAGAGGAGAATCGCAAGGTCGTCTCCGAGAACCGGAAGGCCCGGTTCAACTATGCGATCGAAAGCACGCTCGAGGCCGGCATGCAGTTGACCGGCACCGAGGTGAAGTCGCTGCGCGAAGGTAAGGCGACGATCGCGGAATCCTATGCCCACGTGAAGGACGGGGAGGTGTTCCTGGTGAACGCCACGATCCCGGAATACGCGGGCGGCAACCGGCTGAACCATGAACCGACCCGCGTACGCCGCCTGCTGCTGAAGGCGAAGGAGATCGACAAGCTGTCGAAGGCGGCGGATCGCGAGGGCATGACGCTCGTCCCGCTCAAGATCTACTTCAACGACCGCGGCTTCGCGAAGATCGATCTCGGCGTCGCCAAGGGCAAGAAGCTCCACGACAAGCGCGACACCGAGAAACAGCGGGACTGGCAGCGCGACAAGGCGCGGCTGATGCGCCAGAAGGGCTGAGCATGGCGGACGACAACGCCGGCTTTCGCGAGAAGCTGATCAGGTCGAAGGAGCGCTGGGCCAGGGAAGGCCGGCTGCTCACGGGTTCGCCGGACTTACAGCACGCGCGGCGCCTGCCGCCGGGCCAGCGCGAGGTGCAGAACTGGCCGGTGCTCGATCTCGGCGCGCAGCCGGCAATCCCGCTCGACAAATGGCGGCTGACCATCGACGGCTTGGTCGAGCAGCCGGTGATGCTCAAGTGGGATGACTTGAAGGCACTGCCGCAGACCGACAGCGTCTCGGACATGCACTGCGTCACGCAGTGGAGCCGCTACGACAACCACTGGAAGGGCGTCACGAGCCGCACGATCCTCGATCTCGTGATGCCGAAGATGGAAGCGAAGCACGTCATCTTCCATGCCTACGACACCTACACGACCAATGTGTCGCTGGAGGTCTTCGCCGATCCCGACGTGCTCCTCGCCCATAGCTGGGAGGGTCTGCCGATCAGCCGCGAGCATGGCGGGCCGCTGCGTGTCGTCATTCCGCGCTGGTATCTCTGGAAGAGCGCGAAGTGGCTGAAGCGCATCGAGTTCTCCGAGACCGACAAGCCCGGTTTCTGGGAGGTGCGGGGCTATCACAACGAAGGCGACCCCTGGCTGGAGCAGCGCTACTCCTGAGCCTGTAGAGCCGCGGCCGCAGCGGCGAGGGTTTCTTCGAGCCGCGTGAAGCCGGAATGCGGGCCGCGGTCTTCGAGCACATTCGTGGACGTGCCGGTCGCGAGATAGACGATCGCTTCGGCGCTCGCCGGTTCGATCCAGAGGCCGCCGAGCAGGCCATAGGCCTCTGCCGCATGGCCGAAGCGCGTGCCGGTGTCGTTGAAGACGTTGTCCGCGCAATGCGGCCCGGGCGCGGCGCCGAGCAGGTGGATCCCGGTGCCGTAGGCGCACATCGTGCCGTGGTCGGGCATGCCGTTCCTGCCGCCGCGGTCGAGCATCCAGGCCGGTGAGGAAGCGGCGACCAGCGTCTCGGGCTTCAGCAGGCGGACGTTGCCGTAGGTGCCGCCGTCGGCGAGGAGGCGGGCGAGGATCATGAGTTCGTTGAGTGAGATCCGCAGGCCGCCCTGCGGGCTGAAGATGCCGGCGTTGGTGCCGGGCGGATAGACATCCATGTTGCAGGTGAAGCCGGGGGCGATCACCGGCGCCGGGCAGTCGGGCAGGGCGCCGTCGCGGTCGTCGACCTGCGGCAGGAAGGGTCCGTCGGGGTGCCAGACCTCGTCGTCGCCGGCGGTCCGGTAGAGCGTTGCGGCCCGCTCCGCGGCGGCGTTGTCGGCGCCGGACCAGTTATAGGTGGCGGTGAGGCCGAGCGGCCGGAAGACGAGGCGCGCCATCAGCCGGTCAAAGCGCTCGCCGGTTGCGCCTTCCATGGCAGTCGCGGCAACTATGATTCCAAGGTTGGAATAGGTGAAATAGGCGCCGGGCGGGCTGGCCGGGTCCCAATGTTCGGGGCTCAGCATGGTGTCGGCGACCTTGCCGCCGAGGGGGATGACGAAGTCGTCGCCGTCGCGCAGGCCGCTGGTGTGCGCGAAGAGCTGGCGGAGGGTGATCGGGCGGTCGGGAAAGGCGGGATTGCGCAGCGGGAATTTCAGGTAGGACGAGACATCGGCGTCGAGGTCGATCTCGCCGGCTTCCGCGAGCCGCAAGGCGCCGATCAGCGTCACCAGCTTCGAGATCGAGGCGATGCGCACCGGGCTGTCGGCGGTGAAGGCGATGATGCAGCTATGGCCGTCGGCCGCGATGCGGGCGCAGCCGGTGGCGAGGACGACGCTCGTGCCGTCGGGGAGCGAGCGGGCGAGGCCCATGGCGGCCAGCCGCGTGCCGGCGGCGGCTTCGACCTCGGCCTGCTTGCCGCCGGTGCCGCAGCCGGCGAGCGCCAGCGCCGCCAGCAGAAGGCTGAATCTGAGTCGCCCCATGCGGCGATGTTAGCGGCGGCAGCTACGGCGTCACGATGTTGAAGTTGCCGTCGACCGGCTCGATGAGGTCGACAAGGGCAGGGTAGAGGGCGGCGTCGCCCGTGACGTCGATGGTCGCCGTTGCCGTCGGCAGGCCGGCCAGCAGCGTCTTCAGCAGGTCCGGACGCGACAGCTTCACCGTGGCGCCGGCCCCGGGATCGACGACATCGGCCTCGTGGATCATGACGCCGTTCTCGACCGTGATGAGGTGCTTCTCGCCGCGGTCGGTGAGTTCGAGATTGATCTTGAACGCGCGTGCCGCGGCCTTGTCGGGGTTGACGCGGACGGCGGCGAAGTCGAGCAGCATCGAGGTATCGGTCGCCTGGAGGACGTCGGTGCTGAGCGTCGCCGCCGGCAGGGTGAGCGTGCCGGTGCGCAGTTCCTGAGCGCCCGTAAGATAGATGTTGCGCCAGGTGCCGGCCTCGGCCTGGAAGCCGAGCTGGGTGTAGACGTCGGCGAGGGCAGCCTTGGCGGCGGCGTTGCCGGCGTCGGCGAAGACGACATGGTTCAGCAGCATGGCGGCCCAGCGATAGTCGCCGGCGTCGGCGGCAGTCCTGGCTCGGGCGATGACGGCGTCGGCGCCGCCCATGGCGTCGACATAGTTCTTCGCCGCGGCTTCCGGCGGCAGCGGCCACAGATTGGCTGGATTGGCGTCGTACCAGCCCATATAGCGCTGATAGACGGCCTTCGCGTTGTGGCTCATCGTGCCGTAGTAGCCGCGATTGAACCATTGCTTGGCGAGCACGTCGGGCAGCTTCAGCACCTCGGCGATCTCGGCTCCGTTGAGGCCGGCATTCATCAGCCGCACGGACTGGTCGTGCAGGAATTTGTAGGCGTCGCGGTGCTGCGTGAGGAACGAGCGGATACGCTCGCCGCCGAAACGCGGGATGCCGTGCGCGGCGAAGAGGACGTCGCTGTCGTTGCCGTAGAGCCGGATCGCCTGGGTCAGATAGTCCGCCCACGCCTTGGCATCGCGCACCAGGGCGCCGCGGGCGGGCAGGAGATTATGCATCGTCAGGTTCGCGTTCTCGGCCATGAAGAGCGCACGAAGCTGGGGAATGTGGAAGTTCATCTCCGCCGGTGCCTCGGTGCCGGGGGTGACCTGGAAGACGAGCGTCATGTCGCCGATCGTCAGCGTCTGGCCGGTGTCGGCGATGATGTCGGTGGGGGCGAGGAGTGTGATGGTACCGCGCGAGAGGCCTGGCCCGAGGCCGGAGGTCATCTCGCCTTCCGGGCCGCGCGGCAGCGTGATGCCGAACTGGAAGCGGGCGCGCCGCGACATCGCCGGGCCGGCGATGATGTTCTCGGAGACGGCATGCTCCATGAAGCCTTCGGGCGCGATGATCTTCACCCGCCCGGCGGCGACGTCCTCTGCCGTCGTGATGCCGGCGACGCCGCCGAAATGGTCGCCGTGGCTGTGCGAGTAGATGACGGCGATGACCGGCTTGGCGCCGAGCTTTTCTGTGACGAGGTCGAGCGCCGCCTTTGCCGTCTCTGCCGTCGTCAGCGGGTCGACGACGATCCAGCCGCTGCCGGCGTCGATGAATGACACTGTCGACACGTCGAAGCCGCGCACCTGCCAGATGCGGTCGGCGACCTGGAACAGGCCGTGGCGGGTGAGGATCTGCGCCTGGCGCCAGAGGCTGGGGTTGGCGGTCGCCGGCGCCGGGCCTTTGAGGAAGTCGTAGGACGAGAGATCGAAGACGACGGTGCCGTCGGCCTTCCTGATCAGCGGGTCGGCGCGGGTGCCGAGGAAGCCGTGTTCGGCGTCGGCGAAGTCGGCCTTGTCGTCGGCGGCGACGAGCTGGCGGACTTCGGTCATGGCGGCGGCGCTGCTCGCTGACGCCGTTGCCTCCGGGGTCTTCGGAATCGCCGGTGGCCGGATCAGGAAGGGCGCGATGGCGCCACCGAAATAGTAGACTCCGGCGCCGGCGATACCGGCCGTGAGCACCATGCCCGTCGCCAGGCCGAGCAGAAAACGTCCGCGCTTCGCCATCTTCAAATCCCCCTCGAAGCAGCCACTCCTAAGCAGGAACCTGGAGCAGCATTGTCACGCAAGTGACATTTTCAGCGCCTTGACTTTAGGGTAGCGGAGGGGTCTAAAGCACGAACAATCGAGATCAGGCCGGTCAGGCGACTTCTGGCGCATTGCGCTAGGACGAGCCGGAAAAACCTAATAGACTCAGTTGTAAACGCGCAGCGGGATGGTCCCGGGGCGCAACTGCTAACATGCGCACACTCGCGCATGCGGAGACGTATAAGACTATGGCTACTGGTACAGTGAAGTGGTTCAACACCACGAAGGGCTTTGGCTTCATCCAGCCGGAAGGCGGCGGCCAGGACGTTTTCGTCCATGTCAGCGCCGTGCAGAAGGCCGGCATGCAGTCCCTCGTGGAGGGCCAGCGCGTGTCGTTCGACATCGTGAAGGAACGCGGCAAGTCGGCGGCTGGGAATCTGAAGGCGGCCTGATCCGCTTCGTCCTTTGAATTCCGGACGGGCCGTGCGCAAGCGCGGCCCGTTTGCTTTTGGCCTGGCCACGAACTGCGCCGCGAATGCGCGCTCAGCCCTTGAGATCGCGCTCCACGCGCTCGAAGACGTCCAGGAACATGCGCGGCGTCAGCACGCCGGTGTTCGTGTTGTACCGGCTGCAATGATAGCTGTCGTAGAGCGTGACCTGGTCCAGTTTGTGGACCGCGCCGTGGGCGAATTTGAAAGCCGACTTCTTCTGCCCCAGCGCCGTCAGCGTCGCGTTATGCGCGATGGTGCCGAGCACCACGATGGCCTTCAGCCCCGGCAGCGCCGCGAGGCGGGCCGTCAGATAGCCGTTGCACGACCTGATTTCGGACGGTTCCGGCTTGTTCTGCGGCGGGACGCAGCGCACGGCGTTCGAGATCATCGCGCGGTTGAGCGTGATGCCATCGTCCGGGCGGGCGTCGTAGGTGCCGCTGAGACGCCCCACTGCGGCGAGCGTCGCATAGAGCAGATCGCCGGCGTAGTCGCCGGTGAAGGGTCGTCCGGTGCGGTTGGCGCCGTGGAGTCCGGGCGCCAGGCCTACGATGAGCAGGTCGCAGGCGTTGGTGCCGAAGGAAGGCACAGCGCCGTTGAAGTAGGCCGGCAACGCCGTGCGGTTGCTGTCGCGAAAGGACGCGAGCCGCGGGCAGATGCGGCAGTCGCGGGGAGCTTCGGGCGGCAGACTCAGAGCAGATCGTCCAGCGCCGTGGTCGTCTGCACCGGGGCGCGGCCGCGGCGTTCCGCCGTCTCTGCGGTATGGGCCTGCCGTGCCTCGCGGCGTTCGTCCGCCTGCTGACGGGCGGCCGGGTCGCGCTGGATCAGGTTCTGGAGACTCTGGAGCTCGATGAAGTTGTCGGCCTGGCGGCGCAGGTCGTCGCTGATCATGGGCGGCGTCGACTTCAGCGTCGAGACGACGCTGACGCGCTTGCCGCGGCGCTGGAGCGCTTCGACGAGACGGCGGAAGTCGCCGTCGCCGGAGAAGAGGACGATGTGGTCGACGTTGTCGGCCATCTCCATCGCGTCGACGGTGAGTTCGATGTCGATAGAGCCCTTGAAGCGCCGGCGGCCCATGGTGTCGGTGTATTCCTTGGCCGGCTTCGTCACCATGGTGAAGCCGTTATAGTCGAGCCAGTCGATCAGCGGACGGAGCGGCGAGTACTCCTCGTTCTCCATCAGCGTCGTGTAGTAGAAGGCCCGGATGAGGCGGCCGCGCTTCGAAAACTCGTTCAACAGCCGCTTGTAGTCGATGTCGAACCCGAGCGACTTAGAAGCGCCGTGCAGGTTGGCGCCGTCAACAAAGAGCGCAAGGCGCTCATTCTGATAGAACAAGATACTTACTCCAGCCAATCATCAACGCGGTGCAAGGCACCATCAGCGGCTCAAATACCGCCCCAAACCGGATATATGAACGAACGTCAGCATAGGCTTTTTCCGGCGAACAGGCGATAAGAATTCAGTGATCCTCATCGGGCTCGGTTCCAACACACCATCGGCCTGGGGTGCTCCTGCCGCGACATTGCAAGCTGCTCTGAGCGCCCTTGCAGATTGCGGAGTCCGGGTAACGGCCGTTTCGCGTTTCTATGCCTCGCCGGCGTGGCCGGACCCGAGCGACCCCCCGTACGTCAACGCCGTTGCTGCCGTCGAGACGACGCTGGCCCCTGCGGAACTCCTGGCGCTCCTCCACCGCGTCGAAGCGAGGTTCGGCCGCGAGCGGCGGGCGCGCAACGCGCCGCGAACGCTGGATCTCGACATCATCGATTTCGAGGGCCGGGTCGAATCGGGGGGCGGGGCGCCCGATCTGCCGCATCCAAGGGCGCAGGAGCGCTCCTTCGTGCTTGCTCCGCTGCTCGATGTGGCGCCGGAATGGGTGCATCCGGCTTCCGGCCGCACCGGCCGCGAGTTGCTGGCGGCTGCCGAGCTTGGTGGATCGAAGGCGACCCCGCTGGATTAACGCTACCCTAGGGGTTGCGCGGCGAAATTCCGCGCTATATCAGGTATAGCTTCCCCGTAAGGCTTGAAGGAGTGCGGCGATGGCGCGCGTCACCGTCGAAGATTGCGTCGACAAGATTCCGAACCGGTTCGAACTGGTTTTGCTCTCCGCCCAGCGTGCGCGGGCGCTGTCGGCCGGTGTTGCCTTGACGGTCGAGCGCGACAACGACAAGAACCCGGTGGTCGCGCTGCGCGAGATCGCCGAGAAGACGCTGACGCCCGACCAGTTGCGCCACGACATGTATCGCAGCCTCCAGCGCCATACCGAGCTGGAAGACGTGCCGGTCGCCGCCGCCGTCACGATCGCCGAGACCGAGGACAAGCCCGAGGACGTGCAACTGTCCGAGGAAGATTTCTTCAAGGCCGTCACGCAGCAGGCACCGGAGCGCGAGCCCGAGCCGGAAGACGATTCCTACGATGGGGAGATGTAAGGCGGGCACCAGCCTCCTGCATTTCTGCCCCGCATCAGGCCGGGGCGCCCCGGCATGATGCGCCAGTATGAATTGGCGGAACGCGTGCGCGCCTATGACGAGGGTGCGGACGAAGCTCTGCTGAACCGCGCCTATGTGTTCGCCATGAAGGCGCACGGCAGCCAGCGCAGGGCATCGGGCGATCCGTATTTCTCGCATCCGCTCGAGGTCGCCGGCATCTGTACCGAGCTGAAGCTCGACCTGCCGACCGTCGTGACCGCGCTGCTTCACGACACGATCGAAGACACCGATACAAGCTACGACGACATCCGGAAAATCTTCGGCGAGGAGATCGCCCAGCTCGTCGATGGCGTGACCAAGCTGTCCAAGCTGGAGCTTCAGTCGGAACGCACGAAGGATGCGGAGAATTTCCGCAAGTTCGTGCTGGCGATGTCGGACGATGTGCGCGTCCTGCTCGTGAAGCTCGCCGACCGGCTGCACAATATGCGGACGCTCACGCATATCCCGAGCGCGCCGAAGCGCCAGCGCATCGCGCAGGAGACGATGGACATCTATGCGCCGCTCGCCGGGCGCATGGGCATGCACGAGCTTCGGGAAGAGCTGGAGGACCTGGCCTTCCAGGAGCTCAACCCCGACGCACGCGACTCCATCGTCAAGCGACAGGAGTTTCTCGCCGCGCAAAGCGGCGGGCGCGTCCAGCGCGTCACCGACGAGATCAAGCGCGTGCTGACCGGCGCCAATGTCGAATCATGGGTCCGCGGCCGGCAGAAGCGGCCCTATTCGATCTGGCGGAAGATGCACGAGAAGAGCATCTCGTTCGAGCAGCTCTCCGACATCATGGGCTTCCGTGTCGTCGTCGGCTCGGTTGCCGATTGCTACAAGGCGCTGGGCGTTCTGCACACGACGTGGCGCACGGTACCCGGGCGCTTCAAGGACTATATCTCGCTGAAGAAGCCGAACGGCTATCAGTCGCTGCACACGACGATCGTCGGACCGGACAATGCGCGCATCGAGGTGCAGATCCGCACCGTCGACATGAACGAGATCGCCGAGCGCGGCGTCGCGGCGCACTGGGCCTACAAGGACCATGTCGGCCTGGAGGACAAGCATTCGCCCTATGCCTTCTTGCAGCAGCTCGGCGAGATGGCGCGCGAAGGCGAGACGCTGGAAGACGTCATCGAGAACACCAAGCTGGAGCTGTTCCAGGACCAGGTGTTCTGCTTCACGCCGAAGGGCGCGCTGATCGCGCTGCCCAAGGGCGCGACGCCGATCGATTTCGCCTATGCGGTGCATACCGATCTCGGCAACCAGTGCGTCGGGGCGCGGATCAACGGCCGGCCGTCGCCGCTGCGCACGCGGCTGAGCAACGGCGACGAAGTCGAGATCGTCCGCTCCAAGAGCCAGACGCCGCAGCCGGCCTGGGAAGCGATGGTGGTGACGGGCAAGGCGCGGTCGGCGATCCGCCGCCACATCCGCAACGCGCACCGGGCCGAGATCGTGAAGATCGGCCGGCGCATCGCCGAGAAGGCCTTCCTGGAAGCCGACCAGGAGCTCACCGACAAGGGCGTCGAGGAAGCGATCAAGCGGCTGAAGTTCAGCAAGCCGGACGATCTCTACGCGGCCGTCGGGCAAGGCCAGCTCGCCCTCAAGGACGTGGTCGGCGCCGTGTTCCCGGAATCGGTCGCCGACGGGGCGAGCCGGCGGAAGGCCAACGGCAAGGGCCACAAGCTCATCCCGATCCGCGGGCTCACGGCCGGCATCGGCTATCGGCTCGGCGAGTGCTGCCACCCCGTTCCCGGCGACCGGATCGTCGGGCTGATGGAGCCGGGCAAGGGGATCACGGTCCACACGATCGACTGCGACAGCCTGGAGCCGTTCCACGAGCAGCCGGATCTCTGGCTCGATCTCGGCTGGGAGACCTTTGCGAAGGAGACGGCGCAGTCGACGGCGCGCCTGGTCGTCGACCTGGCGAACGAGCCGGGGGCGCTTGCGGCCCTCTGCACGGTCATCGCCAAGGCGGGCGGCAATATCTCGAACCTGAAGATCGTCGAGCGCGGGCCGTCCTTCTTCCAGTTCCAGGTCGATATCGAAGTGCGCGACGTGAAGCACGTCACGAATATCATGACGGCACTGCATGCCTCGCCGTCGGTCAGCACCGTCGAGCGGGCGCGGGGGTAGGCATGTCTCTCGCCTTTCAGGCCGGTTCCGATTATTGAGCCGAAATCCCACGAAAGGCCGCGAGTCATGACCCCTGAGCAAGTCCTGCGCGAGTTCGAGAAAGCGGGGGCTCTGCTGAAGGGCCACTTCATCCTGTCGAGCGGGCTGCACAGCGACACCTTCCTCCAGAAGGCGCTGGTCTTTCAGGATGCGAAGCGCACCGCGAAGCTGGCCCGGGCACTGGCCGCCAAGGTGAAGGAGCAGGTGCCGGGGCGGATCGACGCGATCGTGTCGCCGGCGGTCGGCGGGATCATTCCGGGCTACGAGGTCGGCCGGGCGATGGGCCTGCCGGCGATGTATGTCGAGCGCGAACAGGGCGCGTTCGCGCTGCGCCGCGGCTTCCATCTCGACAAGACGATGCGGGTGCTGATCGTGGAGGACATCGTCACGACCGGCCTGTCGTCGCGCGAATGCATCGACGCGGTGAAGGCGACGGGCGCGAAGATCGCGGCCGAGGCCTGCCTGATCGACCGCTCGGGCGGGAAGGCGAAGCTGGGGGTCAAGCTGATCGCGCTGGCGACGCTGAAGATCCCGTCCTGGGAGGCGGACAAGCTGCCGCCGCACCTGGCCGGCACGCCGGCGATCAAGCCGGGGAGCAGGGGGCTCGCATGAGCGCGGCGCGGCTGCGGCTGGGCGTCAATATCGACCATGTCGCGACGATCCGGAACGCCCGGGGCGGCGCGCATCCCGATCCGGTGAAGGCGGCGCGCATCGCGGCGGCAGCGGGGGCGGACGGGATCACGGCCCATCTGCGCGAGGACCGGCGCCACATCACCGACGCCGACATCGCGGCGCTGTCGCGCGACATCGACCTGCCGCTGAACCTGGAGATGGCGGCGACGGACGAGATGCTGGAGATCGCGCTGCGCCACCGGCCGCACGCCGCCTGCATCGTCCCGGAACGCCGCGAGGAGCGGACGACCGAGGGCGGGCTCGATGCGGCCGGGCAGCATAATCACCTGGCGCCACTGGTGCGGATGCTGGGCGGGGCGCGCATCCGGGTCTCGCTGTTCATCGAGCCGGACGTGCGGCAGCTTGAGGCTGCGGTCTCGCTGGGCGCGCCGGTGGTGGAACTCCACACCGGCGCCTACGCCCATGCGGTGATCGACGGCGACACGGAGCGGACGGATATGCTGCTGGCGCGGATCGTCGCGGCGGCCGAGGCGGGGCAGAAAATGGGCCTCGAGGTCCATGCCGGGCACGGGCTGACCTTCGACAACGTGGGTCCGGTCGCCGCCATTCCCGGGATCGCCGAACTCAATATCGGCCACTTCCTGATCGGCGAGGCGATCTTCTCCGGCCTCGACTCCGCAGTGCGCCGGATGCGGGCGCTGATGGACCAGGCGCGGCAGGCCGGCCTCGCGGCATGATCATCGGCATCGGCAGCGATCTCTGCGACATCCGGCGGATCGAGAAGACGCTCGAACGGTTCGGCCAGCGCTTCATCGACCGGACCTTCACGGCGATCGAGCAGGCCAAGGCGGAGCGGCGGGCGCAGCGGGCAGGAACCTACGCCAAGCGCTTCGCGGCCAAGGAAGCCTGCTCGAAGGCCCTGGGGACGGGCTTCCGGGACGGGGTCTATTTCCGCGACATCGGCGTTATCAATGCGCCGGGCGGCCGGCCGACGCTGGCGCTCACCAATGGTGCGAAGGCCCGGCTGGAGGCGCTGACGCCGAAGGGCATGAAGGCTGTAATCCATATCACGCTGACCGACGAATACCCGCTCGCCCAGGCGCTGGTGATGATAGAAGCCTTGCCGGAGACGCAGTCTTGACGCGAGACCTCCGGACGATGCCATTGCAGCTATCGGCCGCTTCCGGAGCGGTCGCGGAACAACAGGTCCCATGAGCTTGAGCGAAGTCCCTTCGAAGACCAAGAAGCCGGCGCGCGGCTGGCTGCACGAGATCGTCTCGACCATCGTCTATCCGCTGGCGCTGGTGCTGGGCGTCTACACGCTGCTGTTCCAGCCGTTCCGCATCCCCTCGGGTTCGATGATCGACACCTTGCTGATTGGCGACTTCGTGTGGGTCAGCAAGTTCTCCTACGGCTACTCGAAGCACTCGATCCCGTTCAGTCCGGATGTCTTCGACGGACGCATCTGGGGCGCCGAGCCGACACGCGGCGATGTCGTCGTCTTCAAACTGCCGCGTGACAACAGCACCGACTACATCAAGCGCCTGATCGGCCTGCCGGGCGACAAGGTGCAGGTGATCCGGGGCGTGCTGCACATCAACGGACAGCCGGTGAAGATGGAATATGTCGGCGAGGTCGACGTGACCTCGGAAGGCAGCGGCAACTACACGCGCCACACCAACAAGTATTTGGAGACGCTGCCGAACGGCGTGTCGCACTATATCCTCCAGGACGACCGCCCGCCGCGCGAGGGGTTCGACGCGCAGAACACCGATGTCTATGTCGTTCCGGCCGGCCATTATTTCTTCATGGGCGACAACCGTGACAACTCGACCGACAGTCGCTGGCCGATCGAATCCGGCGTCGGCTTCGTGCCCTACGAGAATCTCGTCGGCCGGGCGGACCGGATATTCCCCTCGTGGGACAGCCAGAAGGCGGACTGGTGGGAGGTCTGGGAGTGGCCGTTTGCGGTGCGCTGGGACCGGCTCCTCCAGCCGATCGACTAGTGCCGAATCCTGCTAGGCTGCGATCGAGCCCCTCCGGCTCGGCCCCTTGAATGACCGTAGAAGCGCCGACCTTGCCCAAACAGCCCAGCCTCGCCTTCGAGGTGCTGCGGACGCTGTTCTGGGCGTTCATGATCGTGCTGTTCGTGCGCAGCCTGCTCTGGCAGCCCTTCAACATCCCGTCCGGGTCGATGATGGAGACGCTGCTGCCGGGCGACTACGTGATGGTCTCCAAATACGCCTATGGCTACAGCCGCCACTCGTTTCCGCTGGCGCTGCCGCTGTTCGAGGGGCGGGTGCTGGCGGCCGAGCCGAAGCGCGGCGACATCGTCGTGTTCCGCCGGCAGGGCGGCGACACGACCGACTTCATCAAGCGCGTGATCGGCCTGCCCGGCGACCGCATCCAGATGAAGAAGGGCGTGCTGCACATCAACGGACGGGCCGTTCTGCTCGATCCGCTGGACAAGACCAGCGTCGACCCGACGGTGCGTCCGACGCCGGAGGGCCGGCGCTATCGCGAGACGCTGCCGGAAGGGCGGTCCTATGTCGTGCTCGACAAGTATGAGGTCGGCCGGGCCGACAACACGGCCGAGTTCGTCGTGCCCGAGGGGCACTACTTCATGCTGGGCGACAATCGCGACGATTCCACCGACAGCCGCTTCGCCCCCAAGGACACACCGGGCGGCTTCATTCCCGACGAGCACGGGCTCGGCTTCATTCCGTTCGAGAACATCGTCGGCCGTGCCGATTCCATCTTCTTTTCGGCGGACGGCACGGCGGGCCTGCTGGACTTCTGGAACTGGCCGGGTGCTGTGCGCTGGGGGCGGATTTTCCGCGGGTTGCCGTGAGCGGGCTTGACGACCTCGAGACCAAACTCGGCCACCGGTTCGCCGACCGCGCGCTACTGACCCAGGCGCTGACGCATGCCAGCGCCGGCGCGCCCGTGTCGAACGAGCGCTTCGAATTCCTGGGCGACCGTGTCCTCGGCCTGGTGATCGCCCGCGCGCTGCTGGACCGGTTTCCCAAAGCGGCGGAGGGCGAACTGGCGGTGCGGCTGAACGCATTGGTGCGCAAGGAGACCTGCGCCGAGATGGCGCAGGCGTCCGGCATCGCGCCGCATATCATTCTGTCGCCGGGTGAGCGGCAATTGGCCGGGCGCAGCCGGAAAGCCGTGCTGGGCGACGCCTGCGAGGCGGTGATCGCGGCCCTCTATCTCGACGGCGGACTGGAGGCGGCGGAGCGCTTCATCCTTTCGGCCTGGGCCGAGGGGCTGCAATCCGAAATGCATGCGGCGCTCGATCCGAAGTCGGAACTCCAGGTCTGGGCGCTCGCGCGCGCCGACCGGGCGCTGCCCAGCTACCGGGTTCTCCAGAGTTCAGGCCCGGCCCACGCGCCGCATTTCGTCATCGAGGTGTCGGTGCCGGGCGCCGGTGCGGCGCGCGGCGAGGGCAAGTCGAAGCGCGAGGCGGAGCGCGAGGCGGCTTCGGCCCTGCTCGCACAAGTGAGGCAGGCATGACCCGTTCGGCCGTGATCGCCGTGATCGGCGCCCCGAATGCCGGCAAGTCGACGCTGGTGAACCGCCTCGTCGGCGCCAAGGTCTCGATCGTCACGCACAAGGTCCAGACGACGCGCATGCGCGTGCGCGGCGTGATGGTCGAGGGCGACGCGCAGCTCGTGCTGGTCGACACCCCCGGCATCTTTGCGCCCAAGCGCCGGCTCGATCGCGCGATGGTCGGTGCGGCCTGGGCGGGGGCTGAGGATGCGGACGCGATCGTCGTGATCGCCGATGCCGCCGAGCTGACCGCGAAGCCGAACGGTCTTTCGGCCCAGGATACCGACCGCATCGTCGCGGGCCTGAAGAGCCAGTCGCGCAGCGCGGCGCTAGTGCTGAACAAGGTCGACTCGCTGAAGCGCGAGAAGCTGCTCGACCTTGCCGCCAGGCTGAATGCGGCCTTCGCCTTCGAGGAGACGTTCATGGTGTCGGCGCTGAAGGGCGACGGCATCGACCGATTGCGGGCATGGCTGGCGGCGAAGGCGGTGGAGGGCCCGTGGTACTTCCCGGAGGACCAGACCGCCGACATCTCCAGCCGCCTGCTCGCCGCCGAGATCACGCGCGAGCAGCTTTATCTGAGGCTGCACGAGGAGTTGCCCTATGCGGCTCATGTGACGACGGAGGCCTGGCAGGAGCGCAAGGACGGCTCGGTGCGCATCGACCAGATCATCCTCGTCGAGCGCGACGGGCAAAAGCCCATCGTCATCGGCAAGCAGGGCGCGACGCTGAAGGCCATCGGCGCTGCGGCGCGCAAGCAGATCGCCGAAGTGCTCGACCGCCCGGTGCATCTCTTTCTGACCGTGAAGGTGCAGGAGAACTGGGCCGAGCAGCGCGGCGTCTATGACGAGCTCGGCATCGAGTGGAAATCCTAAGTCCGGCAGCGTGTTGCGCCGGACTCTGTAAGGCGAATCCGAGGACGAGTTGGACTGGCAGGACGAAGCCTTC
Source organism: Alphaproteobacteria bacterium (assembly GCA_020852655.1). Classification (GTDB taxonomy): domain Bacteria; phylum Pseudomonadota; class Alphaproteobacteria; order Micropepsales; family Micropepsaceae; genus JADZAI01. The sequence continues at coordinate 30,401 of JADZAI010000075.1, forward strand.
GTGCTCTCGGCGGCGCGCTTCGGCGAAGGCGATGCGGTGCTGGAGGCGCTTACGCGCGCGCATGGCCGGCATCTCGGCCTGGTCAAGGGCGGCATGTCGAAGACCAAGCGGCCCGTGCTCCAGACCGGCAACCGGCTGAGCGTCGAATGGAAGGCCCGGCTGAGCGACCATCTCGGCCGCTACGAGGCCGAGCCGCTGCGCGCCTATGCCAGCCTGGCGCTGGACTCCGCGCCGGCGCTGGCGGCGCTGACCGCGGCGTCGGCCGTCGCATCGGCCTGTCTGCCCGAACGTGAGCCGCATGCGGCGATCTTCGAAGGCTTCGGCGTGCTGATGGAAGCGATCGCGTTCGGCGATCCGGTCGTCGCCGCCGCGATCTATGTGAAGTGGGAGGCGGGGCTGTTGCAGGACCTCGGCTTCGGCCTCGACCTGTCGCGCTGCGCGGTCAGCGGAACGCGCGACGACCTCGCCTTCGTGTCGCCGCGGTCCGGACGCGCCGTGAACCGCGCGGCGGCGGGCGACTATGCGAGCCGGCTGCTGCGCCTGCCGGCCTTCCTGCTCGGTTCGCAGGCCGGCGACCCGGACGCGGCCGCGCTCGCCGACGGCTTCCGGCTTACCGGGCACTTCCTGGCGCAGTCTGTCCTGGCGCCGCATGGCCGCGATTTGCCGGCTGCGCGCGGCCACTATGTCGATCTTGCCACACGCTGACTCTGGACGGGGCGGGGCGCGCACGGCTATCGCCCCGGTTCAGCCAGTCCTCTCCTGATTCGCATGGCCCGTAAGCCCGTTCCCCCGCCGCCCCCGACCGAGGATGAAATCCGCGACGAACCGCTCGCGCGGGCGCTGGGCGACCGCTATCTCGCCTATGCGCTGTCGACGATCACGGCGCGTGCGCTGCCGGATGTCCGCGACGGGCTGAAACCCGTCCACCGCCGCATCCTCTATGCGATGAGCCGGCTCGGGCTGAACCCGGCGGCGCCCTTCAAGAAGAGCGCGACCGTGGTCGGCGAGGTGATCGGCAAGTATCACCCGCACGGCGACCAATCGATCTACGACGCGATGGTGCGCCTGGCGCAGGATTTCGCCGCGCGCTACCCCATCGTCGACGGGCAGGGCAATTTCGGCAGCGTCGACGGCGACAACGCCGCCGCCTATCGCTACACCGAGGCGCGCCTCACCGCCGTCGCCACCGCGATGGTGGAAGGCCTGGACGAGGACGCGGTCGATTTCCGCGACACCTACAACCAGGAAGGCGAAGAGCCCACGGTCATGCCGGGGGCGTTCCCGAACCTGCTCGCAAACGGCGCGGCCGGCATCGCCGTGGGCATGGCGACGTCGATCCCGCCGCACAATGTCGGCGAGATCTGCGATGCGCTGCTGCATCTGATCAAGACGCCGAACGCGCGCGACGACACGCTGCTGAAATTCGTGCGCGGACCAGACTTCCCGACCGGCGGCATCGTGGTCGAATCGGCGGAGTCGATCGCCGAGTCCTATCGCACCGGCCGCGGCGGTTTCCGCATCCGGGCGCGCTGGGCGAAGGAAGACGGGACGCGCGGCTCGTACCAGATCGTCGTCGACCAGATTCCCTATCAGGTGGTCAAATCGAAGCTGATCGAGCGTGTCGCCGCCCTGCTGGCCGAGAAGAAGCTGCCGCTGTTGGAGGACATCCGCGACGAGTCGGCGGAAGACATCCGGATCGTGCTGGAGCCGAAGAGCCGCACGGTCGATCCGGAGCTGCTGATGGAGCAGCTTTTCCGGCAGACCGAGCTGGAGACGCGCTTCCCGCTGAACCTCAACGTGCTGGACGCCGAAGGCGCGCCGCGCGTGATGAGCCTGAAGGAAGCGCTTCAGGCCTTCCTCGACCACCGCCGCGACGTGCTGCAACGCCGCTCGCGCCACCGTCTGGAGCAGATGGCCCGGCGGATGGAGATCCTCGAAGGTTATCTCGCGGTCTTCCTGAACCTCGACAAGGTGATCAAGATCATCCGCGAGGAGGACGATCCGAAGGCGAAGCTGATCGCCGCCTTCAAGCTGACCGAAGTGCAGGCCGAGGCCATTCTCAACATGCGGCTGCGCAATCTGCGCAAGCTGGAGGAGATGGAGATCCGCACCGAGCACAAGGCGCTGAAGGACGAGGCAGCGGGGTTGAAGAAGCTGCTCGGATCCGACGACCTGCAATGGAAGCGGATCGGCGAGGAGATCGGCGAGATCAAGACGAAGTTCGGCCCGAAGACCCCGCTCGGGGCGCGCCGGACGCAGTTCGCCGATGCGCCGGTGCTGGACGAATTGCCCGAGGAGCATTTCATCGAGCGCGAGCCGATCACCATCATCTGCTCGGACAAGCTCTGGGTCCGCGCGATGAAGGGCCATGTCGATCGCGGTGCCGACATAAAGTTCAAGGAAGGCGACCGCGGCCGCTTCTTCCTGCACGCAGAGACGACGGACAAGATCATCGCCTTCGCGACGAACGGGCGCTTCTACACGCTGGCGGGCGACAAGCTGCCGGGCGGGCGCGGCATGGGCGAGCCGATCCGCCTGCTGATCGATCTGGAGAACGACGCCGACATCGTCGCGCTGTTCGTGCACAAGCCGGGGCGCACGCTGCTGGTCGCGGCCTCCAGCGGCCACGGCTTCCTCGTGCCCGAGGACGAGGTCGTGGCGATGACCAAGAAGGGCAAGCAGGTGATGAATGTCGGCGAGGGCGCCGAGGCCGTCGTCTGCACCCAAGGGGCGGGCGACACGATCGCGGTGTCGGGCGACAACAAGAAGGTGCTGATCTTCCCGGTCTCGGAGCTGCCGACGCTGTCGCGCGGACGCGGCGTGACGCTTCAGAAATATCGCGACGGGCATCTGGTCGATGCGAAGGTCTTCACGCTGAAGGAGGGCTTGCGCGACTCCAACGGCCGGACCTGGACCTCGCACGAACTGGCCGACTGGCGCGGCGGACGGGGGAATGCCGGACGGATCGCGCCGAAGGGCTTCCCCAAGAACAACCGCTTCACGCCGCACGGCGAGTTCTAGCGGCGGGTCAGCGCTGGCTGAGCGGCGTCCAGCCGTCGGGTCCGTGCGCTTCCAGCGGTTCGTAGCGCGCCTTGTAGGACATCTTCCGGCATCCCTCGACGAGATAGCCGAGATAGACATGCGGCATGCCGGCGGCGCGCGCCCGCTCGATATGGTGCAGGACCATGAAATTGCCGAGGCTGCGCCTGTCGAATTCCGGGTCGAAGAAGCTGTAGACCATCGAGAGGCCGTCGCTCATCGTGTCGGTCAGCGCGCAGGCGACGAGGCGCCCGGAGTCGCGGGGACGGTCGGGCGGCAGGCGATACTCGACGATATGGGTGTCGATCGTCGTGTCCTCGATCATGGCGACGAAATCGAGGATGCCCATGCCGGACATCCCGCCGCCCTTGTGACGGTGATCGAGATAGGCCTTGAGCAGGTGGAAATGCTCCTCGCAGGCGAGGGCGTCGACCGCATGTGCGGTGAGGTCCTGGTTGGCTGCGATGACGCGCCGGAACGTCTTGGACGGCTCGAAGGCGTCGACGAGGATACGGACCGAAACGCACGCGCTGCACCCGTCGCAGGCCGGACGGTAGGCGATGTTCTGGCTGCGGCGAAAGCCGACCTTGGCGAGGCTCTCATGGATCTGGCGCGACAGCGGGCCCTGGAGCTTCGTGAACACCTTCCGCTCGCGCTTGCCCGGCAAATAGGGGCAGGGCGTGGGCTGCGTGAGGTAGAACTGCGGAAACCGGGTACCGAGCTGTTCGGTCAACGCGTGGTCCCTCTTGGGGCGGTCGGCTTGCGCAGCATGGCATCGTTCGCCTTCAACGCAAGGGATGCTGCGCTGCACACCGGCCGAAATCGGCGGTTACGGCGCAGCGTTGGGCGGGAGCGGGGGCGCCTCGCGCAGGAGCACGATCGTGATGCGGCGATTCGCCGAGGCGTAGGGGTCTTCGGGAAACAGCGGTTCTGAGCCTGCCTTGCCCGACACTTCATAGATGCGGTCCGCAGGGACGCCGTTGGCCATCAGGATCTTGCGGCTGGCGTTCGCGCGGTCGGCAGAGAGCTCCCAATTGGTGTAGCCGTTCGGGCCGGTGAACTGCCCGGCATCGGTGTGGCCGGAGATCGTGAGCCTGTTCGGCAGCTTCAGCGCCAGCTTGGCGACCTGAACCAGCAGCTTCTTTACGCGGTCGGTCGGTTCAGCGGAGCCGGGCGCGAACATCGGACGGCCTTCCTGGTCGACGAGCTGGAGGCGGAGGCCTTCGGGCGTGATGTCGATGAGGATCTGCTTGGAGAGCTCCATGAGCTCCGGCATGTCCTGCATGGATTGCCGCAGGGACTCGGCCGCCTGCTGGAAGTCCTGTTGCTCGGCCTGCGATTCCTGCTGCTGTTCGATCTCCTCCGAGGAAGGACGCATCTCGGTGGTCGGTTCGGCTTTCTCCTCCGGTGCCTCTTCGGTCTTGGACTTGGGCTGGTCCGGCGTCATCTTGACGACGACGGCAACCGCGCCGCCGCTCTTGCCGCCGTTCTCGCCGAACGAGGTGCCTTCCAGGATGCCGCCCGAGCCGCTGGTGGAGCGGCTGACCGAGGCCGGGGCGAAATAGTCGGCGATACCGCGCTTCTGCTCCGGACTGGTCGTGTTGATCAGCCACATCAGCAGGAAGAAGGCCATCATGGCCGTCACGAAGTCGGCATAGGCGACCTTCCACGCGCCGCCATGGTGGCCGTGCCCGCCACTTTTTTTGATTTTCTTGATGATGATGGCATCGTCAGCCATGAGATCGTAGGGCCCGCATGCCTGGCGCGCCACCGGCCGGACGGCGCCCGTCCACCTTTGTTGCCGGGCTGTTAAGAAGCGGTGAACAGAGTCTGAAGATTGGATAAGATCGCAGGATGAGCATCGACCAGAGACAATTCCGCAACGCGCTCGGCTGCTTCGCCACCGGCGTCTGCATCGTCACCGCGGAGACGGAAACCGGCCCGATCGGCCTGACGATCAATTCCTTCGCGTCCGTCTCGCTCGACCCGCCGCTGGTCCTGTGGAGCCTCGACCGGGCATCGGATCGCGCGGCGGCGTTCCATGTCTGCGACCGCTTTGCGGTCAACGTGTTGCGCGACGACATGAAGGAGATTTCTTCGCACCTGTCGAAGAAGGGCATTCACGCGGTGCCGGAAAGCGCGCTGGCCGAAGGACCGGAAGGCGTGCCGGTCATCCGGGAGGCGCTGGCGCAGTTCGTGTGTGTCGTCGAAAACCGCTTCGACGGCGGCGATCATGTGATCTTCGTCGGCCGGGTGAAGCACTTCCACGCTGCTGAAGGGGCGCCGCTGCTCTATTACCGCGGCGGCTACCGCGCATTGGCCGAGGTCGCCTGATCGTGGCGAAGCTCGCCTTCCTGGGCCTGGGCGTCATGGGCTTCCCCATGGCCGGCCATCTCGCCGCCGCAGGCCATGATGTCACGGTCTATAATCGCTCCGCCGCCAAGGCGAAGGCCTGGGCCGGGGCGCACAAAGGCCGTGTGGCGGCGACGCCGGCCGAGGCCGCGAAGGGCGCCGAGTTGGTCTTTGCCTGCGTCGGCCGGGACGCCGATGTGCGCGAGGTGACGCTGGGGGAGCGAGGCGCCTTCGGCGCCATGCAGGCGGGCGCGATTTTCGTCGACCACACGACGACATCGGCCGACCTGGCGCGCGAACTGGCCGGCGCGGCGAAGGCCAAGGGCCTCCGCTTCGTCGACGCGCCGGTGAGCGGCGGACAGGCGGGCGCCGAGAACGGCAAGCTGACCATCATGTGCGGCGGCGATGAGGCCGACTTCGCCAGGGTGGAGCCGGTCATGGCCTGCTATGCGCGCATGACGAAACGGCTCGGCCCGGCGGGAGCCGGCCAGCTCACCAAGATGGTCAACCAGATCTGCATCGCCGGTCTCGTCCAGGCGCTCGCGGAAGGTCTCGCCTTCGCCGACAAGGCCGGGCTCGACGGGGAGGCGGTCATCGACGTCATCTCCAAGGGGGCGGCGCAGTCGTGGCAGATGGAGAACCGCCACAAGACCATGATCGTCGGCACGTTCGACTTCGGCTTTGCCGTGGAATGGATGCGCAAGGACCTCGGCATCGCCCTCGACGAGGCGCGGCGCAACGGCGCGAAGCTGCCCGTGACCGCGCTCGTCGATCAATTCTACGCCGAGGTGGAGGCGATGGGCGGGCGACGCTGGGACACGTCCAGCCTGATCGCACGCCTGACGCGGTGAGCCGGCAGGACGAGGGCCGGGCGCGGCTTATCGCGGCGGCACGGCGGGCGGCTGCGGAGACGGTCGCCGCACGCGTATCGCTGCGCGACATCGCCAGGGCGGCCAATTATTCGCCGGCGGCCTGCTATCGCTATTTCGCATCGCGCGAGCGGCTGATCGACGCCGTCGCGGTCGAGGTGTGCGATGAGGTGATCGCGGCGATCCGCAAGGCGATCGCCGGCGAGACCGGCGTGCAGGATCGGCTCGCCGCGGCGGCACACGCCTATCTGCTTTACGCGATCGCCCATCGCGGCGCCTTCGACCTCGCGTTCGAGCGCGCGGAAGGCGACTGGGCGGCGGCCGAGCGCAGCGCGGCCGGGATGAAGCTGGCGGATTATTTCGGCGAGTTGGCGGGACGGCCCGAACTCGGCGCCTGCCTGTGGGCGTCGATCCACGGCGTCGTCGACATGATGGTCAAGGGCGTCATCGATCTTGGCCAGCGCGAGCAGGGCGCCAGCGTCCTGCCGTCGCGCGGCGAGACGCTGTTGCGCGGGCTGACCGAGAGCCTCGCCCTCTAGCGCCGCAGCGAGTCGCGGATTTCACGGAGGAGCAGGATATCCTCCGGAGTTACCGGCTCCACAGGCTTCGGCGCTTCCTTGGGGATCAGGCGATTGGCTGCCTTCACGAGCAGGAAGACCGCAAAGGCCACGATGACGAACTTGACCAGCGCGTTGATGAAGAGGCCGTAGTTCAGCGTCGCGACGCCGGCCTTCTGGGCCTCGGCCAACACGCCGTAGAGCGTCTCGCGTCCGCCGATCTGGACGAAGAGGTTGGCGAAGTCGACGCCACCGAGCAGGACCCCGATCGGCGGCATGATGATGTCATTGACGAGCGAGTTGACGACCGCGGTGAAGGCCGTGCCCATGATGATGCCGACCGCGAGGTCAAGCACGTTGCCGCGCATGATGAAGGCTTTGAATTCCTTGAGCATGCGGCGTGGCTTCCTTGTGAGCGGCTATGTATCGAAGCCTAACCCCGGTTTCGATGTGGCCGCAACAGCAATCAGCCGAGAAGCCGCGCCGCGTCGCGTGCGAAATAGGTCAGGATTCCATCTGCGCCCGCGCGCTTGAAGGCAAGCAGGCCTTCCAGGATCGTCCGGTCCCGGTCGAGCCAGCCGCGCTCGATGGCGCCGGCGATCATCGCGTATTCCCCCGACACCTGATACGCAAAGGTCGGTACGTGGAACATGTCCTTCACGCGCCGGACGATGTCGAGATAGGGCATTCCCGGCTTGACCATGACCATGTCGGCGCCCTCGGCGATATCGAGTGCGACCTCGCGGATCGCCTCGTCGCCGTTCGCCGGGTCCATCTGGTAGGTCTTCTTGTCGCCGACCAGCGCGCCCTTGGAGCCGATGGCGTCACGGAAGGGGCCGTAGAACGCCGAGGCGTATTTGGCCGCGTAAGACATGATGAGCGTGTCCTGGAACCCCGCCTTCTCGAGCGCCCCGCGCACGGCGCCGACACGGCCGTCCATCATGTCCGACGGCGCGATGATATCGCAGCCGGCCTTCACCTGGACCAGCGCCTGCTCGACCAGCACCGCCACCGTTTCGTCGTTCAGGATGCGGGTGCCCTCCATCAGTCCGTCGTGCCCGTGGCTGGTGTAGGGATCGAGCGCGACGTCGCAGAGCACGCCGACCTTCGGCGCACGCTCTTTGATCTCGCGGACGGCGCGGCAGACGAGATTGTCCGGGTTGAGCGCTTCGCGGCCGTCCGGCGTGCGGCCTTCCGCGGCGGTGTAGGGGAAGATCGCGATGCAGGGGATGCCGAGCGCCTCGGCTTCCTTTGCGGCAGCGCCGATGCGGTCGACCGACAGGCGGTCGACGCCGGGCATCGAGGCGATGGGTTCAGAGACGCCGGAACCTCCGGTCACGAATAGCGGCCAGATGAAGTCGTCCGGCGTCAGGTGAGTTTCGCGCACCATGCGGCGCGACCAGTCGGCCTGACGCAGACGGCGCATGCGGAGGGCAGGGAAGGCAGGCGATGTGCTCACGGGTTCGATCCGGTCCGATGATCATCAATCTGGCGGAGGGGGCGCCAGTCCAGTATCACGCCTGTGGAGGCTTCGCATGAATTTCGAACTGACCGAAGACCAGCGCGCGTTCCAGGATGCGGCGCGGAATTTCGCGGCCACGGCGCTGAAGCCCTATGCGGCGGAATGGGACGAAACGGCCCATTTTCCGGTCGCGGAAATGCGCCAGGCCGCCGAACTGGGCTTCGCGGCAATCTATGTGAAGGGCGACGTCGGCGGCTCGGATCTTACGCGCCTCGATGCCGCGATCATCTTCGAGGAGCTGTCGTGGGGCTGCACCTCCACCGCCGCCTATATCTCGATCCACAACATGGCGTCGTGGATGATCGACCGCTTCGGGTCGGAAGCCCTGCGCCAGCGCTATCTGCCGCGCATGACCAAGATGGAACTGGTCGCGAGCTATTGCCTGACCGAACCGAACTCGGGCTCGGACGCAGCGGCGCTCCGCACGCGCGCGGTGAAGGACGGCGATCACTATGTGCTGAACGGCTCCAAGGCTTTCATCTCAGGCGCCGGCACGTCGGACATCTATGTCTGCATGGTACGCACCGGCGACGATGGCCCAAAGGGCATCTCCTGCCTCGTCATCGAGAAGGGCACGCCGGGGCTCAGCTTCGGCAAGCCGGAAAAGAAGATGGGCTGGAACAGCCAGCCGACGGCGACGGTGAATTTCGAGGATTGCCGCGTGCCGGTCGGCAATCTCATCGGCAAGGAAGGCGAAGGCTTTCGCTTCGCGATGATGGGGCTCGACGGCGGGCGGCTGAACATCGGCGCCTGTTCGCTCGGCACCGCGCGCGCGGCCGTGGAGCAGGCCCAGGCCTACATGACCGAGCGCAAGGCGTTCGGGCGGCCGATCGGCGATTTCCAGGCGCTCCAGTTCAAGCTTGCCGACATGGCGACGGAGCTGGAAGCGGCGCGCCTTATGATCCGCAACGCCGCGGCCAAGCTCGACGCACGCGATCCCAGGGCGACGATGTATTGCGCGATGGCGAAGCGCTACGCGACGGACGCCGGTTTCGCGATCGCCAACGATGCGCTCCAGATCCACGGCGGCTACGGCTATCTCAAGGACTTCCCGCTGGAGCGGCATGTCCGCGACCTGCGCGTCCACCAGATCCTCGAAGGCACGAACGAGATCATGCGGGTCATCATCGCCCGCGAACTCGGCCGGCAATAGGAACCGCCCCATGATCTATCATTCGCTCGTCGGCCTCGTGGTCTGGGTTCTGGCGACGCTGGGCTTCCGCACCTACGGCCAATTTTTCTTCACGACGGATGGGCTGATGCAGGCCATCCTCTTTATAGTCGCCGGACCGGCGCTGTGGCTCTTCATGGTGCTCTATCTCGGGACGCTCCGCGTGCTGCCGGAGAACCGGGCGTTGGCCGCGATCAGCTTCGTGCTGCCGGGCATGGCGCTCGACGCGCTTGTCACGGCGAATTTCCAGGTCGTCTTCCCCAATCTCGACATGTCGCTCGACGGCAAATTCGGTGCGCTGATGCTGTGGGCCTATGCCGCGATGCTGTTCGGCGGCTACAGCTCGGATCGCCGCGTGCGCAAGCAGCTCGTTGTTCGCCTTCAGGACGTGGCCGCCCCATGAGTGACGCTGAAATCCTGTTCGAGCGCCGCGGCCCGATAGGCCTGGTCGTCCTGAACCGTCCGAAGGCGCTGAATGCGCTGACGCTGACGATGGTGCGCGAAATGACGCCGCAGATGCAGGCCTGGGCGAGGGACCCGGCGGTGAAAGCCGTCGTCGTCCGTTCGGCGGGCGATCGCGGCTTTTGCGCGGGCGGCGACATCCGCGCGCTCTACGAATCCGGCCGTGACAAGACCTCGTATGCCAGCGCGTTCTGGGCCGAGGAGTATCGGCTCAACACACTGATCCAGGAGTTCCCGAAGCCCTATGTCGCGCTGGTCCAGGGCATCGTCATGGGCGGCGGCGTAGGTCTCTCCGTCCACGGAACATACCGCGTCGCCTGCGAGACCACGACGTTCGCCATGCCGGAGAGCGGCATTGGGCTCTTTCCCGATGTCGGCGGCACCTATTTCCTGCCGCGCCTTCCGGGCCGGACGGGACTCTATCTCGCACTCACCGGAGCGCGGCTGAAGGCTGCCGACATGCGCCATCTCGGCATCGCGACGCATGTCGCTCCGTATGCGGAGTTCGACGCCATCGTCGACAAGCTGGCCGCGGGCGCGGACCTCAGCGGCGTGCTGGCCGCCTACGATGCGCCGGCCGGGGACGCTCCGATCGCCGCGTATGAGAGCGAGGTCAACCGGCTCTTCGACGGCAATTCGGTGGAAGACATCCTGGCTCGCCTCGACGCGGATGCCGGCGAATGGGCGGCCCAGACGGCGGCGACCATCCGCACGAAGTCGCCGACCAGCCTGAAGATCGGTTTCCGCCAGATGATCGAAGGTGCGGCGCTGCCGTTCCGCGATTGCATGCAGCTGGAATTCCGTCTCACCGAGCGCATCCAGCAGGGGCATGACTTCTACGAAGGCGTCCGCGCCACGATCATCGACAAGGACGGCGCGCCGCAATGGAAGCCGGCCAGGCTGGAGGATATCACCGACGCGGCGATCGACGCCTATTTCGCACCGCTCCAGAAAGAATGGACGGCGCTTTGATCCGTACCAGCGTGGCACAATTTGCTTTGTGCCCCGGCTATTCCAACAGTCTTATGGGAAGTTCGAACCTGATTTTACGTGGGCTAACCTAAACTTCCGCGCCGGTTATCAAGCTTAATCCTGCGTTCACCGCGTTCCTTGACCCGGACTTAAGCGTGCCGCCCGTATCTTGCGCCTCGGTGGTGGTGAACAAGCGCGGGATAAATCGCGATGAACGTAGCAGTTAAGGCCCGGGTGCCGCATGCGCCGGAACTTCCGGCAGCGCCCGAGAGTTCGGCGGAACTCAAACCTCTCTATCTGGAAACGCTGAACCGCATCGAGCGGCTGCATCGGCAGCTTCTCGACGTGATCAAGGATGAACTGGAGCGCGTGCGCATCCGCGATGTGAACTCGGTCCAGGCCCTGCTGCTGTTCAATATCGGCGATGCCGAGATGACGGCCGGCGAACTGCGGACCCGCGGGCACTATCTCGGCTCGAACGTCTCCTACAATCTGAAGAAGCTCGTCGACATGGGCTACATCAACCATGCCCGCTCGGAAGTCGACCGCCGCTCGGTGCGCGTGCGGCTGACCGAGAAGGGCCGGGTGGTCCACAAGCTCTGCGCCTCGCTCTTCGACCGCCACACGCTGTCGGTCGACAAGGTCGGCGGCGTCGATGCGGGGACCTTCGTCGCCCTGAACGACTCGCTGCGCCGCCTGGAGCGCTACTGGGCCGACCAGATCCGCTTCCGTCTCTGATCCTGCCCGATCAACACTGTTGATCCGAAGGCGGCGCAGACAATGCGCCGCCTTTTCGTTTTGGACGCTACGTGCATTGTGGCGGCGGAGCAGGTCGCACGATGCATCCCTATCTACGCCATGACGGCGTTCTCGCCTTTGCCCATCGGGGCGGGGCGCTGGAGGCGCCGGAGAATACGATGAAGGCCTTCGCCTATGCGGTGGGCCTTGGCTATCGCTATATCGAGACGGACGCCTACGCGACGCGCGACGGCGTGTTGCTGGCCTTTCACGACGATCGCCTGGACCGGGTCGCCGACAGGCGCGGGCTCATCGCCGATCTGGACTACGCGGAAGTACGGCAGGCCCGCATCGGCGGTTCGGAGCCTATCCCGCTGCTGGAGGAGTTGCTGGACGCCTGGCCGGAGATGCGGGTCAACATCGACGCCAAGCATGAGGGGGCGGTGGCGCCGCTGCTGGCGCTGCTGAAGCGGATGAAGGTTCTCGAACGGGTCTGCATCGGCTCGTTCTCGGATGCCCGGCTCGCGCAGGTGCGGACCGCCTTCGGGCCGGAGGTGTGTACTTCCATGGGGCCGAAGGAAGCGGCGCGCTTCTGGCTGGCCAAGCGGCGCGTTCCGGTGGGGCGTTTCGGTGCCGACTGCGCCCAACTGCCGATTCGGCAGGGCATTGCGACGCTGGTCGACCGGGCCGCGGTCGCCGCGGCCAACCGGCTGGGGCTGCAACTCCATGTCTGGACCATCGACGATGCCGACGAGATGAACCGGCTGGTCGACATCGGGGTTCACGGCATCATGACCGATCGTCCTGCGCTGTTGCGAGATGTTCTCAAACATAGAAATCGCTGGCCCTCGTAAGGCGTGCTAAAAGCCCGCGGATTAGTGCCCATTCTCGGCGCCCATCCAGTGCAGGGCTTCATGGATTACGATCGTCTGTTCGACGACGCGATTGATGCGGTGAAAGCCGAAGGTCGCTATCGGGTTTTTGTGGATATCGAGCGCCAGCGCGGGTTCTACCCCAAGGCGGTGCATCACGCGGGCGAGACCCAGGGCAAACGCACGGTCACCGTCTGGTGCAGCAACGATTATCTCGGCATGGGGCAGCACCCGGCCGTGACCGAAGCGATGCACGCCGCCATCGAGGCGACCGGGGCGGGCTCGGGCGGTACGCGGAACATCTCCGGGACGACGCACTATCATGTGGAGCTCGAGCGCGAACTCGCCGACCTCCACGGCAAGGAATCGGCGCTGCTGTTCACCAGCGGCTATGTCTCGAACGACGCCACGCTCTCGACGCTCGCCGCCGTTCTGCCGGGCGTGATCATCTATTCCGACGAACTCAACCACGCCTCGATGATCGAAGGCATCAAGCGCGGGCGGTCCGAGAAGCGGATCTTCCGCCACAACGACCTCGCGCATCTCGAAGAGCTGATCCGGGCCGACGATCCCGCTGCCCCCAAGCTGATCGCCTTCGAGTCGGTCTACTCGATGGACGGCGACATCGCGCCGCTGGCCGGCCTCTGCGACCTGGCGGAAAAATACGGCGCGCTGACCTATCTCGATGAAGTGCATGCCGTCGGCCTGTATGGGCCGCGCGGCGCCGGAGTGGCCGAACGCGACGGCGTGATGCATCGCATCGACATCATCGAGGGGACGCTGGCGAAGGCGTTCGGCGTGATGGGCGGCTATATCGCGGCCAGCGCGCGCATCGTCGACTGCGTGCGCTCCTACGCCCCCGGCTTCATCTTCTCGACCTCGATCTCGCCCGTGCTGGCGGCCGGTGCGCTGGCGAGCGTCCGGCATGTGAAGGCAAGCGGGGCGGAGCGGGCGAAGCTGCACGAGCAGGCCAACAAGCTGAAGGCGATGATGCGCGCTGCCGGCCTGCCGGTGATGGAGAGCTCGGTCTCGCATATCGTGCCGGTGCTGGTGGGCGATCCGGTGCAGTGCAAGGCCGTCGCGGACGAATTGCTGTTCGAGTACGGCATCTATGTGCAGCCGATCAACTATCCGACGGTGCCGCGCGGCGCCGAGCGCCTGCGCTTCACGCCGTCGCCGGCGCACACGGACGAGAAGCTCCGCGAACTCGTCGGGGCGCTCGACACATGCTGGCGCCGCCTCAAGATTCGCCGTGTCGCCTGACGGCCGCGCGATCTATCTGGAATTCGTTCAGCTCGGTAACAGCCTGAAGGCGACGGCGGTCGATCCCGAGAGCGGGATCGAAGCGAGCGTGCTCGGACCACTGTCCGCGCCGCGGGCCGATCTTCAGGCGCTCGCCGTCGCCAAGCTGAAGCGCCTGCTCGACCCGGACGCACAGCGCAAAGGGCAAACAAAAACCCCGCCGAAATCGCGGCGGGGCATTGTCGTCTGAGAAGACCTGCGGCCTTACGCCGCCTTCTTCTTGCGGCCACGGCCGGCCGGCGGGCTGATGCGGCCGAGGCCGATGCGCTTGGCCATTTCCGAGCGGGCCTGGGCATAGTTGGGCGCGACCATCGGATAGTCCGACGCCAGGCCCCACTTCGCGCGGTAGTCTTCCGGCGACATGTCGTAATGCGTGCGCAGGTAACGCTTCAGCATCTTCAGCTTGGCGCCATCTTCCAGGCAAATGATGTAGTCGTCGGTCACCGACTTCTTGACCGGAACGAACGGCTTCAGCGCCGTGGCGACAGGCGTTTCGGTGACAGGCACCGAGACGCCCGACAGCGCGTCGAAGACCGACTTGATCAGCGCCGGCAGGTCGGTCTGAGGAATCTGGTTGCGGCCGACATAGGCGGCCACAATGCCGGTGGCGTACTCCAGCAGATCAGACTTCTCTGCGGCCGCGGCACTGATTTCCTCTTTTGACATCGAATCTGTCCTTGGTTGATTTGCCGCGCGCTTGTAGTCCGTGAAATGTAAAGCCGCAACACAAGCACAAGGTGTAAACCATTATTGCCTGTGTCTTGCCTGTATCGGCCACGAAGGCAGCAAAGGCGGCGGGTCCCCATCAAGTTTCAGCGAGGGCCTTTGAACGCTCTCCGGAATGAGCGCCGAGAGTGGCCGGGCGCGAAAAGAAACCATGATATCAGTCGGTTAGACGCGTTCGCAGGCGTTTGCGGTTTTCGACACCAGATGTGGTGCGCCGGATCATCCACTACGCTATAAGCCGCGCGGATCGTAATCCGAGAAGTGTCATGTCCCAGTCGCGCGCATCCCATCCGGCCGCCAGCTCCGGCCGCTTCTTCACGGCGGATCTTGCCGAAGGCGATCCGGAACTGTTCGGTGCGATCGGCAAGGAACTCCGGCGCCAGCAGGACCAGATCGAACTGATCGCTTCGGAGAACATCGTCTCGCGCGCTGTCCTGGAGGCGCAGGGCTCGGTGCTGACGAACAAATATGCCGAGGGCTACCCGGGCCGGCGCTACTATGGCGGCTGCGAATTCGTCGACATCGCCGAGACATTGGCAATCGACCGGGCCAAGGCGCTCTTCGACTGCAAGTTCGCCAATGTGCAGCCGCATTCGGGTGCGCAGGCGAACCAGGCCGTGTTCATGGCGCTGCTCCAGCCCGGCGACACCTTCATGGGCCTCAATCTCGCGGCCGGCGGACACCTGACGCACGGCGCGCCGGCCAACATGTCGGGCAAATGGTTCAAACCGGTGCCGTATGGCGTGCGGCCCGACGACCACCGCATCGACTATGACGAGGTCGCGCGCCTCGCCGAACAGCACAAGCCGAAGCTGATCATCACCGGCGGCTCGGCCTATCCCCGCCAGATCGACTTCGCCCGCTTCCGCCAGATCGCGGATTCGGTCGGCGCCTATTTCATGGTCGACATGGCGCATTTCGCCGGGCTCGTGGCCGGCGGCGCACATCCCAGCCCTCTGCCGCACGCTCATGTCGTCACGACGACCACCCACAAGACGCTGCGCGGCCCGCGTGGCGGCATGGTGCTCTCGAACGACGAAGACCTCGGCAAGAAGATCAACTCGGCCGTCTTCCCCGGTCTCCAGGGCGGGCCGCTGATGCATGTGATCGCCGCCAAGGCCGTCGCCTTCGGCGAAGCGCTGCGGCCGGATTTCAAGCTGTATGCGCAGCGGGTCGTGGAGAACGCCAGGGTACTCGCGGATACGCTGAAGGCCGGTGGCCTCGACATCGTCTCGGGCGGCACCGACACGCATCTGATGCTGGTCGACCTCAGGCCGAAGAAGGTGACCGGCAAGGTCGCCGAGCATGCGCTGGAGAGTGCGCACATCACGGCCAACAAGAACGGCATTCCGTTCGACCCTGAGAAGCCGACGCTCACCTCGGGCATCCGTCTCGGCTCGCCCGCCGGCACGACGCGCGGTTTTGGCACGGCGGAGTTCAAGCTGATCGGCGAGTTGATCGTCGAGGTGCTCGACAGCATCAACACCAATAATCCCGACGGCAACACGCTGGTGGTGGAACGCGTGAAGGCGCGGGCCGTCGAGCTCTGCCGCCGCTTTCCGATCTACGGCTGAGACATGCGCTGCCCGTTTTGCGGCTCTGACGAAACGCAGGTGAAGGACAGCCGTCCGACCGAGGACAATTCCGCCATCCGGCGGCGGCGGTCGTGCCCGGCCTGCAACTCGCGCTTCACGACCTTCGAACGGGTACAGCTCCGTGAACTGATGGTCGTGAAGTCGAACGGCAAGCGTCAGGTCTTCGACCGGGACAAGTTGTATCAATCGATCGACAAGGCCGTGCGCAAGCGCCCGGTCGAGACGGAGCGTGTGGAGCGCCTGGTCTCCAGCATCGTGCGGCGCCTGGAAAGCATGGGCGAGACCGAGATTCCGTCCAAGGAGATCGGTGCGCTGGTGATGGAAGGGCTGAAGGCGCTCGATCCGGTCGCCTATGTCCGCTTCGCGTCGGTCTACCGGAATTTCCGCGAGGTCAACGACTTCGAGAAATTCGTCGACCAGCAATATGGACGGGGCGGTGGCACAGGCCCCAACGAAGGCTGACCTCGCCCACATGCAGGCCGCGCTCGTGCTGGCGCGGCGCGGGCTGGGGACGACGTGGCCGAACCCGTCTGTCGGGTGCGTGATCGCCGATGCCGCCGGATATGTCGCCGGGCGCGGCACGACGCGTCCGGGCGGGCGCCCTCATGCCGAGACCGAGGCGCTGCGCCAGGCGGGGGAGGGTGCGCGCGGCGGTACGGCCTATGTCACGCTCGAGCCGTGTGCCCATCACGGCAAGACACCGCCTTGCGCCGATGCGCTGGTGGCGGCGGGAATCGCGCGCTGCGTCGTCGGTACGCAGGACCCCGACATGCGTACGGCGGGGCGGGGCCTTGCCGCGCTGAAGACCGCCGGCATCGGGGCGCTGGTCGGCGTGCTGGGGGCGGAGGCGCGCGAGGTCACGGCGGGGTTCCTCACGCGGGTCGAGAAGGGCAGGCCGCTTTTTCTTCTGAAGAGCGCCATGACGCTGGACGGCCGGATCGCCGCGCACACCGGACGCAGCCGCTGGATCAGCGGCGAGGCCTCGCGCCAGCATGGCCATCTGCTGCGCGCCCAGTCCGATGCGATCCTCGTCGGAATCGGCACCGCCATGGCCGACGATCCGCAGCTCGACGTGCGCCTGGCCGGCCTTGAAGGCCGCAAGCCCGTTCGCATCGTCGCCGACGCGCGGCTGCGCCTGCCGCTGACCTCCAGGCTGGCCCGGAGTGCCAGGCAGCAGCCGCTCTGGGTCCTGACCCGTGCCGGCGTCGATGAGGGCCGCGCCCGTGCCTTTCGCGAGCTTGGTGCCGAGGTCATTCCGACCGATATGCTGGCCAGCGGCGAGCTCGATCTCGCCGCCGCCGCGCAGGCCCTGGGAACACGCGGGCTGACAAGGGTGCTGGTGGAAGGCGGCGGCCGGGTGGCGGCATCGCTGATCCGGGCGCGCCTGGTCGATCGCATCGTCGTGTTCCGCGCCGGGCTCGTCATGGGCGGCGACGGAATGGCGTCGGTCGCGGCGATGGGCGTTGAAGACCCGGCTGCGGCGGCACATTTCACCTTGCAGAGCGTCGCGCGCATCGGCGACGACATTCTGGAAACCTGGGCGGCGCGCGCGTAGAAGGCCACAATGTTCACCGGCATCATCACAGACCGAGGTCGCGTCCGCGCCATCTCCAAGCCCGCCGACACGCTGATCGAGATCGAGACGTCCTACGATGTCGCGCGCATCGCGATCGGCGCCTCCATCGCGTGCTCCGGCCCGTGCCTCACCGTCGTTCGCCGCGGCGTGACGGACGGCCAGGGCTGGTTCGCCGTCGAGGCGTCGGCGGAGACGCTGTCGAAGACGACACTGGAGGACTGGCGCGTCGGCACGCCGATCAACCTGGAGCGCGCGCTCAAGGTCGGCGACGAGCTTGGCGGCCATATCGTGAGCGGCCACGTCGACGGGGTCGGCCGGGTCGCATCCATCACGCCCGAGGGCGGGTCCTGGCGCTTCAAGTTCGACGCTCCGGCGGAGCTGATGCGCTACATCGCGCAGAAGGGCTCGATCGCCGTCGACGGCGTCTCGCTCACGGTGAACGAGGTCGAGGGCATCACGTTCGGCGTCAACATCATTCCACATACCTTCGCGGAAACGACCTTCGGCCGGATGACGCAGGGGCAGCGTATCAATCTGGAGATCGATACGCTGGCGCGCTACGTGGACCGTATCAGAACTGCGAACTGAGGCGCATGCCGCCCATGAACGAGTATCACGACTACATCTCCTCCATCGAAGACGTCATCGAGGATGCGCGCAACGGGCGCATGTTCATTCTCGTCGATGCCGAGGATCGCGAAAACGAGGGCGACCTCGTCATCCCCGCCCAGATGGTGACGCCGCAGGCGATCAACTTCATGGCGCGGTTCGGGCGCGGCCTCATCTGCCTTGCACTGACGGGAGAGCGGGCGAGCCAGCTACGCCTCAATCCGATGAGCCAGGAGAACCGCACGCCGCTCGGCACGGCGTTCACGGTCTCCATCGAGGCGAAGGAAGGCATCTCGACGGGAATCTCGGCGCATGACCGCGCCCATACCGTGACGGTGGCGATCGATCCGACCAAGGGCGCCGACGACATCGTCTCGCCCGGACATGTCTTTCCGCTGGTCGCGCGGCGCGGCGGCGTTCTCGTGCGGACCGGCCACACGGAGGCGGCCGTCGATATCGCGCGTCTGGCCGGCCTCTATCCGGCCGGCGTGATCTGCGAGATCATGAACGACGACGGCACGATGGCGCGGCTGCCCGACCTGATCGCCTTCGCCCAGCACCACAATCTGCGCATCGGCACGATCGCCGACCTCATCGCCTATCGCCGCCGCTACGATCATCCGATCAAGCGCCAGCACGAGAACGAGATCGAGAGCGACTACGGCGGCACGTTCAAGGTCTATGTTTACGTGAACGAACTCGACGGCGCGGAGCATATCGCGCTGGTGAAGGGCGACCTGACGACCCCGGAGCCCGTGCTCGTCCGTATGCATGCGGTGAACGTGTTCCACGACCTGCTCGGCGTCAGTCTCGGGCGGCAGGACCTGCTGCGCCAGGCGATGCGCGAGATTTCGGAAGAGGGCAGGGGCGTGCTCGTGCTCATCCGCGACACGAAGGACACGACCGTCGCCGAGATGGGCCGCCGCCAGCAAGACAAGACGATCAAGGATACCGCGATGCTGAAGGAATACGGCGTCGGCGCGCAGATCCTCGTCGATCTCGGCGTCCACACCATGAGGCTGCTCTCGCGCTCGGAAGCGCAAAAGCCCGTCGGCCTCGAAGGCTATGGGCTCGAAATCATCGGCCGGCGGGACATTCCCAAGGAGCGAAAATAGTCATGGCCAAGGGACCTCACCTCCTGCTCGTCGAGGCGCGCTTCTACGACGATATCTCAGACGGGCTGCTCGAAGGTGCGAAGCTCGCGCTCGACGCCGCCAACGCGACCTATGACCGCATGATCGTGCCGGGCGCGCTCGAAATCCCCTATGCGATCCGCATGGCGGCCGAGGCTTCGGACGAAGGTTCGATCCAGAAGCCCTATGACGGTTATGTCGCGCTCGGCTGCGTCATTCGCGGCGAGACGACGCATTACGAGATCGTCTCCGAACAGTCGGCGCGCGGCATCATGGACCTGACGCTGGAAGGCCTGGCCATCGGCAACGGCATCCTGACGGTCGAAAACGAAGAACAGGCCTGGGAACGCGCGAGCGCCGAGAAGCTGGACAAGGGCGGCGGCGCGGCTGCGGCGGCGCTGGCGATGATCACGATCCGCCGAAAGCTGGGCCTCGGCGAATGAGCAAGGACCGCCTTACGCGCAGCCGGGCCCGCTTTGCGGCTGCGCAGGCGCTGTACCAGATGGACCTGTCCGGCGAGGATACGGATCAGGTCGTCGACGAATTTCTGAGCCACCGTCTCGGGTTTGATCGCGACGGCGAGCAGGGTGAGGCCCTCGCGGAAGCCGACGAGACGCTGTTCCGCGCCATCGTGAACGGTGTCGTCGGCAAGCAGGTCGAGATCGACAAATCGCTCGCCTCGGCGCTCAGCGAAGGCTGGCCGCTCGAACGGATCGACGCAACGCTGCGGGCGCTGCTGCGTGCGGCGACGTTCGAACTTCTCGGCACTGCCGACACGCCTGCCAGGGTCATCCTGGACGAGTATGTGAAGGTCGCCGACGCCTTTTTCGGCGGCGCCGAAGTCGGCTTCGCGAACGGCGTGTTGAACACGCTGGCGCGCCGGACCCGTCCGGCGGAGTTCGGCCTGCCGGCCACGTGAGCGGGCAGGGCGGCGAATTCGGCCTCATCGCGCGCTATTTCGCGCCGCTGGCGAAGTCGGCACCCGGCGCCCTCGGCCTTCTCGATGACGCCGCGCTACTTCCCACCTCTCGACAGGGCGTGGTGACGACGGCGGACGCCATCGTCGCCGGCGTGCACTTCCTGCCTGACGATCCGCCCGAGACGATCGCGCGCAAGCTGCTCCGGGTGAACCTCTCCGACATCGCGGCGAAAGGGGCGCGTGCCTTCGGCTATGTGCTGACCGCAGCCTTCCCACGCGACGTGACGCCGCGCTGGCTCGCGGCCTTCGCCCGCGGGCTGAAGGCGGACCAGGCGCATTTCGGCATCCACCTCTACGGCGGCGACACCGTCGCGACGCCGGGGCCGGCGACGTTCAGCGTCACGATGTTCGGGCATCCGGGCAAGGCGATGGTCCGCCGGGCGGGTGCGCTGCCGGGCGATCTTGTCTGCGTCACCGGCACGATCGGCGACGGCGGCCTCGGCCTCGCCGAGCTGCGCGCGCCCCATCGCGGCCTGTCGCCGGCGCAGCGCAGATTCCTCGTCGCGCGCTACCGCATCCCCCAGCCGCGCACGCGCTTCGGCGAGGCGTTGTCGCGCTTTGCCTCGTCAGGCCTCGATGTCTCCGACGGACTGGTCCAGGACCTCACCCATATCGCCGACGTGTCGGGCGTGCGCCTTGTCATGCGCAGCGAGGACGTGCCGCTGTCAGCCGCCGCGGCGGCGCTCGTGAAGGCTGACCCTGGCCTGCGGGCGCGGCTGCTGACCGCCGGCGACGATTACGAAATCGCCTTCACCGTCCCGAAGCGCCGCCTCGCGGCCTGCAAGGCGGCGGCGCTGAAGGCGCGTACGCGCGTCACGGTGATCGGCACGGTCGAGGCCGGGCAGGGCGTGGCCGTCTTGGGCCGTGACGGCAAGGCGCTGGCGCTCACAGGCGGCGGCTACGACCACTTCCGGAGCCGCTAACGCGACCTTAAGCGCGCCGGAGCCAAGGTCCGGCCATGCGTCTCGCCGTCCTCGCCTTCGCGTCCCTGCTAGCGCTCGCGCCGCCCGCCTTCGCCTCCGGTGCGCCTGCGAAAACCGGCGATGATTCGAACCTCGTGGTCGAGATGCCGATGCTGGTGGCGCCGGTAACGGTGAACGGCCACCTCTATCACTACGCCTATATGCGCGTGATGTTTCAGGCGGCGGATGTCGAATCCGCCCACAAGGCGCGCGACAAGGTGCCCTTCATCCTCGACGCCATGCTGCGGGACACCCATCGCCAGTCCATCGCACTGAACGGCGACCCGCAGATTATCGACGGCGAGGGTCTGAAGCAGCGCCTGATGAAGGTGGCGACCTCCGTGGTGGGCGAGGGTGCCCTTACGTCCATCTCGTTCCGGGACACCATCCAGACCGACGATCCCGAGGCAAACCAGGCTGCCGAGGCCGCAGCGGCCGAGCATGCCGCAGCGGAACCTGCTGCGGCCGAGAAACCAGCCGAGCACTGATACTTGCCGTCAGACGTTGCCTTGAGGGGCGGCATTTGGCATAAGCCCCGCGCTTCGCAGCGGGGGGCTGGTCCATTGCGACCATAGGGGTTGTCCGCTGCCGCTCGGATGGAAGCGGCTTCTAAACGGCGCAAAAAGCGCCCGCCGACCGGCCAAGTCCGACCTTCGAAACCAATCGAGAGGTCATCCGTGGATCCAAATATTGTCATATGGGCCACGATCGGCTGCGGCATCGCAGCGATCGCGTACGGCCTGTGGGCGACGAGTTCGATTCTCGCCCAGAGCGCGGGCAATGCCCGCATGCAGGAAATCGCAGCCGCCATTCAGGAAGGCGCCAACGCCTACCTGAACCGCCAGTACACGACGATCGGTCTTGTCGGCGTGCTCGTTGCGGTTCTCGTCGGCGTGCTCTTCGGGCCGCTGGTCGCCGTCGGCTTCCTCGTCGGCGCGATCCTCTCCGGCATCGCCGGCTATGTCGGCATGATCGTGTCGGTCCGGGCCAACGTGCGCACGACCGAAGCCTCGCGCCTCGGCCTGGCGCAGGGCCTCTCGACCGCCTTCAAGGCGGGCGCCATCACCGGCATGCTGGTGGCCGGCCTCGCGCTGCTCGGGGTCACGGTCTATTTCTACCTGCTGACCGGCCCGATGGGCTTTGCGCCGAGCGACCGTGTCGTCGTCGACGCGCTCGTGGCGCTCGGCTTCGGCGCCTCGCTGATCTCGATCTTCGCCCGTCTCGGCGGCGGCATCTTCACCAAGGGTGCGGACGTCGGCGGCGACATGGTCGGCAAGGTCGAGGCGGGTATTCCCGAAGATGACCCGCGCAACCCCGCCACGATCGCCGACAACGTGGGCGACAACGTGGGCGACTGCGCCGGCATGGCGGCGGACCTCTTCGAGACCTACGCGGTAACCGCGGTCGCCACGATGGTTCTCGCTACCATCTTCTTCGCCGGTTCGCCTGCGCTGCTTCCGATGATGCTGCTCCCGCTCGCCATCGGCGGCGTCTGCATCCTCACCTCGATCGCCGGCACGTTCTTCGTCCGCCTCGGCGCCTCGAAGAACATCATGGGCGCCCTCTACAAGGGCCTCATCGCCACAGGCGTCCTGTCGATCGGCGCGCTTGCCGGCGTCGTCGCCGTGATGATCCCGGGCGGCTTCGGTGCGCAGTTCAGCTATGAAGCGTTCGGCGCGACCTTCGCCTTCACCGGCACGACCATCTTCATCTGCGGCGTCATCGGCCTCGTCGTCACGGCGCTGATCGTGATGGTCACCGAGTACTACACCGGCACGGGCAAGCGCCCGGTCGTCTCGATCGCCCAGGCGTCGGTCACCGGCCACGGCACCAACGTCATCCAGGGCCTCGCGGTCTCGATGGAATCGACGGCGCTGCCGGTCGTGATCATCATCGGCGGCATCATCGGCTGCTACCTCCTCGCCGGTCTCTTCGGCCTGGCGATCGCCACGGCGACCATGCTGTCGCTCGCCGGCATGATCGTCGCGCTCGATGCCTTCGGCCCGGTCACCGACAACGCCGGCGGCATCGCCGAAATGTCGGGCCTCGACAAGGAAGTCCGCCACACGACGGACGCCCTCGACGCGGTCGGCAACACGACGAAGGCGGTCACCAAGGGCTATGCGATCGGCTCGGCCGGTCTCGGCGCGCTGGTGCTGTTCGCGGCCTACACCTCGGACATCCAGCACTTCATCGGCGAAGCGAAGCCGGGCACTTTCTTCGAAGGCATCCGTTCGCTGACCTTCTCGCTGTCGAGCCCTTGGGTCGTCGTCGGCCTGCTGATCGGCGGTCTGCTGCCTTACCTCTTCGGCGGCATGGCCATGACCGCCGTGGGCCGCGCGGCGCAGGCGGTGGTCGAGGAAGTCCGCCGCCAGTTCAAGGCGATGCCCGGCATCATGCAGGGCACCCAGAAGCCTGACTACGGCAAGGCCGTGGACATGCTGACCAAGGCGGCCATCCGCGAGATGATCGTCCCGTCGCTGCTGCCCGTGCTGTCGCCGATCGTGCTGTTCTTCGCCGTCCGCTACATTTCGGGCGACAAGGCAGCGGCGCTCGAGGCGGTTGGCGCCATGCTGCTCGGCGTCATCGTCACCGGCATCTTCGTCGCCATCTCGATGACCTCGGGCGGCGGCGCCTGGGACAACGCCAAGAAGTCCTTCGAAGACGGCTTCGTCGACAAGGACGGCGTGAAGCACCTGAAGGGTTCGGACGCCCACAAGTCGTCCGTCACCGGCGACACCGTCGGCGACCCGTACAAGGACACAGCCGGACCGGCGGTGAACCCGCTGATCAAGATCACCAACATCGTGGCCCTGCTGTTGCTGGGCGCGCTGGCGCACTTCTAAGCCAGCCGGCAATCGAAAGAGGGAAGGGCGCGGAGCAATCCGCGCCCTTTCTTCTATTGTGTGTTCTCCCCTGTTGGAGGCTAAGGCGCGGATTAACAGAGCGGCGTCACAGTGCGCGTTAGCAGGTTCTCGATGTTGATCCGACCAGATGCGTGGCGGTGCTACAAAATATTGCTTTTGCCCAAGTTGCACGGCTCGCAAAGAGTCTGAAGGTTATCGTCGATGGTTTCTCCGCCGACGCTCCAGGCCCTGATGTGGTCGATGTGCAGTAGAAGACCCGGCATCGAGGCTGGGCTTGCCCCGCAGGCACGACACGAGAAATTGTCGCGCTTAAGCACGCGAAATCGCATTCTAAGGGAAGGGCTTCGACTCGTTCGACGCTCACTATCTATCTCAGCAGCAGAACTAGGAGGCCTTTCATCTCGAGCGTTTGCGTAGGTAACAAATTGCGAGAGAGCATCCATCCAAGACTGAAATCGTCGCCGGTAGGCACCTTGAGAGCCTGACCGGAAAGATGTTGAATCGGAAGAGTCGGTTGTGATTCATGTTGGAGCGCCGCGATTTGCAGGGAGGCGCCGATGTGGACAGAGGAACACCGCCGCGCGGCCGATCGCCGCGGAC